>DATJXI010000196.1:0-4216 GCA_035500275.1 Roseiarcus sp. | reverse complement strand
GGCCGGCGCGCTCGATCTCGGCTTTGCGCTTCAAGACCTCGTCCTCGCTCCAGACCTGGCCCTGGTTCATGTGATGTAGGGCGGTAACGACGCCCGTCGCCCCGGCTTGAGCGGCGTTTTCGAGGCTAACCGGATCGTGCGGGCCGAACCAACGCCAGGCTTGCAGCATGCGTCCTCCGCGGAGCGCGCCGTTTCTGACCGTCGAGCTTGGCTAGCATGCAATCCATTGTGGCCGAACTTGTCCCGGCCCGTCCCGGCCAAGAGCGCGCCGGCCGACATTTTCTGCCGATAGCCCACGATATGTCCGGTCTTGGCGGCGCATCAAATGTCCGCTGCTTCTGGTTTTGTTCTGCCTCGTGGGACTGTGGGCAAGGCGGATGCCTAGTCCACATTTCCACGAGGGTCGCCGCCGAGCGGATCTAAGCGGCGTTTTTCGCATCTCGGATGGCTCCGTTCGGGTCGTACCGGCCGATGCATCGGTCCGTGGAAGAGGGCGTGCGCGCCGTCGGGGTGGACGCGCACTTTGACCCGCGCTTTGACGAAATGCGGCCGCATCGGGCTTGCCGGGATCGCCAGCTTGAGCGTGCGGTAGGGACACGCAATTGTCGTTTCCGACCTGACGCTCTCCTGCGCCGCTCGCGCTTTCTGCGGCGCGCCCCCTTGCGGGGCGCCTTTCCGATCACGCCCTTCCTTTGAAGATGCAGCTTCGTCCAGGTGTAGCCCCAGCCGAAGCCGTGGTCCGCCATGGCCTGCGCCGTTCGCGCCAATGCAGGCGGTCACCGCGTCGTTCGCCGCTTCGACGCGCACCCATCCGGACAGCAGGTCGGCGACTCGCTTCGCGTCGTCTGAATCCGTGACGTCAGCCAGGCCCAGGCTAAGCGCGAAATGGGCCTGCGCCGCCGCGGCAAGGTCGGCCTTGACGATCGTCTGATCTACGACGTCGCGTTTCCCGCCTCGAAGTCAAAGTAGATGTCGGCCGCGGGACCAATCGCCTGAGCTAACATGCGGCCGAAAGCATCGCGCAAGCGAGCGCGACAACGCGTGGCGCCGCCGTCCACACCGATAGAATATCGCGGCTTCACCACTGTCTTGCCGCCCTCGAAAAAAATTCAGCGACCACCTCGACAAGTGGTAGGAGAGATGTTGGTCGAAAGGGGGTGTCCGGCGATGCAGCCTTGCCGCCGCATTCGCACGAACTCCCGAGTGCAGTCGGTTCCAGGAGAGCCTGACGAAGGCGCTAGCTAGCGGAAGGGATTGGGAGCGACTTCAAGATCGACATCGTGTGAGACCAGAGTATCGTAGGCACTGACGAATGCGACGTTTCACAGGGAGGAAAAGATGAAAGCGACTTTGAAAATGATGACCGGCGCCGGGGTTGCGCTCGCTGCGTTGCTGTCGGGGCTCGCGGCGGTTCAGGCCGGTTCGCTCAAGATCGAGAGCTGGCGCAACGACGATTCAGACATTTGGAACAACACGATCATCCCCGCCTTCAACAAGCACTATCCGGACATCAAGATCGAGTTCGCTCCCGGCGCGCCGGCCGACTACAACGCCACGCTGAACGCGCGGCTCGACGGCGGCACCGCCGGGGACCTCATCACCTGCCGCCCCTTCGATACGTCGCTTCAGGAATTCCAGAAGCATCAATTGGACGCCCTCAACGATCTCAAGGGCATGGAGAATTTCTCCAGCGTCGCCAAGGCCGCCTGGTCGACCGACGACGGCAAGACAACCTTCTGCGTGCCGATGGCCTCCGTCATCCATGGCTTTTTCTACAACGAGGACGCCTTCAAGAAGATCGGCGCGAAGCCGCCGAAGACGATGGCCGAGTTCCACGAGATCCTCGACAAGTTGAAAAAGGACGGGACATACACGCCGATCGACATGGGCACCGCGGACCAGTGGGAAGCCGCGACCATGGGCTTCCAGAACATCGGGCCCGATTACTGGAACGGCGAGACTGGGCGTCTCGCGCTGATCGCCGGCAAGGAGAAGTTCACCGATCCGCAATATATCGCGGTGTTCAAGGAGCTCGCCTCCTGGGCGCCCTATATGGGCAACGGCTTCCAGGCGCAGAAATATCCCGACAGCCAGAACCTGTTCTCGCTCGGCAAGGCGGCGATCTATCCGACCGGATCGTGGGACATCTCGACCTTCCGCAAGGATGCGCAGTTCCCGATCGGCGCGTTTCCGCCGCCGCTGCCCGCCGGCCAGACCCAATGCTACATCTCCGACCATGTCGACATCGGCATGGGGGTCAATTCGGCGTCCAAGAACAAGGCGGACGCGATGAAGTTCCTCGAATGGCTGACGACGCCGGAGTTCGCGGAGATCTACGCGAACGCTCTGCCGGGCTTCTTCCCGCTGAGCAAGGCGCCCGTCACGATCAAGGACCCGCTCGCGGCCGAGATGGAAGGCTGGCGGAAGGACTGCAAGTCGACGATCCGCAATTCGTACCAGATCCTGTCGCGCGGCACTCCGAACCTGGAAAACCAACTCTGGAACGTCTCGGCCCGGGTCATCAACGGCACGCTGACCCCGGAAGCCGCGGGCAAGGAACTGCAGGACGGCCTCGACAAGTGGTACCATCCCGGCAAGTGACGGCTAAACCCTCATCCGGCGGCTTCGCCGCCACCTTCTCCCGCAAAGCGGGAGAAGGGCGCCAGCCCTCTCCCGTTCACGGAAGAGGGCTGGGGTGAGGGCAAGCCAGAGAGCCGAACGATGGCCGAACCCCTGTCCCAAGTCGTCGCCTCCATGCCGCGAGGACGCTTCCTCGCGCTGATGGCGCTCTTCCTCGGCCCTGCAGTTGCGACCTATACGCTCTTCTCGATCTACCCGCTGATCGCGACCATGGGGCTCGCGACCTACACGACCGACAGGTCGGGCGCCTATCATTTCGTCGGCACGGCCAATTTCGTCACGTTGCTGACCGACGCCGTCTGGTCGCAGCCGTTCTGGAACGCGGTCAAGAACAACCTCGTCTTCTTCGCCGTGCACATGGCGGTGCAGAACCCGATCGGCATCGCTCTCGCGGGGCTTCTCAGCCTGCCCGGCCTCAAGCTGAAGAGCCTCTACCGGACGATCATCTTCCTGCCGACTATGCTCTCGGTCGTGATCGTCGGCTTCTCCTGGAACCTCATCCTGTCGCCGCTCTGGGGCGTGGCCGAGGGGGCGCTCAAGGCTGTCGGCCTCGGGAGCTGGTTCGCTCCGTGGCTCGGCCTCCCGTCGACCGCTCTCGTGACGCTCGCGCTCATCTCCGTCTGGCAGTTCGTTGGCATCCCGCTGATGCTGATCTACGCGGCGCTGCTCAACATTCCCGACGAGCTCATCGACGCGGCGCGGGTCGACGGGCTGGGGCATTTCCGCATCTTCTGGCACATCAAGCTGCCGCTCGTACTCCCGACCATCGGCCTCGTCTCGATCCTGACCTTCGTCGGCAATTTCAACGCCTTCGACCTCATCTACACTGTCAAAGGGGCAAAGGCCGGGCCAAACTTCGCTTCCGACATTCTCGGAACCTTCTTCTACCGCACGTTCTTCGGCGACCAGTTGCAGCTCGGCAACCCGACCATGGGCGCGGCGGTGGCGACGGTGATGTTCTTCATCATCCTCATCGGCGTCTGTGTCTATCTGTTCGTCGTCCAGCGCCGCATGCGGCGCTACGCCTTCTAGGGGAAACGATGCTCAACCGGCGCGCGCAGTCGCTCGGCGTCCACATCATCCTCATCGCCTACAGCGCGCTCGCGCTCGGGCCGATTCTGCTCGTGGTGATGAACTCGTTCAAGGCGCGCAACGCCATCTTCGGCGCGCCGCTCGCCCCCCCGAGCGCGACGACCTTCTCGCTGGTCGGCTACGCCAAGGTGTTCAAGGCCTCGCTGATCGTCACCTATTTCGCCAATTCGCTGATCGTCACGCTCGTCAGCATGGCCCTCGTTCTCTTGTTCGGCGCGATGGCGGCGTGGGCGCTGACCGAATACAAGTTCCGCGGCTCGACGGCGCTGGCGCTGTTCTTTTCGATCGGCATCATGGTGCCGATCCGGCTGGGATCGGTTGCGATCGTGACCATGATGCGCAAGGCCGGCCTCAACGACACGCTGACCGCGCTGATCCTCGTCTATGTCGCGCAGGGGTTGCCGATGTCGGTGTTCATCCTGAGCGAGTTCGTCCAGCAGATCCCGAAGGATCTGCGGGACGCGGCGCGCTGCGACGGCGTGCC
>DATJXI010000195.1:0-6471 GCA_035500275.1 Roseiarcus sp. | reverse complement strand
TTCTGACGAATTTGCCCAGTCGTGGAAATTGTCCACTTGCGCTTCTTGGCCTGGCCCGCGCGCTCGACGCGCATCGGCATATCCTCAGCGCGAATTCATCACCAACGCCCAAGAGCTAGAACTCCGCCCGCCTCAGCTCTGCAGCGCCTTGACGATGGCGTCGGTCATTTTCTTGGCGTCGCCGAACAGCATCAGCGTGTTGTCGCGGTAAAATAATTCGTTATCCACGCCGGCATAACCGGCGGCCATGCTGCGCTTGACGAACAGCACCGTCTTCGCCTTTTCGACGTCGAGAACCGGCATGCCGTAGATCGGTGATTTTGGGTCGGTCTTGGCGGCGGGGTTGGTGACGTCGTTGGCCCCGATGACATAGGCGACGTCGGTTTGGGCGAACTCGTTGTTGATGTCTTCGAGCTCGAACACCTCGTCGTAAGGCACGTTCGCTTCGGCGAGCAGCACGTTCATGTGGCCGGGCATGCGGCCAGCGACGGGGTGGATGGCGTATTTCACCTCGACCCCGTTCTTCTTGAGGACGTCGGCCATCTCGCGCAAGGAATGCTGCGCCTGCGCGACCGCCATGCCGTAGCCCGGCACGATGATGACCTTCTCGGCGTTCTTCATCATGAACGCGGCGTCGTCGGCCGAGCCCTGCTTAACCGGGCGAGTTTCCTTGCCGACGGCCGGCCCTGCAACCTCGCCCCCGAAGCCGCCGAGGATGACGGAGATGAACGACCGGTTCATCCCCTTGCACATGATGTAGGAGAGGATGGCGCCCGAGGAGCCGACGAGCGCGCCGGTGATGATGAGCGCCAGATTGCCGAGGGTGAAGCCGATGCCCGCCGCCGCCCAGCCCGAATAGGAGTTCAGCATCGAAATGACGACCGGCATGTCGGCGCCGCCGATCGGGATGATCATGGTCACGCCGATCACAAGAGAGACGAGGGCGATCAGCCAGAAGAAGAGCGGCGCCTGCGCAGCGTAGAAAAGCCCGATCAGAACGACCAGCCCGACGCCGAGCGCGATATTGATCGCGTGCCGCTGAGGCAGGAGGATCGGGGCGCCCGACATGCGCCCGTCGAGCTTGAGAAAGGCGATGACCGAGCCGGTGAAGGTCATAGCGCCGATCGCAAGACCCAGCGACATCTCGATGATGCTCGCCGGATGGATTTCGGCGCCGTCCCAGATGCCGTAGGCGTCCGGCGCATAGAGCGCGCCGGCGGCGACGAGCACCGCCGCAAGGCCGACCAGCGAGTGGAACATCGCCACCAACTGGGGCATCGCCGTCATCTTGACGGTGCGCGCGCGCCAAGCGCCGATGCCGCCGCCGATCGCCAGGCCCAGAACGATGAGCAGCCACGAGACCGCGCCCGACGGCGGCTTCAAGGCCAGCGTCGTCACGATGGCGATCGCCATGCCGATCATGCCAAAGCGGTTGCCCTGCCGCGATGTGGCCGGGGAGGAGAGGCCGCGCAGCGCCAGGATGAACAGGATGCCTGAGACGAGGTAGAGGAGCGCGGCGAGGTTGGCGTTCACGTGGCTCAACCCTTCTTCTTGTACATTGCGAGCATGCGCTCGGTGACGAGGAACCCGCCGAAGATGTTCACCGAGGCGAGGATGAGAGCAACGAAGCCGACGACGCGGGCGAAGACCGAGCCGCTGTCCACCGCTGCCACGCCGACCGAGAGCAGCGCGCCGACGACGATGACCGAGGAGATGGCGTTGGTCTCGGACATGAGCGGCGTGTGCAGCGCCGGCGTCACCGACCAGACGACGTAGTAGCCCACGAACACCGCGAGGGCGAAAATCGCGACGCGGAACACGAACGGATCGATGGCGCCGCCGGAGGCGGCGTGGCCGGCGGCCGCGATTTGGTCGCCGTAAGCCTGGACCGCACGGGCCGCCTCCTGGGCGGCGTCGGTCGCGGCTCTGAGTTTGGCGAGGGCGGCGTCGAAATTGTCCATCCGGCTCTCCGGTCAGGTCTTGGCGGCGCTAATGCGCCTCATGGGCTACTTGGGCTGGAAGCTGGGGTGAACGATCGCGCCGTTGCGGGTGAGGCAGGTCGACTTGACGAGCTCGTCGTCCCAGTTGACCGCCAGCGCCTTGCTCGCCTTGTCGATGAGCGTCTCGCCGAAGGCGTAGAGGTTGCGCGCATAGAGCGAGGAGGCGGTCGCGGGGAGGCGCGTCACGCTCGAATAGCCGACGATCCTGACGCCGTTGTCGGTCGTGACGAGCTCGCCCGCCTTGGCGAGTTCGCAATTGCCGCCGCGCTCGACTGCGATGTCCACGATGACCGAGCCAGGCCGCATGGACTTCACCATGTCCGCCGAGATGAGGCGCGGGGCGGGGCGGCCCGGAATGAGGGCGGTCGTGATGACGATATCCTGCTTGGCGATGTGCGAGGCGATCAGCTCCGCCTGCTTGGCCTTGTACGCGTCCGACATTTCCTTGGCGTAGCCGCCCGCGGTCTCGGCCTGTTTGAACTCCTCATCCTCGACGGCCACGAACTTGGCGCCGAGCGACTCGACCTGTTCCTTCGTCGCGGGCCTGACGTCCGTGGCGGTGACGACCGCGCCGAGCCTCCGCCCGGTGGCGATCGCCTGCAGGCCGGCGACGCCGACTCCCATCACGAAGAGCCGGGCGGCGGGCACGGTGCCGGCCGGCGTCATCATCATCGGCAGCGCCCGCCCGTATTCGGCGGCGGCCTCGATTACCGCGCGATAGCCGGCTAGATTCGCCTGACTGGACAGCACGTCCATCACTTGCGCGCGCGTAATCCGGGGCATGAGCTCCATGGCGAAAGCCGCGACGCCCGCCTTCGCCAAGGCCTGGATCGCATCCTCGTGCCCATAGGGGTCCATCGTGGCGATGACGAGCGCGCCGCTTTTGAGCTGTCCAATCTCCTCGGCGGCCGGTCGCTTGACCTTGAGCACGACGTCGGCGGCGAGCGCTTCGTCCTGCGAGACGAGCTTTGCTCCGGCCGACAGATACTCCGCGTCGGGAACTCCCGACTTGCCTCCGGCGCCGTGCGCGACCCCAACCTCGGCGCCGAGGCCCATGAATTTCTTCACCGTTTCGGGAGTCGCGGCGACGCGTGTTTCCCCCGGATCGGTTTCCGCGGGCACTCCAATCAGCATGAATCCGTCCCAGCCACTGCGAAGGTGATGGCCCAAAAGAGGCGCTGTTCTCCGCGCTTCACGAGCGCTTGTCCATAGAGCATCGTCGAGAAAGTCGCAACGCGGCCAAAGGTCTCGTGCCCTGAAAGGTGTCGTGGGCGGGCCAGTTCGCGCGGGGACGGGGCGCTTCCCGCGCACTTCCTCTCGGCCTGCTGAACCCGGTCCCTGAGTTCGCCAAAATAGACGTCATCGGGCGCCGAGCCGACGCCTCAAGCCAGCTCCATTTCCCGCGGCTCGCCCTCGACTATGAGCCGCGCGGCGGTCGCCTTCACGATGTCGTCCACCGATGAGCCGGGTCCCCGCTCGCGCAAGACCAGCCCCGCCTCGGTCGGCTCGATGACCGCCATCTCCGTCACAACAAGCGAGACGCGGCGCGTCGCAGTCAAGGGCAGCGTGCAACGCGGCACGATCTTGTGCCCGCCCTTGGCGGAATGGACCATCGCGACGACGACCCGGCGCGCGCCGCAGACGAGGTCCATCGCTCCGCCCATGCCCGGCACCATCTTTCCCGGCACCATCCAGTTCGCGAGATGGCCGAGCTCGTCCACTTCAAGGCCGCCAAGCACCGTCATGTCGAGATGGCCGCCCCGGATGAGGCCGAAGCTCATGGCGCTGTCGATCGAGGCGGCGCCGGGCATGGCGGTGACGAAGCCGCCGCCGGCATCCGTGAGGTCCGGGTCCTCCATGCCCTCGGGCGGGCGCGGCCCCAAGCCGATGACCCCGTTCTCAGCCTGGAAGAACACATGGACGTCGGTGGGCAGGTAATTGGCGACAAGGCTCGGCAGACCGATGCCGAGATTGACCAGCATCTCCGGCTTGATCTCCCGCGCGACGCGGCGGGCGATGATTTCCTTGGCGTCCATGGGTCAAAAGGCCCTTTCGATGAGGTGCGTCACGAGCACGCCCGGCGTCTTGACCGCGTCGGGCGGGATGACGCCGACGGGGACGATCGTCTGCGGCTCGGCGATGACGACGTCGGCCGCGAGCGCGATGATCGGATTGAAGTTGTGGGCGGTCAGCGAATATTCGAGGTTGCCGTAATAGTCGGCCTGCTTGGCTGCGACGAGGGCGAAATCGCCGCGGATCGGCTTCTCCAAGAGATACGCCTTGCCGTCCACCTCGATGACGCGCTTGCCTTTTTCCACCACGGTGCCGAGGCCGGTGGCGGTCAAGACGCCGCCCAGGCCCACGCCACCCGCGCGGATGCGCTCAACCAGCGTGCCTTGCGGGACAAGCTCGACCTCGATCTCGCCCTCAATCATCTTGGCCTGCGTCTCCGGGTTGAGGCCGATATGCGAGGCGATGAGCCTCGCGACCGCGCCGGCCGTGATGAGCTTGCCGACGCCCTTGCCGGGCATTGCGGTGTCGTTGGCGACGACGGTGAGGTTCTTGGCGCCGCGCTTGACCAGCGCGTCGATGACCCGGTGCGGCGAGCCGACGCCCATGAACCCGCCGATGAGCAAAGTCGCGCCGTCAGGGATCAGGGCTGCGGCTTCCTCGGCCCGGATTGCGACTTTCATGGCCCCTCCGTCTCAATTCCCCGGCTCGCCAAGCCTACGCCTGACAGTCTGCGAGAGTTAGGCCGTCGCGGGTAGCTGCGACTTGTAGCAGGGGGAGGCAAGTTCTTTGCCATCGGCCGCGTTGGCGGGCGACCAGCGCCAGCCGTCGCGCGTCCTTTATCTTTTGAGGCTCGGGGGCTGAAACCGTGCGGCTTTCGCGGCATATATAACAAATTCAATCGGTTTACTAACTCTTGGCAGCACTTATTTGGACGGGGACCCCTTGTGGAAGACCCTGAAAACGTCGCCAAAACAAGGATAATTGGCTTGGACTTGCTTGGATGGAAAAAAAGCAGCTCCCTACGACGCGTCGTCGCGAGGAGGCCGAAGGCCGACGTGGCGATCCAGGAACGTCAGGCGACCCACGATCTCCTGGATCGCCGCGCCGCTTTGCGGCTCGCGATGACGCAGTGACGACCGCCGGACCTCTCAGCTTGGGAGTTGCGTTTTGACAGTTTCCGGCGCCCAACCCGTTGAAAAGATGGAGGCGCTGCCAGAACGGCGCCCGCGGCTCACATGCCGCCGAGGTGCTCCGCGACGGCGAAGATGTCCTTGTCCCCCCGGCCGCACAGGTTCATCACCATCAGGTGATCTTTCGGGCGCTTGGGGGCAAGCTCGATCACCTTGGCCAGCGCATGCGCCGGCTCCAGCGCCGGGATGATGCCCTCGAGTTTTGAGCAGAGCTGGAACGCGTTGAGCGCCTCGTTGTCGGTGGCGGACAGGTAGGTCACGCGGCCGACGTCGTTGAGCCAGGCGTGCTCGGGGCCGACGCCGGGGTAGTCGAGCCCGGCCGAGATCGAATGGCCTTCGAGGATCTGGCCATCCTCGGTCTGTAACAGATACGTGCGGTTGCCGTGCAGCACGCCCGGCCTGCCGCCGGTGATCGACGCGGCGTGGCCGTTCGGCACGTCGAGCCCGTGCCCGGCCGCCTCGACGCCGAACATCTCGACGCTCGCGTCGTCGAGGAAGGGGTGGAAGAGGCCGATGGCGTTCGACCCGCCGCCGATGGCGGCGACGAGGCTGTCGGGCAGCCGGCCTTCCAGCTCCATCATCTGCGTGCGCACCTCATTGCCGATGACGCACTGGAAGTCGCGCACCATGGCGGGGTAGGGGTGCGGGCCGGCGACGGTGCCGATGCAGTAGAACGTGTCGGCGACATTGGTCACCCAGTCGCGCAAAGCCTCGTTCATCGCGTCCTTCAGCGTGCGCGCGCCGCTCTTGACCGGCCGAACCTCGGCGCCGAGCATCTTCATGCGGAAGACGTTCGGCTTCTGCCGCTCGACGTCGACCGCCCCCATGTAGACGACGCATGGCAAGCCGAAGCGCGCGCAGGCGGTGGCGGTGGCGACGCCGTGCTGGCCGGCGCCGGTCTCGGCAATGATGCGGCGCCGCCCCATGCGGCGGGCGAGCAGGATCTGGCCCAGCACGTTGTTAATCTTGTGCGCGCCGGTGTGGTTGAGCTCGTCGCGCTTGAAGTAGATTTTTGCGCCGCCAAGCTCGCGCGTCAGCCGTCCGGCGAAATAGAGCGGGCTCGGCCGCCCTGCGTAATGTTTGAGGAAATAGTCAAGCTCGGCCTGAAACGAGGGGTCGGCCTTGGCCTCCCCATAGGCCTTCTCGAGCGAGAGGATGAGCGGCATCAGCGTCTCGGCGACGAAGCGCCCGCCGTAGATCCCGAAGCGGCCGCGCTCGTCGGGCCCGGTGCGGAAGGAATTGGGCTTGTCGAGCTTCGCCATTCATTC
>DATJXI010000194.1:0-9461 GCA_035500275.1 Roseiarcus sp. | reverse complement strand
AAGCTCATGTCGAGCGGCAGGTGCTGGAGGCGCATGCCGCCCGGCCCTGGCTCCTTCACCATCATCCACAGTTTGATTCCCTCGTCGGGCTGAACCCGGATCACGAGCCGGTTGGGCGGCATCGAATCCGACATCGCGTCGAAGATGACGTGCGGCACGCGCCGGAACCCGACCACGATCTCGGAAAACCGCTGCGGCAGGCGCTTGCCGGTTCGCAAATAGAAGGGCACTCCCGCCCAACGCCAGTTAGCCACGCCGATCTTCAGGGCGACGAATGTCTCCGTGTCGCTCTCCTCCTTGCCAACGTCGTGCAGATAGCTCGGGACCGGTCCGCCGTCGGCGAAACCGGCGCGATATTGTCCACGCACGGTGAAGGCTGATGCGTTCGACTCGTCGATCGGCTGGAGCGCCTTCAACACCTTGAGCTTCTCGTCGCGCAACGAATCCGCGTCGAGCGAGTTTGGCGGCTCCATGGCGACGAGGCACAAGAGCTGCATCATATGGTTCTGGACCATGTCGCGGATCGCGCCGGCCTCGTCGTAATAGCCGCCGCGTCCCTCCACACCCAGCGTCTCAGCGACGGTGATCTGCACGTGATCGATGTGGGCGTTGTTCCACAACGGCTCGAGCAGAACGTTGGCGAAGCGCAGCGCCATCAGGTTCTGCACCGATTCCTTGCCTAGGTAGTGGTCAATGCGGAAGATTGCGCCTTCCGTGAAAACGGATCCGATCTCGTTGTTGATGACGGCGGCGGTCGCCCCGTCCTTGCCGATGGGTTTCTCGACTATGATGCGCGAGCGGGTGGTGACGAGTCCCTCCGAGCCGAGCCGGCTGGCAAGCGGACAGAAGAGGTCGGGGCCGGTCGCGAGGTAGAACGCGTGCACGCGTTCGTCCGAGCCGAGCAGCGACCTCAACTCCTGCCAGCCTTCCTCGCTGGTGGCGTCGGCCGCGACATATTCCAGTCGAGCGAGGAACCTGCCTGCCGCGTCTCCTCCCCCTTCGTCAAACACGTTGTATTTGATGAGCGCGTCCTTCACGGTGGCGCGGAATTCGTCGCGACCGAGATGACGGCGGGAGACGCCGATGATGCGGGTTGGTTCGGTGAACTGTTCGCTCCGCTCCCGGTGAAAGAGCGCCGGATAGAGCTTTCTATAGGCAAGATCGCCCGTGCCGCCGAAGACCAAGAGGTCGAACGGCTCAACCTTAACGATGCGTTGGGTCATGGCGCCTCTCAGTGTCGGCGTGGAACGCGGCAAATATGACTAAACCACCTGGCTCAATGTGTCCTTCAGCAGGACCTCGCGGTCCCGGCCGAAATTCTTAAGGAGCGGCAGCGCCGCTCCCCCTATGGCGAGCGCGTCGGCGCCGACCGTCCCCGAAACGATCTCGACGTCGCTCAGGCCTCGCCGGTCGAGCCCTGCGAAAATCTGCGTCGCGCGGGTGGTCAGCCGATCGCGGACATGCGGCGGCATCGCGCCATCCACAATAATCGCCTCGAAATCGGTAATCGAGATCGCCGCAAGCGAAGCGTAAGCCAAGGCCAACGCGACCTCTTCAATCCAGGCGTCGAGGGGAGCGCCGAAATCCGGCCAGTCGTTGGGCGTCGCCCAGATTGGCGAAGCGTCAATGCCGGCCGCCTCAAGGCGACGTTCGAGTTGGAAGATCGAGGCGCACGAGATGAGCTGCGGCGCGCGCCCGCCTTCGCTCTTTGGCATGACCGGCATCGAACCCAAAGCGGCGGCGTTGCCCGTGCGCCCGGTCCGCAAGGCCCCGTCGAGGACGAGACCCCCGCCGATGAAGGCCCCGACGAAGATATAGAGAAAGTCGCGAAACCGCCAGCCGCGGCCGAAAAAGAACTCGGCGGCGCAACCTGTGGTGGCGTCGTTGCAAAGGATCACGTGATAGGGGCAGATCCTCGCGATCTCCGCCTCGACGTCGAAGTCGCGCCACGCTCTCATCGCGCCCGGCGGCGCCCCGATCTCTTTCTCCCAGGTCCAGAGCTGGAACGGAAAGGCGACGCCGAGGCCGGCAATCCGCCGCTTCTGCCGCTCGTCGAGCGCTTCCGTCATCCGTGGCAGCGAGCCGCGGACGAACTCGAGGATCATCGAGGGTGTCGGAAAAGCGAATGTCCGATGATCGCGCCGGCGAACGGCGCCGCGAAAATCGACGAGGACGAAGTCGAGGCTGCGCCGGCCGATCTTGAGGCCGAGCGAGAACGCGCCTTCCGGATCGAGAGACATCGGCACTGTCGGCTGTCCGACGCGGCCGCGTAGCGGCGCCTCGCGCTTCAACAGGCCGTCCGTCTGCAGGCGATTCATGATCGCCGAGGTTGATTGCACCGACAGGCCGGTCAGTCTCGCCACCTCGATTTTTGACAGGGGACCGAAGCGCCGCACAAGCGACAGGAGCAGCCTCTCGTTGTAGAGGCGCACGCCAGCTTGGTTGGCCCCGCTCGCGATATCAGTCACAGACGAGACAAACACCGCCTCCGCTTCGCCGAGGCCCTGAACCTGGTGAGCGTAACGGGCGCGCGAACTGCTTCGCGCCTCCTTCATCCCTGACTCCCTCGCTGCTTGGGCCTGATGCTGCCTTAAGATTGGGCGGATTGAGGCGCGCTGTCAAGAATAATTACAGCGGCTATAATTATCCTTGACTCAGCCTCAAAAGTTTGGCCCAATAGCAATGACGACGCGAAGCGCGCACGCGCAGGCCGTGCCGAACCAGGGCACGCCGCGCGATCGTTAAGCGCCGCCAATTGACCCGCATGGGAGGAAACCTCGTGACCAAAATCTCTGGAATTCTAGCATCTGTCGCCATTGCGGCGGTCTCGCTTGCGCTGAGCGCCGGGCCTTCGCTGGCCGACGGCCCGATCGTCGGCCTCATCACCAAGACCAACACCAATCCTTTCTTCGTCAAGATGAAGGAAGGCTTTGAGAAGAAGGCCAAGGAGCTCGGTCTGACGCCGCAGTCCTACGCCGGCAAGGCGGACGGCGACAACGACGGGCAGGTCGCCGCGATCGAGCAGCTGATGGCGGCTGGCGCCAAGGGCATCCTGCTGGTGCCGAGCGACTCAACCGCGATCGTGCCGACCGTCAAGAAGGCGCGTGACGCCGGCATCGTCGTCATCACCCTCGACACCAAGCTCGATCCCGTGACGGCCGCCGACGCCAATATCGGCACTGACAACTTCGCGGCGGGCAAACTAGTCGGCGAATGGACGAAGGCCAAACTCGGCGACAAGGCGGCGACCGCCAAAATCGCCACCCTGGACTTGACGCCCAACCAGCCGTCGGTGGACTACGAGCGCCACAACGGCTTCCTCACCGGGTTCGGCATCCCGGTCAAGAATCCGAAGCACTTCGCGATGAGCGACAGCCCCCAGATCGTCGGCTCCGACGTCACCCAAGGCTCGACCGAGGGCGGCCGCAAGGCAATGGAGAACATCCTGCAGAAGGCCGACCACATCGATGTCGTCTACGCGATCAACGAGCCGGCCGCCTACGGCGGCATGGCGGCGCTGAAGGCGGCGGGCAAGGACAAGGGCGTCATCGCCGTCGCCATCGACGGCGGCTGCTTCGCGATGCCGTGGCTCAAGGACGGCACCATCTCCGCCACCACGCAGCAGTACCCGTTGTTGATGGCCGCCGACGGTGTCGAGCAAATCGCTGAGTATCTCAAGAACGGCACGAAGCCGCACAGCATCGACAGCGGCGAGAAGCTCATCACCGACCAACCGATGCCCGGCGTCCCTTCGATCAGCGTCGAAGAGGGCTCGAAGCTCTGCTGGGGTTGATTTCGCGCGAGGAACGGCGCTTAATCATCGTCACGTAGTTGACAAGAAGTCGGCGCCCGCAAGCAGAGTTGGGGCGCCGACAAAACAAGACGTAACGAACTCGGGAACGCGGGGAGGATACTTATGACCGAAGCGTCTCCGGCCGGACGTCCCGCGCAGCAGGAGTTCGAAAAGGTTCTCACCGGCGCCGCGACGTCGGTCGCCTCGTTCGACGAGCAGCGGCTCTCGTTTCTCCAGCGCTTGCAGCGCTTCCTGCATGTCTACCCGACGACCGTCCCCTTCGTCGTGCTGGCGCTCGGGCTGCTGCTTGGCGTGGCGGTCAATCCGGCGCGCTTCACCACCGCCAGCAACATCTCGACCGTTCTCACCCAGGTGATGGTCACCGGCATTCTCGGCATCGGACAGACCCTGGTGATCCTCACCGCTGGCATCGATCTGTCGATCGGCGTGATCATGGTCATCTCTTCGGTGGTGATGGGACGTCTGGCTGTGCTCGACGGCGTGCCGACGATCCTCGGCTTTCCGCTCGGTCTCTTGTGCGGGGCCGTCTTTGGCTACCTCAACGGAGCGCTGGTGACCCGGCTGAAAATGCCGCCGTTCATCGTCACGCTTGGCACGCTCAGCATCATCGGCGCGCTCAATACGTTTTATTCGCAGAGCGAAACCATCGGTATGCAGGACATTGACGCGAAGGCGCCCTTCCTGAGCATGATGGGAAATCCTTTGGCGATCGGCGGCGCGCGCATCATGTGGGGCACGTTCCTCATGCTGCTCGTCGCCGCCGTCGTCTGGTATGTGCTCAATCGCACCGCCTACGGCCGCCACCTCTATGCGACCGGCGACGATCCCGAGGCGGCGCGCCTCGCGGGCATCGACACCGATCGCATCCTGCTCAGCGTCTACGTTGTCGCGGGCCTCATCGCCGCGATCGCCGGCTGGGCCCTCATCGGCCGCGTCGGCGCCATCAGCCCGACGGCGGGCGAGAACATGAACCTCAACAGCATCACCGCCGTGGTGATCGGCGGCACGAGCCTCTTCGGCGGCCGCGGCTCGGTCATCGGCACGCTGATCGGCGCGCTGATCGTCGGCGTGTTCCGCTCAGCGGTGTCGCTCGCAGGCCTCGACGTGCTGTGGCAGGAATTCGCCATCGGCGTGCTGATCATCGTCGCGGTCGCACTCGACCAGTGGATCCGGAGGGTTGCGAAGTGAGCGTCGAACCCATCCTCACCTGCCGGCGGCTCGTCAAACGCTATGGGCGGGTCACCGCGCTCGACCACGCCGATTTCGATCTCTATCCCGGCGAGATCCTTGCCGTGATCGGCGACAACGGCGCCGGCAAGTCGACGCTGATCAAGGCGATCTGCGGCGCGGTGATCCCGGACTCCGGCGAGATCCGCCTCGGGGGCGAGGTCGTCCACTTCACCTCGCCGATCGCCGCGCGCGAGGCGGGCATCGAGACCGTCTACCAGACGCTTGCGCTGTCGCCGGCGCTCTCGATCGCCGACAACATGTTCCTCGGCCGCGAGCCGCGGGCGCCGGGCGTTCTCGGCCAATGGTTCCGGGCCACCGACCGCGCTCGGATGGCGAAGTTCGCTCGCGAGAAGCTCAACGAGCTCGGTCTGATGACGATCCAAAACATCCATCAGCCGGTCGAGACGCTGTCGGGCGGCCAGCGCCAGGGCGTCGCGGTCGCCCGCGCCGCGGCCTTCGCCAAGCGCGTCGTCATCATGGACGAGCCGACGGCGGCGCTCGGCGTCAAGGAGTCGCGCCGGGTGCTCGAACTCATCCTCGACGTCAAGAAGCGCGGCCTGCCGATCATTCTGATTTCGCACAACATGCCGCACGTGTTCGAGGTGGCGGACCGCATCCATATCCACCGGCTCGGGCGGCGCTTAACCGTCGTCGACCCGAAGAAGGTGACGATGTCGGACGCGGTCGCGATGATGACCGGCGCCATGGCCCCGCCGGACGAGGCGGAAGCGGCCTAAACTTATTTAACTCATCATTAATGTTCTTTAAGCCCGTCGCGGGAAGGGCGACGGGCGCTGGCGCAATAAGTCGCCTTTTTTCGCATTTTGTCGCCCTTTCAGCGGCGGAAAAGATGCGAAAAAAAGCGGAAAAAGCGCGAAAAAAAGCGGAAAACTTGCGCCCGAATCGAGCCTTTTCAACGGGTTATGCGGAATTTCGCGAAAAATTCTTTCCTCCCCTCCTTCGCTCACGAGACCCCGCCCCGAGGCGCGAGCGCCCGCGCCTCGCCTAGCCGTCGGCGACGGGATCGAGCCGCCGTTTTTGTCCAATCGCCGAATCCCGATGCTTCCGAAGAACAGGATGCTAGCGCATGATTCGGGGAAAGGGAAGAAAATGTCGACTCCGCGTCGGTAGGCGCCCAAACTGAGTCGCGGACAGGCGCTCGTGAGCTGAGTGGCGCTCAAAGGAGTTCCGCATTGCAGATTGCGGCGTTCCGAACAATCATGCGGCGATCGTTGCGTCACGCCTGAGACGTCGGATGCCAGACAGCGAACCCGCGACGCGGATCGAAGTGAACTCGGAGGAGTTCTGGGACGACCTTCTCGCGTATGTCGAAGATGGCCGGGTCGTACCGGTCATCGGGCCGGAACTGCACACCATCGTCGTCGAGGGCCGCGAAGTCCCACTTTACCGCGCGCTCGCGGAACAGCTGCTGAAGAAGTACGGATTGGAGGCTTGCGACGCGGACAGCCCGATTTCGCCGCCCGACGACCAGGTGCCGCTCAGGAAACATCTCGAGTTGAACGACGCCGTCAGCGGGCTCTCGCACCGCGGAAAACGGGTCGCCGACCTCTATCGACCGATCAATGACGAACTTCGCAAATTACTGGCCGCGCAGACCGCACTCCCGCAACCCTTGTCCGACCTGGCGCGCATTACTGACTTCCAACTGTTTGTATCGACGACTTTCGACGATCTGGTCGCTCGCGCCATCGACGGCGCCCGCGCCAGTGGCGGACTTCCAATCTTGCAGATCGCCTATGCGCCAAATCTTTCGGAGGACCAGGCGGACGACCTTCCTGATAATTGGAGTGAGAAGTACCGGCCCGTGTTCTATCTGTTCGGACGGGCATCGTCGTCTCCGTTCTTTGCCATCGATGACGAGGACGTGCTCGAATTCATCCACAGTCTGCAGGCTGAGAAGGGGGTCCGCCCAGAGCGCCTGCTCGCGGAGCTCCGGCAGCGTCATCTTTTGCTGATCGGATGCAATTTCGCCGATTGGTTGAGCCGCTTTTTCATCCGTCTGGCGAATCAGGTCCGACTTTCCGGCGACCGCCCCAAAAAGGAATTCCTTATCGGCGACGAGGTGACGCTTGACCAAAGTTTGACCATGTTCCTGGAACGATTCAGCCACAACACCCGCGTCTACCGCGGCGACCCGAAGGGTTTTATCGCTGAACTCCTTCGCCGATGGACTGAGAGGCATCCTCAGCGTGTCGCTCCGCTTGCGACAACGCACGCCCAGGCGCCGCTGCAGCCAAGTCAGGCCGGGGGGGTGTTCATTAGCTATGCGCACGAAGACGTCGACGCGGCGCTTGCGCTCAGCACCGAACTCAAGAAGATCGGCGCAGGCGTGATTTGGATCGACAAGACGCAACTCAAGCCCGGAGATGAATGGGACGCCAAGATCAACGCAGCCGTAAAAAGCTGTGATTTGTTCCTGCCCTTGCTTTCGGCGAACACTGAGGCAAGAGAAGAAGGTTATTTCCACGGCGAGTGGATTATCGCCGATAAACGTCAGAGCATCATATTTGGACGCAGCTTAGTCATTCCGGTCATCGTCGACGCGACCTTCGATCCAGGACATTACAGGTTGATCCCCGATGGATTTCGGGCGCGCCAATTTGGGCACGCTCCAGAGGGGCACATGAACGAGGGGCTTCGCAATCTGATGATCGACGCTTTGCGCGACTTGCGACGCCGGAGGCCCGAGTGACCGTCGCGCAGACCTTCGACCGCGTCGTCCCGGACGCCGAAAACCCTTGGCCGGGACTGCACGAGTTCGACGAGAGCGGCAAGGAATTCTTCAACGGCCGCGACCAGGAGACGGCGGAACTGCTTCGCCTTGTCACCGATGCGCCGCTGACCGTTCTGTTCGGCGCCTCGGGCCTCGGCAAGACGTCGCTTTTGCTCGCGGGTCTGTCGCCTCGGCTTCGCCAGCAGAACAAGCTTCCCATCTACGTGCGCCTCGACCCGAAGAGCACGGCGGCCCCCTTGCTGGAGCAGGCCGCGGCCGCCTTTCGCGCGGAACTCGACGCCCATGCCGTCGACTGTGCGCCGTTTCCGAACGGCGACTCGTTGTGGGAGTATTTGCACCGCCCCAACCTCGAATTCTGGAGCGAAACCAATCATCTCTTGACCCCGGTCTTTATCTTCGATCAGTTTGAAGAGGTGTTCACGCTTGGGGGCGAAAACGTCCGAGCAGTGACGCGGCTTCGCGCGGATCTCGCCGATCTGATCGAGAACCGCGTTCCCGTTGCGGTCGCCAAGCAAATCGAAAATCCTACCACGGACGGCTCGCAACTCGATCTGCCCGCGCAGCGCTACAAGGCGGTCCTCGCTTTCCGGGAGGACTTCCTGCCGCAAGTGGAAGGCTGGCGGGGAGACATCCCTTCATTATTGCGAAATCGCTTTCGGCTGCTGCCCATGAACGGCCAGCAGGCCCTGGAGGCGGTCACCAAGACCGGAGGGAAGCTGGTCGATCCTGCGACAGCGCAAAGGGTCGTCACGTTCGCCGCCGCGGCCGAGACCGGGCTCGACTCCAAGCCGACCGGAGCGGCATCGTCCGCAGCGGCGGGCGGCGCCGCGCCTGAGAATCTGGCCGCGCTGACGGTCGAACCGGCGCTGTTGAGCCTCGTCTGCACCGGGCTCAATGAGCGGCGCAAAGCCGAAAAGAAGACGACGATCGACGAGGCCCTGCTGAGCTCGACCGGGCAGGGAATCGTCACCGGCTTCTACGAGCGCTGTGTCAGCGACCTCCCGGACCGCGGACGACGCTTCATCGAGGAGGAATTGATCACCGAAAGCGGGTTTCGCAATCCGTTCCCGCGCGACGACGCCATCGCTCAAGGCTACCTCACGAAGGAACAGCTCGAGGTCCTGGTCAGGCGTCGCCTGCTCCGCGTCGAGCGACAGCTTGGAACGGATCGGATCGAGCTGATCCACGATGTGTTGACGAGAGCGGTTCGTCTCTTCCGAGATCAAGAGCGTGCGCGAAGACAAGCGGCGGAGAGAGGCGCGAGGGAAAGAAGAGAGAAGGAGGAAAGGGACAAAATTGCGCGGCGCAGAAGGCGGTATGCAAGCGTTGCACTGATTCTAGTAGCAAGCTTGGCCGGACTCTTTTTCTCCTTGTGGAGAAGCGCGGAGCAACAACAAAAAATTGTCGAGAAGCAACTGTTCGCTGCCAAACAAAGAATAGAAGAACTGCAGAAGGCGGACAGGCTACGTGCCGATGCAATTGTAATGGCAAGCTCACCACGATTATATGACAATGCTATTGTTATGCTAACAGAGTCAATTTTAATATATAAAAAGTACGATAGTGTTAGCGAAGTAATTCACACACAGGTAGCACGATCGAATCTATATTTGCTTTCTGGCAAACAAGAGTTAGCGCAGAAAGACGTAAACGAGGCCCTTG
>DATJXI010000193.1:0-2187 GCA_035500275.1 Roseiarcus sp. | reverse complement strand
AGAGCTTCCTCGACCTTGCACGCCGAAGCATGCCGGGTGAAAAGCCCGGCCCATGCTCCACATCAACGGCCTCACCTACCGGATCGGCGAGCGCGTCCTCATCGACAATGCAAGCGCTGCGCTGCCCAGCGGGGCGCGGGTCGGCCTCGTCGGGCGGAATGGCGCGGGGAAGTCAACCCTCTTCCGCCTCATCCGGGGCGAGCTTTCGCCCGAGAGCGGGGCGATCACCGTTCCCAAAGGCGCGCGGCTTGGCAGCGTCGAACAGGAGGCTCCGGGCGGGGACGAAACCCTCATCGATTTCGTCCTCAAGGCCGACGTCGAGCGGGCGTCCCTCCTCGCGGAAGCCGAGAGCGCAAGCGACCCCGAGCGCATCGCCGACATCCAGACGCGGCTCGTGGACATCGACGCGCACGGGGCGCCCGCCCGCGCCGCCCGCATCCTCTCCGGCCTCGGCTTTGACGAAGCCGGGCAGAACCTGGCGCTGTCGGACTATTCCGGAGGCTGGCGGATGCGCGTCGCGCTCGCCGCTGTCCTCTTCTCCGAGCCCGACCTTCTGATGCTCGACGAGCCGACCAACTACCTCGACCTCGAGGGGACGCTGTGGCTGACCGACTATCTCAAAACCTGCCCGTCCACCCTCATCGTCATCAGCCATGACCGGGACCTTCTCGACGAGGTCGCCGAAAACATCCTCCACCTCGATCGCGGCCGGCTCGCGCTCTACGCCGGCGACTACACGAGTTTCGAGCGCCAGCGCCGCGAGCAGCAGGCGCTGCAGATGAAGACGCTGAAAAAGCAGGAGGAGCGCCGCGCCCATCTGCAGGCGTTCGTCGACCGTTTTCGCGCCAAGGCGAGCAAGGCGACGCAGGCGCAGTCGCGCCTCAAAATGCTGGCGAAGATGGCGCCGATCACGCCGATCATCGATGAGGAAGCGCCGCCCTTCAAATGGCCGCCGGTCGCCAAGCCATTGAGCCCGCCGATCGTGACAATGGAAAGAGTGAGCGTCGGCTACGGCGAGAGGCCCGTCCTGTCGCGCATCGACTTGACGCTCGCCGACGACGACCGCATCGGCCTCCTCGGCGCCAACGGCAACGGCAAATCGACCTTCGCCAAACTCATAGCCGGGCGGCTCGCGCCGATGTCGGGGAAGATGACACGCGCCAACAAGCTCGACGTTGGTTTCTTCGCACAGCACCAGATCGACGAGCTCGAGCCCGGCGGCAGCCCGTATAGCCACGTCACGGAGCGCATGCCCGGCGCGCCTGAGTCCAAGATCAGGGGCCGCGCGGCCCAGATCGGATTCTCCGGCGCGCGCGCCGACACGAAAATCGAGCAGTTATCGGGCGGCGAAAAAGCCCGCCTTCTCATGGGTCTCGCCGCCTTCGACGGCCCACAGCTGCTCATCCTCGACGAGCCGACCAACCATCTCGACATCGACAGCCGCGCCGAGCTCATCGAGGCGATCAACGAATACGAGGGCGCGTGCATCGTCGTCTCGCACGACCGGCGGCTATTGGAAGCCTGCGCCGACCGGCTGTGGCTGGTTTCGAACGGCACGGTGAGGCCGTTCGACGGCGACCTCGCCGACTACGGCCGCCTCGTCCTCGGGCAGAGCGCGCCTCAGCCGCCGGAGCGCAAGCGAGGGCAAGCGCCGAAACCCGCGCCGGCGGCCAACGAGAGGCGGAGCGCAGCGCCGCGGAAGCGCGAACTCGCCGCGCTCGAGGAGCGGATGAGCCGCTTTCAGGACCTCATCCGCCGCGTGGACGAGGCGCTGGCCGAGGCGAGCGCCAGTGGAGCGGACGCGGTTAAGATGGCCGAACTCGCGGCGCGCCGCGGCGACCTCGAGCGCGCGCTCATCTCGACGGAAGAAGCCTGGCTCGAGCTCGCCGAGCAGGCGGGGGAGGGGTGACTACCCGCCCAGCCGCTCCCGGATCGAGTCGCGCTGCAGCCAGATGAGCGCGACCAGGATCGCGCCGACGATGATCGTGTGGATCCAGTCCGAATGGATGAACAGGATCTGCGCGAAGAAGGCGCCGACGTCCACCACGAGCAAGAGGATCGCCGCAAGCCCGGACCAAGGCGGGATCAAGACCCCGATACCGCCCACGACCTCAATGAGGCCCACGACATATCGAAACCACTGGCCGACGGGCAGCAGGCCGAACTCGTCCACCATCATGTGCTGGC
>DATJXI010000192.1:0-3345 GCA_035500275.1 Roseiarcus sp. | reverse complement strand
GTCTTGGCGACGGCCATGAAAAGCGCGGCGGGAACCCCCTTGCCGCAGACGTCGCCGACGCCGAGGGCGATGCGCCCAGGAGCCGTAAATTCCTGTGCAGATCCTTATATGCGGACGCTCTTTGTCAAGACATTTGCATGTTCCTTTCGTTTCAGGACGCCGAGTATGCGTATCCGGGATTGGAGCGCATGATGGAACAGGGAACGCCTGTTGCACCTTATATTCGTTCCGGCTCGAGGCCGATAACCAAAAGCTGCTTGCTGCAGGGCGCTCCGGGCGGGGCGGCTCTCTCTATGAGACGTGCCGCGTGCGCGGCCTAGGATCTTAACGGCACACCCCATCCCGTGCACGGCTCGACGCCGATTGGCGTCGGCGTCCATTCGAGGGAGGCGGTGTCTTACGCGAGCACCGCGCCCTCAGGAATCAGATTCTCCTTCAGATAGCGCCACAAGGCGACCATCAGCTTGCGAGCGAGGGCGACGATGCCGATCCGGCGTACCCGTCTGCCGCCACCGGCAAAACGCTTCTGCCACCACCGCGTCAGAGCACTGCCGGGCTGATGGAGGGTCCACATCCAGGCGCATTCGATCGCCATCGTTCGTGCCCGCCGATTGCCGACCTTGCTGATCGGCTGGTCGCTGTGCATGTCGCCGCTGTCCCACGGCCACGGCGTCAGCCCGAAGGCGCCGCCAACTTGGCGGCGGTTCCCGAAGTCGCGCCAGAACGCCTCGTGCGTCAGCCCACTCGCGAAGACCTCGCCGAGTCCCCTGAGACGTTTCAGCTTGCAGGCCGTCGCGGCAAGCGCGGTGTCGGCTTTCAGAGCCGCATGTTGCGCCGCCTCGACCTCCTTGATCTGATGCTCGACTAACGCAAGCCGTTCGGCTTCGCGCCGAATCTCCGCGAGCAACGCTACGCCCAGCGTCCGACCATCGCCGGTGCACGCGACAGCGAGTCGATCCAGCCAATCCCGCGTCCCGACTTTGATGGCCGTCACCCCTTGGGCCGCCAGCAAGCCTTGGATGCGGTTGCGGTGCGCCGTGCGCTCGCTCACCAGGCGCTCGCGCTCGCGCGTATGCCGACGGGCGTCCTCGATGGCCGGAGCCGGCACCCATATCACCCGCGTCATCTCTGTTTCGCCGCGCTCAAGACGTAGCAACACACGCAGCAGCCCCAGCGTGTCGACTCGGTCGGTCTTCACTCGTCGCCAACGCCGCGGCGCCTCGAGGCTCGCCGGGTCCAACACTCGATTGTCGATGTCCTGGTCTCGCAGCCACCGGTGTAGCCAGAACCCGTCACGCCCCGCCTCGTAGCAGCTCACCACGCGCACACCCGGATCGCCTAGCATCTGGCGCCGACGCCGGATCAGCTCCGACAGCGCTTCCCGGTCGCCCCCAGCGATCTGAAAAAGCCGGGCGTCCCGATCCCCGGGCAGCAAAACACCCACGGTCCACCGCCGGCGGCCAAGGTCGAGCGCCATGTAGATCGTCGGCGTCTTCGTGGTGTCCTCTTCTCTGACGGCCATCTCCCTCCTTCGTGCCATGCGATTTCTCCCTCACGTTTCGGGTCTTGGCGACCCCCCTCATGGTACCGGCATCAGGAGGTGGTCCTCGCATAGCTTCTATGAGGGCGGTCGGCGGCCGAGGCGGCTAAGCTTGGCCTGTCGAATGACCTCAGGGAGACGTGAGATGCGCCAATTCAATGGATCTGAGCAAGCTGCCGTCGACTACAGCTCCACCATCATTGGTGCGTTGGAGTTGAGCTCAAAGAAGTGGGTTCTGGCGGTTCAACTGCCTGGAGTGGACCGGCATTCGAGGCATGTCCTGGACGCTTGCGGCGACGGGTTGCTTTCTTTTGTCGCGCGTCTGAAGGCCAGGTGTGCAGCGGCAGGTCGGGAGATCACTCGAGTGATCCTGACCCATGAGGCGGGGCGAGACGGATTCTGGCTAGCGCGCTTTCTTGCTCGGCAAGGTATCGAGGTGCACGTCATGCAGTCCTCCAGCCTCCCTGTGGATCGGCGCGCGCGACGGGCCAAGACCGACAAGATCGATGTCGAGATGTTGCTGCGCACTTTGATGGCTTGGCTGAGAGGCGAACCTCGCGTCTGTTCGATGGTTCCGATCCCGAGCGAGCCCGATGAGGAAGCGCGCCGCGCGAATCGCGAACGCGAGGATTTGACCAGGGAGAGGCGATCGATCGTCAACAAGATCGACGGCATATTGGCGACGCTCGGCGTGAAGGGATACAAGGCTTTACGGCGGGATCGCCGCGAGCAATTGAACGGCGTGCGCCAGCCGGACGGCGATCCCATTCCTCAGAAGGCGAAAGCGCGTATCGAACGCCTGCTCGATCGACTCGAACTCGTCCTGAAGCTGATCGATCAAGTGGAGTCGGCGCGCGACGCCGTTCTCAAGAAGGACGCGCCGGCAGATGAAGCGGAAGGAATGATCCGTTCGCTGACGGCTTTGCGGTCGATCGGTCCGGATATCGCTACGCTTCTCGTCCGTGAGGCGTTCGTGCGGCAGTTTCGCAATCGACGCGCGCTTGCCGGATACGTCGGGCTTGGCGGGACGCCGTTCTCCAGCGGCGGCAGCGAACGCGAACAAGGGATCGGGAAAGACGGCAACAGACGGGTACGCGCGACGATGGTCGAACTCGCCTGGACCTGGTTGCGCTGGCAGCCGGACAGCGTCTTGTCTGCCTGGTTCCGCGCGCGTGTCGGCGCAAAGGGAGGAGGGCGAATCAGGAAGATCATGATTGTCGCCCTGGCTCGCAAGCTGCTCGTCGCCTTGTGGCGCTACGTGAAGGGTGGCGTCATTCCCGACGGAGCAAAGATGAAACCGGCGTAAGACCGGCTTTCCTTTCTCACGCCAAGCAAGGTCGATGGTCGGCGGTCGCCGCAAAAAACCGAGGGCCCGTCAGGGCGCCGATGTGCAGATTGGACCCGCCGCAAAGAGCTCCTCACCCGGATACCGGGATCGTGGTTCGGGATCGTATGATCCCACCGGATACGAGGTTGTCAGGGAGTGTGCCCTGTCTGTTAGACCGGAGCTCGCCGAGACCAACGCGCTTGACTTGCGGGCTCTCATACGAGGTTTTTGGACGCTGGCGGCATCAGGCCTCTCCGCACGCTCGGATGGCCGGCGTCCAAAAAGCGCCAGGGCGCGAAGTCGCGGGAAGCCGGGCCAGCGGCTGGGCGTGCGGTATGGGGATTTCAGGTTGGCGGCGCGTTCGATAGGAACGCGACACTGGGCGACGCGACCGGGTTGCGAGCACGCGGGGACGAGAGCAAAAGAGTGGAAGAGGCGTTCGTGGCGGGTTTGAATGGCGTCGACGGGCGCGGGTCGG
>DATJXI010000191.1:0-2172 GCA_035500275.1 Roseiarcus sp. | reverse complement strand
CCCCGCACCGGGCGGATCAGCTGCTTCAGCTTGCCGTGGTCAGCCTCGACGACATTGTTCAAGTACTTGACCTGGCGATGCTCCGTTTCCTTTGGGCATTTGCCTTCCTCCTTGAGCTCGGCAATCGCAGCGGCATAGGTCTGCGCCTTGTCAGTGTTGATGACCACGGGCTTCTCCCAAGCCTTTAGCCCGATCAGCGACTTGGCCAGGAAGCGCTTGGCGGCCTGCGTGCTCCGTGTCGGGGAGAGATAGAAGTCGATGGTGTCGCCGTGCTTGTCGACGGCCCGGTAAAGATACGCCCATTTTCCGCCGACTTTCACGTAGGTTTCGTCCACGCGCCAGCTCGTCGACTGTGGACGGCGCCACTGCCAGCGTAGGCGCTTCTCGATCTCAGGGGCGTATTTCTGAACCCAGCGGTAGATGGTCGAGTGGTCGACCGAGACGCCGCGCTCGCCCATCATCTGTTCGAGATCGCGGTAGCTGACGCCGTAGCGGCAGTACCAGCGCACCGCCCAGAGCACGATCTCACCTTCAAAATGGCGGCCCTTGAAGTCCGACATGGCTTGCTCCCCCCACGTTCGGACCCATCACGCCCCGGCGCCGACGGATTTGCAACAGAGCCGGTTGAAACGCTCAGGGAAACCCCGGCCATTGATCCGAGGACAGGCTGGCAGATCTCGCCGATGGTTGCCGCGTCTCTCTGCATGAAGCCGACGCCAACGCTGACGCCGTCTGAGGCTGCGAAGGTCGGCGCTTTGAAGGAAGCCTCGCCGAGCTTTGTCGCGATGCGGCGGCTGGCGATGCGGTTCCGGGGTCTTCTGCAAGGCGGCAACCCAAGCAAACTTGAGCGTTTCCTTCATGACGCTCGACGATCTGGCCTTCCCTCGATGCAGCAATTCGCAAGAACGCTGATGCGCGACATCCAGGCCGTGAGGCACGCCATCGCGGAGCCTTGGAGCAGCGGTCAGGCGGAAGGCCAGATCAATCGGCTCAAAACTCTCAAGCGCGCCATGTACGGCCGCGCGGGTATTGAGCTCTTGCGAGCACGGATGCTCCCACTCGAACCAAGTGAGCACGAAAAGTGACGCAGACCCCGCCAAAATGGCTCCCGACTCGCCGCCGAAGCCAATTTCGTGATTGTCGATCTTGAGGGCAAGGCAACGGGGCTCGCCGGCTATGCGATCGCCATATCGGACTTCGTCATCATCCCGGTTCGCGGATCCAACCCGGACGCAAAGCAGGCGTTCCGACACATGGGCCTTCTCAAAACCCAGGAGCGCCTCACAGGACGAGCGATTCCTTTCGCAATGCTGTTCACGCAGACGTCTCCGGCGCTTCGGCCCAAGACGCAACGGTTCATCGAAAAGCGACTCGCCGAGGAGAACGCGCCGGTTTTCGAGGTTCAGTTGGTCGACCGCGAGGCGTACCGCGCCATGCTTTCGTTTGGCGGGACGGTCGCCGGCCTTGCAGCGAAGGGCGTCAGCGGCCTCGCCGCCGCCGCCGCCGTCGCCAACGCCAACGCCTTCGTTGACGAGCTGCTCGCCCGGCTCAGTAACGGAAATAAGCCCATCGAAAGGGAGGAGGTCGCCTGATGACCGACGAGCCGAAACGCGATGATCCGACCGATTTCTCTCAGTTCCGCAAGCCTGCGCGCAAGTTGGATTTGACCGTCGTTGATAGCGCGAACGAGTCCCTCGGCTACTCGGCGTCGCCTAAACTGAGCCAGGCGCTGGTGCCGGCGCCAGCGCCGCCGCAACGGCGGCTATTCAAGACGGGCCGCAATGTTCAGTTCAACATCAAGGCGAGCGCCGAAACGGTTCGCCGGTTCGTTGCGATCTCCGACGCCTACGAATGGCCCTCCGGATTGACAATGGAGCACGCGATCGGCGCGCTTGAGAAGGAGCTGGCGCGTGAAAGCCGACCCAAGGGAAGGGAGCCAAATTCGCGCGGGTAGGGCAGGGAGACGGCGGCGCGCGCGCCAGAACCGCGAAAAGATCCGGTCGCAGCTGCCGCTGTGCTCACGCAAGCTGTTACGCCCGGCGAGGCCACTGACCTCTTGCGCCTTAGAATGAGGCGGCCGGTCTCGCGCCATCGCGCTTCGCCGTAAGCGTCGTGGCCGAGGTTGTGGACCAGCTAGTCAGCCTCAGCCTCGATTCGTTCGGCGCGCTCGCG
>DATJXI010000190.1:0-8584 GCA_035500275.1 Roseiarcus sp. | reverse complement strand
CATTGATCGACGAGCGCGTAGGTCAGGCGAATGACATCCTTAAGGCCCGGCGCGTTTTCGAGCCGCGACAAGGTCGGCTGCGAGCACAGGTCCCGGCCGGTGTCGGGCAGCCGCCTGCAGGCGAGCTTGAACGCCGGATCGGACCGCAGGTGATCGAGATCGTCGGCGTCCTCGTAGCCGCAGCAGATCGCCAACACCCGGGCGCGGATCATGTCGGCGACCGTGTGGGCGATCCGCCAGGGATCGCGACGATCGGGAATGCAGCGCGCCAGACGCTCGGCCACCCCCAGACGCCGCTCGGCAAGCGAAAGCAGCATCACGCCGCCGTCCGAAGAAAGCCGGCCGCCATCAAATGCGGCTGTGACTTTCTTGCCCTCGACGGCTGGAAACGAGAAGAGCGGGATCGTATCGTCGGTCATGGTGGCCATGGCGGGCGCGAAAGCGCGCAAAGAATTGGTCTCAGCAACCGAATCCTACGCGATTCCAGCTGCTTAAGCCATGGCCACCAGCCCGGAAAATCGCCCGTCATGCATAAGACGGGTTAATCTCGTCGACGATCTGACGCGGCCCGCCTTCCGTGTCAGCGCTCGACGTTAAGGTTGCGCCAGCAATTCGCTTGCCTCTTTGAGATCAGCCGTTGCGAATCCTTCAGTAAAAGAAGAAAATACTGTTTTCAATCCTTGCATACCGATTTCGAATCTGCCTTGACTTCGCAAAAGCCGAGCGAGCGAACTCGCTGAACGAAGCTCTAGCGATCGAGCGTGCTGGGCTTGAGCGACGGCGATGGCCTCGCGGTAGCATAGCTCCGCGTCGCTCCCCGCCGAGGCGTCCATGGCGAGAAGCATATCGCCTCGTAGTCTTTTAAGTTCGGCTTCCCACGCGCGCCCGATGACGTCGTCGATCTCTCCGATTGCGGCGTCGACTGTCGACAATCCCGATTCCACATCGCCGCTTTCCGCTAGCGCCGTCGCAAGCCATCCCAACATGAACCCCCTCATGTACCCTAGTTGGCTGGAGCGGGCTTCATCGATGCCCTGTTGAATATCAACGAGCCCGCGTTCCTTCTTCCCAAGTCTAATCAGGGCGCAGCCGCGCCCGAACCGTGAGTATAGCGCGTATAAATTGATGCGGTTTTCGTTGGATAGAGCGAAGCTTCGTTCCGCATGCCGAAGGGAGTCTTCGTGCTCGCCGCGTAAGAGGTGCACCGCGGACATGACATAATGCGCGAAGGCGGCCGTGTAAGGATCCGCCTGCGCCGTTGCGGCGTGCACGTCGCGCACGGTTTCGTAGGCCTGATCCGGATAGCCGAGAATCCACAGGTCCCAGGCCAACAGCAGGCGCGCGGCGACGCTTGGAGCGACAGCAAAAGAGGGCGGCAACGTCTCGACATTCTCATCGCCCCCAAGCTCGACAGCGCGTTCGAGGTGCTCGCGCGCGCGGGTGAACTCGCCGACCGTGAACAAAGTGCTCCCCAGCGTACGGTGCGCCAAGACAGGCACTATCGGGTCTTGAACCTGCTTCGCCATCCCAAGAATCGTTTGCGATATTTCCAGCGCGCGATCATGTCGCGCCCGCATCCAGAAATGCCCCCACAGGCCATAGATTGCATGGATTTGTTTTTGGCTGTCACCCACTTCTTCGCTAAGTTGACAGGCGCGCTCAAACGGTTTTCGGCTATGATCAGAAGAGTAGCCGTGAGCGGCGATGCAGCAGAATCCCAGCGACAGCTGAATTTCCAACTCGGTCAGCATTCGCTCGCGCGTTTCGGGCAGCAGTTCCAGAAACTCCAGCGCCTTCTGGAATTGGACAATCGCCTCGAGGTTCGCCCATCGGCTGCGCGCCCGTTGGGCTCCCGCCAACCAATAACGGGCGGCGAATTCGGCGTTTCCGGCCAGGCTATAGTGGTAAGCGAGGAGCTCAGGCTGGGCGGCGACGACATCGGGCCGGTGGGTTTCGAGAACCGCTGCAACTTTGGCGTGGACATAGCGCCGGCTCGATCTGAGCAGCGTTTCGTAGGCCGCGTCGCGCAACAAGGCGTGCTTGAACGCATAGCGCAGCGCGGGCCTTGTATCGATGACCTTGATGATGTCGCTTTGCGTCAAATGCTCCAGAGACGATTCCAGCTCCGGGGCTGTCAGCGACGACACGCGCAGCAACACGTCGTAGGAAAACTCGCGTCCAATGACCGCCGCCGTCTGCGCTACGCTGCGCGCTTGCGGCGCGCGGTCGAGGCGCGCGATGAGCGAGTCGCGCAGGGTATCAGGCACCCAGCCCGGCGGCCGGAAAGCCGGCCGGTTGTCGAATCCAAGCTCTTCAAGCTCGGAGGAGTCGAAGGCGCCGCGGGCGAGTTCCTCGATGAAGAGCGGGACCGCGTCGCTCCCGTCGACAACCTTTCGGATCACGGCGGCCGACACGGACGGCTCGGGCAGAACCAAGCGCGCCATCTCGGCCGCGTCGTGTCGGCCGAGCCGGCCGATCGTCATGCCGCGGATGTTGCGTCGCGCCTGCGAGGGCGCCGGATAGTCCGGTCGATGCGTGACAACAAGAAGAATGCGCCTGGTCGCGATCTGGCTCAAGACGAGATCGAGAAGCTCCTGGGTGGAGGGATCGATCCACTGGGCATCCTCAAGCAGGCAATAGACCGGTCGCCTTTCAGACGCTCCCAACAGGAGGTCGGCCAGGGCGAGCAAAGTCTGCGTTTTCAACTGTTGCGCAGGCAGAGCGAGCGGGGGGTAGCGGGCCCCAGTCGGCGCCGACAGGATGTCAGCCAGCAGCGGGGTCGTTTTTTCGACGTCGCGGTTCGCGAACCTCGCCAATTTTTCGATCTCACGGAGCTTGACGTCGTCCGAATCCTGCGAAGCTGACTTCGTCAGCCGTACAAGCAGCCGTATCACCGGAAACAGCGCGCTCTGCATGCAGTGCGGCAGGCACTGAAGGGCGACCGCGAAGTGCGGCTCGTCGCGGACGTGCCGTTCCAATTCAAACGCGATGCGCGATTTCCCGACCCCCGCGACGCCCGAAAGGAAGACGGCTTGACCATCTCCGTCTTTCGCTTCCCACCATCGCTGCTGCAAGAATGCGAGTTCCGTGGCGCGCCCCACGAGAGGCGTGAGCGGTCGTTCGGTCGCAGCTTGGAACCGGCTCGCATCCGGTCGGACCCGCAGCACGCGGAACACCCGCACCGGCTCCGCTAGCCCCTTGAGGTCATGCGGTCCGAGGTCCTGCTGATCGAAGCGCGCCGACACGAGGCGGCTCGTCGGCTCCGCGACGAGGACCGTATTGGGGGCGGCGAGACCTTGCAGACGGGCGACGACGTGCAGAGCCTCGCCGACCGCGCCCGACGGCGACGACGGCTCGTCGAGTCCGACGGCGACAATGCCGGTGGTGATGCCGACGCGCACCGCGAGCGGCTCCGGCTCTCTCATCGCCTTGACAGCTTCAACGATGTCGAGTCCAGCGCGAACAGCGCGTTCTGCCGCATCTTCTTGAGCGAACGGCCAGCCGAACAGCACCTCAATGCCGTCGCCCCGGTACTGCGACACATGGCCCTCGTAGCGGGCGACCGCCTGCGCGCATGTTCGTTGGTAGCTCTGAATTACATTGCTGTAGTCCTCGGGATCGAGCCGAGTGGCGAGCTTGGTCGAGTCGACAAGATCGCAGAACATGACCGTCAACTGCCGGCGCTCCCGGCGGACGGCGGACGATGTCGCGCCGTTTGAGGTTCGTTCGGCCCTTGGTCGCACCGGATGCAAGGGCGCAATCGCCGCCATGATTTTGGCTCTTGGGCCAACCGGCAGCCCCATGCGCTCCAGCATCGCTTCGGTGAGAAGCGGCAGGACTTCAGGGTCGATCTCATGCTCCGCAAACAGCGGCGCATACTTGCCGAGGCCGAGCCGCTCCAGCCAGGAGGAAACGTCGCGCAAGGAAGGGTCTCCCTGAAAATACCCAACATAAGTTTATGGTGTTTTCTACTGCCTTGGGCTCCAGTTCATGGTTCCGATTCGGTCCACCGGCGTAATTCAACGCCAAGCAGTATCTTACGCGATGACATTGACAATTTCACGCGCAAGTCCTAGAGTGATTCTTCTATTTTTCATCCCATTTTTCGGAGCAAGTTCGAATGGCTATCGTCGATTCAAGCGGGAAGTTCGACAGTATTTCCGTCCATTATCCGAATGATAATCTGGTCAGCGCGATCATCCGGGCATGGACCGATCCCAAGTTCCGGTCCGACTTGTTAAGTTATCCCGACTTAACGACAAGGGATGCATGGTTGGCAGAAGGAAGACCTTCCCCAAACTATGGGAAGACCAGCGAACTGCTTGAGGAAATGGGCGTTTTCGTCGAACGCCCGGTTGTGCTGACGCCCGCGCAATATGAGTGGGGATATACGAAAACGGGGTGCGACGTCGTTTATGTGCTGCCGGATCAACCTTCGACGGCCGCCGCCAGCTATTCCGTCAACCGGGCGAGAACAGCCATGCAGTTCTGTATTTTTGGCATGTAGTCGAGACCGTCGGCCCGCTCGACGGAGTGTTGTTTTCTTGTGTTCTTGTTTTCTTGGTGTGAACTCATGAACAATCCGGAGATTGAGTGGGTCGTCCTGCCCGGCGATGTGGCGATTGTCGCCACCGCTGCCGGCGACGTCTGGCGCCTGAAGCTTGGCGACGGCGTGGAGAGCCAGCCCTTTGCTCGGGAGATGACCGGGAACGGCCGTCCGCGGAGCACATCCGGGCTTTTGAATGAAGCCATCGCCCTCGGTTTTAGCAGCGAAGAGCCGGAGGCCGGGGGCGGCGCGATTTCCCTTGCGCAATACGTCTACAATCTTGTTGGCACGTATCACAACGCGCGTCGTACGCCGGACAATTACCGTCTCGCAGCCCGGCGCCTGCGGGCGCTCGGCCGCGAGGAGATCGCGTCCTATCTGGAGACGCACGCGCTCGAGGAGACCGGGCACGAGCGGCTCATCATAAAGGACTTGCAAGCGTTGGGGCTCCCGGCCGAGCGCCTCGTTGCGAATTTGGTGCCGGAGGGCGTTAAGCCGCTTGTCGAATTCTTCGATGAGCTCTCGTCGGCGGACTACCCGATGGGCTGTATCGGATATTCCTATTGCTTCGAGTACACCGCCGCGATGAAGCCTAAGTCGCAAGTCGACGCCCTGCAGGCGTTGGCTCCGCGCGGCGTCGACGCATCACGGTTCCTGAGGACGCACAGCTGCCTCGGCAGCGAAGTGGGCCATGTTGAAGATCTCATTGATTTGATCGCCAGCCTTCCGGCAAAGGACCGTATCGAAATCGCGAAAGCGGCCTACGAGACCGCCAATCGAACGGCTCGACTCCGCCGCGACGTCCGGAAAGCGGACTCGGCGATCTTGGCGCAAATCGAAGCGGCGGCTGACCAAGAAATATTGCTTGACGCTTGATCCGCGCGGGGCCCAGGAGCGAGCTCGCCCGCGCGGTTAATCGCGCGAGCGGCCAAGCAGGCCCGCGACGAGACCCTGTCTGTCGCCACTTCGGTCCAGGCCGGGATGATCCGGGCCCTCTTCTTTCACTTCCCCTCTGCCGCCTCGAGGCAGTCGCGCCGACCCTCGTCCAGGCAGCGCTGGACCTTGCGCATGTGGTCGATGGCGGTGAAGGCCCAATAGGCAAGCGCCGCGAGGACGACGATCGCGACGATGGCGGCGATATTGGCCCGGCTCGAGCGAGGCGCATCGTCCTCGTCGTCCGGCGGCTCGGTCAAGCGATGAGGCTCGAGCGCTTATCCGAAATCTCGCCGAGCGCCGAGAGCGCCTTGGCTATGATCCCCTTCGCGTCGAGGCCGGCCGCGGCGTACATGCGCTCCGGCTTGTCCTGGTCCTGGAAGAGGTCGGGGAGGGTCATCGCGCGCACTTTGAGGCCTCTGTCGAGCGCCCCGGCTTCGCCCAGCAACGTCAGCACATGCGCGCCGAAGCCGCCGTCCGCGCCTTCCTCGACGGCAATGAGGAGCTCGTGCTCCGCCGCAAGCTTGAGGATGAGCTCGCGGTCGAGGGGTTTTGCGAAGCGCGCGTCGGCGACGGTGGTGGAGAGGCCGCGCGCGGCGAGCTCGTCCGCCGCCTTGAGCGCTTCGGCGAGCCGGGCGCCGAGCGAGAGGATGGCGATGCGCGACCCCTGCCGCACGATCCGCCCCTTGCCGATCGGCAACGGCTGGCCGCGCTCGGGCAGCTCGACGCCGACGCCCTCGCCGCGCGGATAGCGGAGCGCAATCGGCCCCGATCCATGCGCGACAGCGGTCGCGACCATGTGCACAAGCTCCGCCTCGTCCGCCGCGGCCATCACCGTCATGTTCGGCAGGCAGCAGAGATACGGGAGGTCGAAGGCGCCGGCGTGGGTCGGCCCGTCGGCGCCGACGAGGCCCGCCCGGTCGATCATGAAGCGCACCGGCAGCTTCTGGACCGCGACGTCGTGCACAACCTGGTCGTAGGCGCGCTGCAGGAAGGTCGAATAGATGGCGCAGAACGGCTTGAAGCCTTCGGTCGCGAGGCCCGCGGCGAAGGTGACCGCGTGCTGCTCGGCGATGCCGACGTCGAACACGCGCTCGGGGAAGACCGCCTGCATCTTGTCGACGCCGGTTCCCTGCGGCATGGCGGCGGTGATGGCGACGACCCTTTCGTCGCGCCGCGCCGCGTCGAGGAGGGCGTCGCCGAACACCTTGGTGTAGGCGGGGGCGTTGCTTTTGGGCTTCGCCTGGGCGCCGGTCACGACGTCGAAGGCCGCCACGCCGTGGTACTTGTCGTCCGCGGCCTCGGCGGGCGGATAGCCCTTGCCCTTCTTGGTCACGACATGGACCAGCACTGGACCCCCGTGCATGTCGCGCACGTTCTTGAGCACAGGCAGCAGGTGGTCGAGATTGTGCCCGTCGATCGGCCCGACATAGTAGAAGCCGAGCTCTTCGAACAGCGTCCCGCCGGTCAAGAAGCCGCGGCCGTATTCCTCGGTGCGCTTGGCCCGGTCGTAGAGGAATCTCGGCAAGCGGCGGGCGAACTGCTTGGCGACGTCGCGGAACGAGCGGTACGCGTGCGAGGAGACGAGCCGGGCGAGATAGGCCGACATCGCGCCGGTCGGCGGCGCAATCGACATGTCGTTGTCGTTGAGGATGACGATGAGCCGGGAGCCCATGGCGCCGGCGTTGTTCATCGCTTCATAGGCCATGCCGGCGGACATGGCGCCGTCGCCAATGACCGCGATTACGTTGTTGTTGGCCTGCGCGAGGTCGCGCGCCGCGGCCATGCCGAGCCCGGCCGAGATTGAGGTCGAGGAATGGCCGGCGCCGAAGGCGTCGTACTCGCTCTCGGCGCGCTTGGTGAACCCGGAGAGGCCGCCGCCCTGACGCAACGTGCGGATGCGCGCCCGCCGTCCGGTCAGGATCTTGTGCGGATAGGCCTGGTGGCCGACGTCCCAGACGAGCCGGTCGACCGGCGTATTGAACACATAGTGCAGCGCAATAGTGAGCTCGACGACGCCGAGGCCGGCGCCGAGGTGTCCGCCGGTCACGGAAACGGCGCTGATCGTTTCGGCGCGCAATTCATCGGCGAGTTGGTGGAGCTCGCGCGCCGAGAGCAGACGCAGGTCGGCGGGCGACTGGATCTGATCCAGGAGCGGCGTTGCAGGCTTCGTCACTTGTTGACCCCGCGGCGGATGTTCAATGCGGCCTCCGCAAAGCGTCTCACGTACACCAGATTTGACGTGCGCGGCAACGCCGGCGGCTAAAGCGCGTTCAACTCCGTCCGGAACACAAAGTTGCAGCCGCGCATTGAGGCCTCCGGCGGCCCCGGAGGCGAAAATATGGCGATTGAACCACCCCACCGACACACATGCCGCGCGCGACAGCGCGATCTCGGAAGACGTGGCGCATGACGGCGGGCCGGCCGGCGGGTGGCGGTCGCTGAGGTGGAGCGCCAGCGTCTTCGGCCGCGAATGGTCCACGCCGGGCGCCATCGAGACGCTCGCGCGCCAGAACAAGCCACACGGCTTTATGTGCGTCTCGTGTTCCTGCTCATCAATCCCGAGGAAATATGCGCGCGGGTTTAAGCGAGGGGCGGATCGTTTCAGACGTCAGCGACGCGGAGGATGGGATCGCGCGCGGAGTCGGCGCCAGTGCGGTTCAGGGCTTAGGCGAACGTCTGCCCGGCGGGTGGACCAGTTTCGCGCGACTAGAGCAGCTGCGTCGATAGCCTGTTCGCCAAGAACTCGACGAACAAGCGCGTGCGAGTCGGAAGCCGCCGTGGCGGAGACCAAAGCGCGACAACCGGCCGCGATCGCAGCCGAGCGTCGGGCAAAACGATTTCCAGGCTTCCGGCTTCCAAGAGCTCGCGAACCTGCCAATAGGCGGCGACAACGATCCCCTCGCCGCGGACGACCGCCTCGATCGCCGCCGGGACGCTGTTGGTCTCGAACCTGCCTTTCACTTCGACCGTCGTCTCTCCTTCGTCAGTGACGAAGGTCCATCGCGCAGCCTCCCTGTCCCCGCGACGCACCACGCAGCTGTGGCCGGTCAGCTCGCAGGGCCGCTGCGGCCGGCCTCGCGCTTCCAAGTAGGCGGGCGACGC
>DATJXI010000189.1:0-5197 GCA_035500275.1 Roseiarcus sp. | reverse complement strand
AAGGGGAGGTCGAGCCCGACCATCCGGCCGACCTGCTTCGCCCACAGGCCCGCTGCGTTGACCACGTGCTCGGCGTTGATCGTCCCCTGTTCGGTGACGACCTCCCAGGACGAATCAGGACGTTGTTTCAGATCCAGCACCCGGTTGTGCTCGATGACCGTCGCCCCGCGCTTGCGCGCCGCGCCCGCGTATGCCCAGACCGTGCCGGTCGTGTCGACGTAGCCCTCGCGGTCGGCCCACATGCCGCCGAGCACCCCCTCAACGTCGACGATCGGGCATTTCGCCTTGATTTCGTCCGCGCCGACGAGGCGGACGTCCTCGATTCCAATGGCCTGGAATCGACGGTAAGAGGCCTGAAGCCATTCCCAGCGCTCGGGCGCGGAAGCGACGTGGATGCCTCCGGTCATGTGCATGCCGATGGACTGGCCGGATTCGGCCTCGACCTGCTTCAAAAGGTCGATCGTATAGGCTTGAAGAATCGCCATATTCGGGTTGGCGTTGAGGGCGTGGAAGCCCCCCGCCGCATGCCATGAGGAGCCGGCGGTGAGGACCGACCGCTCGATGAGCGCGACGTCGGTCCAGCCGAACTTTGTGAGATGGTAAAGAACCGAGGCCCCCACGACGCCGCCGCCGATCACCACGACCCGGTAATGCGACTTCATGATTCTCCCCGCGAGGACGGCGGCCGGATACTACTGCACTTGGCTCCGCCAGTCTAGACAGAGGTGTCTAGTTTAAGGCCAGCTTCGAATTTGGCTGAGGTGTGGCTTTTGTCTCCTTGTGGCTGCGAGTCGGATATGAGTATGGAGAGCATGCCGCTTGGAGAGGAGGCGGGAAAGAGCGTCGTCCTGCAATCGGAGTGGGATCGAGGCGCAACGCTTTGACTTGTCGTTGGGGTGTTAGGCCAAAATCAGGCTTCGGCGGGGGGATGGCGGCGAGGATGAGTTGCGTCCGCTTGAAGCCAGCCGCTTAGCTTGCGGTCGAAGCCAATGCGCGCCGGAAGGCGCGTCGCCGGACGGGACTGAGAGGAATGGGAAGGGGTGGGAGCCGCGCGGGACGCCGATGGGGCGCGGCGAGCCGCGTCGGTCGGAGTGTGAACGCGTGGGCTCGCGCTGGGGCAAAGTGTCGTAATGGTGCGGGCCGCTTCCATTCTGGCGGCATTGATCACGCTTGGCGGCGTCAGCGTCGCCCAGGCGCAGGAGGCGTCGGCGGAGGGTTCGCTTGGAGCGGGACTGAACGGGATCCTGGTCGGGGCGTTGCCCAAGCTTCCTGAAAACTGGGCCGATCTGCCGTTTCAGGTACACCTATCCGAGAGCGTCGGATACAACAGCAACTTTCTAAATACGCCGAGCGCGTTTACCACGATCATAAACAATGTTCCGATGGCGGTGAAACCCTTAGCAGCCTGGGAATCCATCTCTGACTTCGGCGCTTCGACAAAGTTCAATTGGGGTAGCCAGCAATTCTTTGTGGATGCGTCGTTCGGAATGAACCGATACCTGAACTATCCCAGCTCCGACACGCAGCACCATGACATAAACGCTGGGATGAACTGGGTATATACCTCTAAATGCGCAGGACGGCTGGTTTTTTCCGACGTGGCGGCGCAGTCTCTACCGGCTGAGCAAATCGGTTTTAACCTTATAAATACTGTGACCACGGTTTCATTTAATGAAACTGGAAAATGCGCGATTACAGGCAACTATTCTGCAGTTTTGAATAGTGGCGTAAGCAATGCTACCAATTCTACTACACTTAACGCATTAAATAATTCTCGAACTATATTTGTCTCAACCGGGGTTAATTACTCGGTCACCGCGACCAACAGCTTGGAATTGTTGGCGACGCTGACAGGAACGGAATACCCCGACCGTCCAACGACGTTCGGCGTCCTCGGACTCACAAGGAACGTGCTCCAGGATCAGATCAATTTATTGTACACGAAGAGCTTCAGTTCGGACCTGGCGGTGATCGCTTCGATTGGAGCGGTTGGATCCAAGAACAGGTCATTCGGCTTGGACTTTCCGACCGGATTCACACCGATCTACTCGCTCTCCTTTGACTGGTCAGCGGCGCCAAAAATCAAAGTCCGCGGCTCCGTCGCGCATGTCGTTTCGGTCTCAACAGCAACTTTGGCAAACCTGCAGGTCAACGAGAACGCAAGCATCGGGCTCAGCTACCTGTGGACCCCCAAAGTGACGCTCTCCGCGGCGTTAAGCGCAAGTCGCAGTACGAACAGTTTCAATGGCCAGGACGTTAACACGTTGGCGCCCATTGGCGTCTTTCAAAGTACCCGCACCTACACGGCTAGCGCAAACTTGGCCTACGCGGTGACGCCGTTTATTCGGACGAGTTTGAGCTACCAGTATACCCGGTCGGTCACGCCGACCTACACGACCCCACAAAGCTTGTTTCTGCTAGGATTGAACTTCAATCCATACTAGAAGTCCGAGCGTGGAGCTTCAATGATGCGAACAACGACGCGACTGGGTTTCTTTTGGGCCGCCTTGGGGTTCCTGATCGCCGGAGGGGGAGGGGCCGACGCCGCCGGCGGCGGCAGGACCCTCACAACCTCTGACGTGGTGGTCATCAAAGTTACCAATCAGCCGGACATGGACACGACGACTCGCGTGGAGCTGGACGGCACGATCAATTTCCCTTACGTGGGCCGCATCAGGGCGGCGGGGCTCAGCGAGGACCAATTGGCGCGCGCGATCGAGCAGCGGCTCGCCGCCCGTCAGATTGTCACGGATCCGCATGTGCTTATTGAGGTCACCGGCTTCGGCACCCAGGCCAGCGTGCAGGGCCAGGTCGGCGTCCCCGGGACCTACACCATTGATCGGACCACCACACTGTCGCAACTGCTCGCGAGAGCGGGGGGCGTGAAGGAGAGCGGCGGACCCATAGTCTTGCGCCGCAAAGGCCCTCACGGCCCCATCACCTTGAGGTATAACGCAAAGGATCTGCTGACTGGAAACGTCAATGGCGAGCGGATCATCATCCAGAACAACGACGAGGTCTACGTCGACCTTGTGCCGTTCTATTACGTTTATGGTTTTGTCGGTCGCACAGGAGAATTTCCATTGGTGCGTCCGTTGACGGTTCAGCAGGCGATCTCCATCGCGGGCGGCCTGAGCCCGCTTGGGGCGGAATCGCGCATTCGCATAAAACGGAAGCAGGCCAATGGTCAGACCGAGGAAGTGCCGGCTTCCCTGGACGACCAGGTGGAGCCTGACGACACTATTGTCGTCAACGAACGGATATTCTGATAGTCTGTAGGCTTGGGGGAACAACCGGAGATTCGCGGCCGCGCCAGGCAACGTCGCGAAGCAGAAACGGTTTGGGACAGAAATTGGGGCAGCACCTGATCTTGGGCCCGCTCGGCCGAACGGGTTCACGCCCTATTGCGAGAGCTTAGTGAGCGCATGACGATTAACGAAACTCGCCCGTTGGACTCTGGGGTCGTGCCGATGCAGAGCTCCAAAGATCCGATCGAGCAGCAGATTCTGGCCGCCGGGAATCTGAGCGAAGCCCAGGTTGAGGCGATCCGCGGCTTTCAGCGGCGGAAGGGGCTCACGTTCGGTGAGGCGGCGATTACGCTCGGCCTCGTGCGGCGCGACAGCCTGTTTCTCGCTCTGTCGAAGACTTACAATTATCCTGTCCTCAACTTCGGCAGCGACGAAGCGCGCTTCTCGCGAGAGCTTGTCGTCGGCTACCAGCCTTTCAGCGCGCGAGCGGAAGCGTTTCGCTCGGTCCGATCGGCGCTCGCGACCGGACCGCTCTCGCAAGGCAAAAACGCCTTCGCGGTCATCGGCGCCCGATCGGGCGTCGGCGCCACGCATTTCGCCGCGAACCTCGCCCTGTCCTTTGCGCAGATGGCGGTGCCGACGCTGCTTGTCGACGCAAATCTGAGAAAACCGCGGCTCGCCTCGCTATTCGGCGTGGACGGCAAGGCCGAGGGGCTGGTCGAAGCGCTAACCCGAAGGGACGCCGCGTCGCCGCCGGTCGCAATCGACATCGTGCCCGGCCTCTGGCTGCTTGTGGCCGGCGCAACCGCGCCGCACCCGCAGGAGCTGCTCAGCTCGAAGGAATTCCTCAATCTGGCGCAAAATGCGCAACGCAATTACGGGGTGGTGATCTACGACACGCCGCCGGCCCTTGAAAGCGCCGACGCCTATGTTGTGGCTTCCCGGGTGGGCTCCGCGATCATCATCGCCCGGCGCCATCGCAGCAAAGTGAGAGACATCCAGACGATCTCCCACGCGCTTGAAGGGTTCCAGTGCGAAATCGCCGGCACTGTGATGGGACGTTTTTGACGCGCGTGGACGTGATTTCCAGGCGCGCCGTTCATCCGTCTGCCGAGGCGAGCGTCTACAGAAATTGCATGAGGCCAAGCGGCGATTGTAGCTTGCCATTCGCGCCGAATGAGGATGGATGTTTTCTCCTTTTCGGCCGTCAAGGCTTGATCGCCAATTCATGCTGTCCGACCTCGAAATCGCGCGCGCTGCTCGCCTGAAACCCATCGCCGACATCGCCGCGAAAATCGGCGTCCCGGAATCCGCCCTCTTTCCCTACGGCCGTTTCATAGCGAAGATCGAGCCCGAGTTTCTGTCCGGGCATGAAGAACGGCCTGACGGCAAGCTCATCCTGGTAACCGCGATCAATCCCACCCCCGCCGGCGAGGGCAAGACGACGACGACCGTCGGGCTCGGCGACGCGCTCAACCGCATCGGCAAGAAAGCCGTCATTTGTCTGAGAGAGCCTTCGCTCGGCCCCTGCTTCGGCATGAAGGGCGGCGCGACCGGCGGCGGCTACGCTCAGGTTGCGCCGAGGGACGCGATCAACCTCCATTTCACCGGCGACTTTCACGCCATCGCCTCGGCGCACAACCTGCTGGCGGCGATGGTCGACAACCAAATTCATTGGGGCAACGGGCTCGCGCTCGATCAGCGGCGCATGGTTTGGCGGCGCGCGCTCGACATGAACGATCGCGCCCTGCGCGAGATTGTGGTTGGGCTCGGCGGCGCCGGAAACGGCTTTCCGCGCGAGGACGGATTCGAAATCGCGGCGGCGTCCGAGGTCATGGCCGTATTTTGCCTCGCCACCGATCTTTCCGATCTTGAGGCTCGGCTGGGCCGAATGGTCGCGGGGTATACGCGCGCGAAAACGCCGGTTACGGCCGGAAACCTCAAGGCCG
>DATJXI010000188.1:0-40919 GCA_035500275.1 Roseiarcus sp. | reverse complement strand
CATTGCGGCCCGTTGGGACCGAACTGGATCGAGAAGGTCGGGCTATCGACCGCGGCCGCGATCGCCTCCACGCGCGCGATCTGCTCCTCGATCGAGGGCATGGGCGCGAGGAACTGCGCCTTGATCGTTTCGCGCGCACGGGAGGGCAGGGCGGCCGTGACGCTCTTGCTCTCGCCGTAGACGAGCGGATTGCGATCACGCATGAAGACGGCGAGCGTGACGCGCACGCCGACGTCCGCCGCGGCGCGGGCGATCTCGCGGGCTTCGTCGGCGGGCGACATCGGCCCGTGAAAGCGGGTATAGTGCGCCATGACCGAGCCGGCGCCGCCGCGCGCCGCGCGCGCAAACGCCGCAAGCGCGCCGAGATAGGGGTCGATGGCCGGCATCGCGGCGAGGCGCAGGAGCCAGGTCTCGAGCGGCTTTGCCGCCGCGCCGAACGAGGTTGGCGACAGCGGACGGCAATGATCGTGGGCGTTAACGAGCGCCGGCAGGGCGAGCAGCCGCCGCTGCGGCGCACCGGACGCCGGCGAAATCGCGGCGATGCGCCCGTCGTCAATCGCGATGTCCACCGGCGGAGCGGCGGGCCGTCCGTCCGTCGGCAGAAGGATGACGTTGACGAGACGCGCGCTCATGCGCCCGGATCGTCGATGACGCTGACGTGGGCGGCGACGATTCGCCAGCCCTCGGGAAAACGGATCCAGGTCTGCGTCTGCCGGCCAATTTTGCCCGGCGCGCTCTCCCGGCGGAAGAGGGTCGCTGCCACCGCGCAATCCCGGCCGTAGGCGACGATGCGGGTCTTCTCCAGCTCCCGCCCGAGCCCGATCGGCGAGCGCGCGGCGCGAAAAGCCTTGATGGCCTCGTAACCATAGAGATTCTCGCCAGCCCCATAGCGGATCGCGGCTTCGGTCGGCAGGAAGAAGCGGTCGAGCGCCGCCACGTCGTTCGCGACCAGCGCCTGTTCGTAAGCCGCGAACGCCGCCTCCACCTCTGCCTTCGTCCCTGGATCGTCGATCGTCACCGCTTGCGGCTTTCAATGGAGTCGCGCAGCGCGCTCAAGAAAGGGATGTCCGCGAACTGGTCGGGGCGGATCTTGTCCCAGGCGACGCCTCCCGGCTGCGGATAGGGCGTCCGGGTGGCGATGAGTTCAAGTTCGGTCGCGATGTAGCTCAGCGCCGAATCGTGGCTCTCCATGACGACTTCGGCGTCGTCCACCACTTGCGAGGAATGGACCGTCGTCGCGATCGGCGTCCGATCATCGACAAGCCTGAGCTCGCGAAAGATCCCGTGCTCGAGGTCGGCGAAACCGGCGCCCTTGCCCGTTCTGCCGCCGCGCCGCGTCACGGCCACGCAGCCGACGACGCAGAAGTCGAGCTTCGGCATCTCCTCGAAGCCGACCGGCTCGCCATGCTCCATGAAGCCCTGCGCCACTGCGGCGGTCTCGAAGTCGATTCCCTTGGCCGTCAGCTTCTCAGGATCGATGCGCAGATAGGGAAAGCCTTTCGTGAGGCAGGGCACGGGCGAGAACAGAAGCTTGCCGTCATAGAGCGCGCGCAGCCGCACCGGGATCTGCGGCGGGTCGGGGTTGCACTTGACGACCCGCGCTTGTTTCCACACCTCGAGTTCGCTGAGCCTCTTGGCGGCGACGTCGGCGCCGACGAAATTTGGGATGCGGTCGAAGGCGGGACCAACGTTGACGCCGGTCTCGACGAGCCTCTCCCAAATCCGATTGCGCACGGCGGCCTTGGCGCCGTTACGGCTCGCCCAGCGCGCTTGGCTGGCTTCCGACATGGCCGCCTACGGCTCCCACTTCGCAACCGGCGCGCGGGCGACGCCCTCTTCTTCCAGGACGCGCGCGGCGCGCAGCGCCAGATCCTCTCGCCACGGCGGCGCGATGATCTGGACGGCGATCGGCAGCTTTTCTCCCTCCGTCCACAGCGGCGCCGCGACCACCGGCAGGCCAATGAAGGAAATAGGTTGGGTGAAGAGCCCGATGTTCGGCCGCGCCAGCATCTCCTTGCCGTCGAGAACGATCGTCTTCTGGCCGATGCGCGGGGCCCGGCAAGGCGTCGCAGGCGCCAGCAGAATATCGACCTCGCGGAAGAGCGCGAGCGCTTGCTTGCGAAACATGCGCCGGAATTTCTGCGCCTGCGCGACCCAGGCGCCTGGCAGCAATGCCCCGGCGATCAGCCGATCGCGTACGTCCGGATCGAAGTCCGCGGCGCGCGTGCGCAAGCGCTCGAGGTGAAGAGCGCCGCCCTCGACCATAGTGATGAGATAGGCGGCGGCGCGGGCGCGCTCGGCCTTCGCCAACTCGACCATGCGTTCGGCTTTCAGCGCTTTCGCCACCGCATCGACGGCGGCAAGCGCGGACGGCTCGGCCGAGCGCGTGAAATAGCCGCCGAGCTTTGCGATGCGGAGCCCTGCGATCCCCTGATTGAGCGAAGGCGAGACCGCCACGGCCGCAATGTCCGCCTGCGCCGCGTCAGCGTCGTCGCGTCCCAGCATCGCGTCATAGGCGAGCGCGAGGTCGGCGACCGAGCGGGCCAACGGGCCGAGATGGTCGAGGCTGGCGACGAACGGAAAGGTCCCGGCGCGCGAGAGCCGGCCGTAAGTGGGTTTCAGCCCGAACACGCCGCAGAAGGAGCTCGGCACGCGGATCGAGCCGTTGGTGTCGGAGCCGAGCGTGATTGGCGCGAGGCCGCCTGCGACAGCCGAGCCCGACCCGCCGGATGATCCGCCGGACATCCAGCCGAGGTCGTGCGGATTGCGCGACGGGCCGTCGTGCGAATTCTCACCCGTGAAGTCGTAGGCGTATTCGCCCATGTTGAGCGCGCCGACGAGCACCGCGCCCGCCTTCTCGAGCTGCGTGACGAGGAAAGCGTCCTTCGCGGCCGGCCTGCGTTCCCGATTGATTTTTGACCCGGCGCGGGTCGGCAAGCCCCCGACGTCGAACAAGTTCTTGACCGCAAAAGGCGCGCCGACGAGCGGCCCCAACTTTTCGCCGCGCACCCGAGCCGCGTCGATCGCCTCCGCCTTGGCGAGCGCCCGGTCCGCCGTGACGTCAGTGAACGCGCCGAGCGCGCCGTTTCGCGCCTCGATGCGGGCGAGCGCCGCGCGCGCGATTTCGAGCGCGCTCGCCGCGCCGGTCTTCACCGCGTTGGCGATCGCCGCGGCCGAGCCGTCGAGAATTTCGTCGGTCATGGGCGGAAGACCGGCGCGGGCTCGGCGTCGTCTTCGACATGCGCGGACAGAAGAAGCTTCGCCTGCTCGGCGGCGATCTTCAAATGCAGCGCGACCTCGGCGCGCGACTCCGCCGTCAGCGTCAAGCCGAGCAGCGGCGCCATGGCGGCGATCAGCGCCTCGGGGTCGAACTCATTGGAATTCATGCGACGGCTTTCTTGAACGCTGCGAGCGGCGTCGTCCAGCCGACAATTGCGCCTTGGGCGCGGATCATCTCGATGGCCGCGGTCTTGAAGGCGGGAAAATAGCTCGCCGTCGCGTCCTCGATCAAAAGACACTCGTAGCCGCGGTCGTTCGCCTCGCGCATGGACGTCTGGACGCAAACCTCCGTCGTCACTCCGGCGAAGACGAGATGCGTCACGCCGCGTTCGGCGAGAATCGAATGGACCTTGGTCGCATAGAACATGCCCTTGCCAGGCTTGTCGATCACGATCTCATCCGGCGCGGGGGCGCAGGCGTCGACGATGGCGTTGCCGGGCTCGCCTCGGACGAGGATCCGGCCCATCGGCCCCTCGTCGCCGATACGCAGCGAGGGAAGGCCGCGCGCTCGCTTCGCGGGCGGGCAGTCAGAGAGGTCAGGAAGGTGGCTCTCGCGCGTATGGAGAATCGGCCAGCCCTTGTCCCGGAACGTCCGGATGAGCTCGGCGACCGTCGGCACGATCTCCACGACCGGCGCGAGATCGTTTCCGAGCGCGTCGCCGAAACCGCCCGGCTGCAGAAAGTCGCGCTGCATGTCGATGATGACAAGCGCGGTCCGCTCCGGATCGAAGCGAAAGGGAAACGGATTGGCCGGGACCTCGATCATCAATGCCCGGCCATGTGGCGGCCAATCGTGGTCCGGTCGGCCTGCGCGGCGTCGGTGAGATAGGCGACCTTGCCCCCCGACATGACGGCGATGCGGTCGGAAAGCTCCAGGATCTCATCAAGATCCTCGGACACGAGCAGCACCGCGGCGCCGCGGTTGCGCTGCTCGATGATCTGCGCGCGGATGTCGGCGACGGAAGCGAAGTCGAGGCCGAAGCAAGGATTGGCGACGATCAGCACGTCGACTTCGCCGGAAAGCTCCCGCGCAAGCACCGCGCGCTGCACGTTGCCGCCGGACAGATCGCGGATCGGCGTCTCGGTCGAAGGCGTCTTGACGTTGTAGCGGCTGATCAGGTCGCGCGCCTGCGCCCGCATCGGCTCGCGCGACAGCCAGAACCCCATGCGCGACATGGGCGCCTTGTCGAACTTGCGGAAGGCCATGTTCTCGGCGACCGTCATGGTCGGCACCGAGGCGTTCTTCAGGGGCTCCTCTGGCAGGCCGAAGACCTTGAACCTGTCGAAATGGTCGCGCGTCGGCTCGAAGTCGTGGTCGTTGATGAGCACCTGGCCGAGCCGGATCGGGCGCTGCCCCGACAGCGCCTCGACCAGCTCGCTCTGACCGTTGCCCGAGACGCCCGCGATGCCGACGATCTCGCCCGCCTTAACCCTGAGGTCGAAGCCGGCGACGGCGTCGCGTCCCGCGTCGTTTTCCGCGAAGAGGCCGGCGATCTCGAGCGCCGTGCCGCTCTTCGGGGCGACGGCGCGCGCAGCCGACGGCCGCACGACCGCGTCGCCGATCATCATCGCCGCCATCTCCCGGGTCGGAACCGCGCCGACCTTGCCGCCGCCGACTCGGGCGCCGCGTCTCAACACCGTGAAGTCGTCGCAGAACGCCTCGACCTCGCGGAACTTGTGGCTGATCATCGCGACCGTGATTTCCTTGCGGTGCGCCATGTCGCGCAGGAGGCCGAGGATCTCGTCGGCCTCGCCCGGAGTCAGCACTGAGGTGGGCTCGTCGAGGATGAGGAAGCGCTGGTTCAGATAGAGGAGCTTCAGAATCTCGAGCTTCTGCTTCTCGCCCGCCGCCAGGGACGAGACCGGCTTGTCGAGCGGCACCCGGAACGGCATGCGGGCGAGAAAAGCGTCGAGCGCCTTTCGCTCCTTACGCCAGTCGATGACCGCCGGCGCGTCGGCGCGGCTCACCACGAGATTCTCGGCGGCCGTAAGCGCCGGGACGAGCGTGAAATGCTGATAGACCATGCCGACGCCGAGCGCCTGCGCGTCGCGCGGGTTGCGCACCGTGACCTCGGCGCCGTTGATGAGGAGGGAGCCCTTGTCCGGCGTGTAGAAGCCCATGATGCATTTGACGAGCGTCGACTTCCCCGCGCCGTTCTCGCCAAGGAGGGCGTGAAACGATCCCGCAGGAACCTCAATCGACACGTCCTGCAACGCGCGCAGCGAGCCGAACGTCTTGCTCATACCGATCGTTTCGAGGGAAGGAGCGCGCGCCTCCGTCATGGCATCGCCCCGATGAACGGTTTTGACAAGCCGACAGCGCCGAAGACGCCGCCCTGCATCTTGACCATCTTGATCGCCGCCAAATGGTTGCCGAAATCGGTGGCGCCGCAACAGTCCTCGAGCAGGAGACACTCGAAGCCGCGGTCGTTGGCCTCGCGCATTGTCGTGTGCACGCAGACGTCGGTTGTGATGCCGGTCAGCACGATGTTGTCGACGCCGCACGTGCGCAGGATGAGTTCCAAATCGGTCGCGCAGAACGACCCTTTGCCGGGCTTGTCGATCACGACCTCGCCGGGAAGCGGCTTCAATTCGTCGATGATTTCCCAGCCCGGCTCGCCGCGCACGAGGATGCGCCCGCATGGGCCCTTGTCGCCGATGCCCGCGCCGATGCGCTGCGAGCGCCAGCGCTTGTTCGCGGGCAGGTCCGCGAGGTCCGGCCGATGGCCCTCACGCGTATGGATGACATGGTAGCCCTTGGCCCGTGCGGCTTCGAGCAGCGCTCGGATCGGCTCGATCGGCGCGCGGGTGCGCGAGAGATCGTAGCCCATTGCATCGACGTAGCCGCCCCTGCCGCAGAAGTCCGTCTGCATGTCAATGACGACGATGGCCGTGTTCTCCGCCCTCAAGTCGCCGTTCCAGGGCCAGGGATAGGGATCGGCGTCGTAGGTCGGCACGTCTGCGCCTCTCTATCTCGCCATCGCCAGTTCGCCGGGCATGTCGCGGGCGGAATGCTTCGCGCTCGAGGTCGCGATCATAATGGCGAGCGTCAGGATGTAAGGCGCGGCGTTGAAGAAGTAGTAGCCTTCCGTCACGCCGATCGCCTGAAGCGATGGGCCCAGCGCGCCCGCGGCGCCGAACAGAAGCGCGGCGACGACGCAGCGCAGGGGGTTCCAGCGCGCGAATATGACGAGCGCGACGGCCATGAGGCCCTGCCCGGACGAGAGGCCCTGGTTCCAGGAGCCAGGATAGGAGAGCGACAGAAACGCACCGCCAACGCCGGCGAGAAAGCCGCCGACCGTCGTCGTCAGCAGGCGCACGCCATTGACCGAGATGCCTATGGCGCGCGCGGCGGGCGCGCTGTCGCCGACAGTGCGGACGATGAGGCCCCAGCGCGTGTTGCGCAGCGACCACGCCATGATGAAGGCGATCAGGATGCCGACGAAGAAGAGCGGGTTCACCTGCAGCGCGCTTCTGACGCTTGCGCTGGCGGCCCAGAAGCCCATGGGGATCGAAGCGAGCTGCGGGGCGTTCGGCTGGATGTACGGCTTGCCGAAAAAGAAGGCGACGCCGACGCCGAACAGCATCATGGCGATGCCGACTGCGACGTCGTTGACCCGAGGAAGGCCGCAGATCGACCCGTGCATAGCGCCGAGGACCGATCCAGCGACGCCGGCCGCCAGCACCCCGAGCCATGGCGAGCCGGTGTGATAGGAGAAGGCGTAGGCCACCATCGCGCCCAAGACCAGCGTGCCCTCGAGGCCGAGATTGACCCGCCCCGACTTTTCCGTGAGGCATTCGCCGAGCGCGACGAACATGAAGGGCGTCGAAACGCGGATGGCGCCGCCCAACATTGCGATGAGGACCGTGTCGAACGCCGCGTTCATGTCCGGTCCCTTTCGCCGGCCGGCTTGAAGATCGCGAACCGCCCATACAGCGTCTCGGACGTCAGCAGGACGACGAAGATGAGGCCCTGGAGTACGAGGACCGTCGCGTCGGGCAAGTCCATGCGCCGCTGGATGAGGCCGCCCGAAGCGACGATGCCGCCGAACAGGATCGCAACCGCCGGGATCGCGAGCGGATTGTGCCGGGCGAGGAACGACACGAGAATGCCGGTGAAGCCGTAGCCCGCGGCGAGCGACGCGTTGGCGCGTCCCTGAATCGCAGCAACCTCAAAGAAACCGGCAAGGCCCGCGCAAGCGCCCGCGATGGCCGAACAGGCGACGATCAGCCGACCGACCGGCAGCCCCTGCGCGAGCGCGGCGCGAAAATTGCCGCCGGTGACGCGCGCAGCGAAGCCGAAGGTCGTGCGCGTCATCAGGAAGTAGAGCCCGACGCAGAGCGCGAGGCCGAACACCAGTCCCCAGTGGACCTCGGTGCCCGGGATCGTGCTGATCATGTAGGCCTTTCCGAGCGGTTTGGTCGAAGGCTTGTTGGGATCGGAAAGATCGCGCAACGCGCCTTCGACGAAGAAGTTCATGATGGCGATGCCGATATAAGACAAGAGCAGCGACGAGATCGTCTCGTTGACGCCGCGCGCGTAGCGAAGAAAGCCGGCGATGCCGACCCAGAATCCGCCGACGAGCATCGCAAAGGTCGCCATGACGATGAGCGTCGGCATCGGGGGCGCATGACCAATGAGCGGTATGGCCAGAACCGCCGAGGCGAAGCCGCCGAGCACCAGCGCTCCTTCGCCGCCGATCATGATGAGGCCGATGCGCGCCGGGATCGCGACGGCAAGCGCGGTCAGGATGAGGGGCGCGGACCGCTGGAGGGTGTTCTGGAAGGAGAATGACGTGCCGAAGCCGCCGCGCCAGACATAAAAGACGAAGTCGAGCGGCGACTTTCCGATCGCGAGCAGAAAAAGCGCAAACAGGCCCGCCGCGATGGCGAGCGCCAGCATCGGAATGACCACATACTCCGAGCTGGCGCGCAGCCGAATCGCCAAATCGGACGCGGGGCGCGGGCTTCCAACCTCGACGATGCCGCCTGAGACGTTTGCGATGGGCGCGTCGGACACCGGGCCGCTCCCTGCCGTCAGGTAGTGGAGCCGACGACGCCCTCGAGGAGGTAGTCCATCTTGTCGAGGAAGGGATCGAGATTGCCGTAGGTCTTGTCGATCACAACCTTGCCTTTGTTGTCCTTGAGCGGCCCGACGTAGATCGGCTTCCCGGCCTTCAATCCCTCAATGGCCGCGAGCGCCGCCTTCTTCGCCGGCTCGGTGGCCGCCGCGCCAAACGGCGTGTTCTGGACAAAGTCGTGCTCGTACCCCCCGACGAGGAAGTTCGGCAAAGGCTTTCCTTCCGCGAGATAGTCGGCGTAGCCCTTGTAAATCGTGATCCATTTGTACTCGGCGCCGGTGATGAAGCCCTTGGGCGCGAGGGGCGCCTGGTTCGCGTTGTGGCCGCAGGACATCACCCCGCGCTTCTCCGCCGTCTCGATGACGACCTTCGGCCCATCCACATGGCAGGTGATGACGTCGCAGCCGGCGTCGACCAGCGCGTTCGCGGCTTCGGCCTCGCGCACCGGCATCGACCAGTCGCCGGTGAAAATGACTTGCACCGTCGCATGCGGGTTGGTCGAGCGCGCCCCGAGAAGGACGGAATTGATGTTGCTGAGAACGCTCGCGATCGGCTTCGCCGCCACGAAGCCGATCTTGTTCTTTTTGGTGCACAGACCGGTGGCGACGCCGTTCACATAGTGCGCCTGATTGAGGTAGCCGAAATAGGAGCCGGCGTTCTTCGGGTCCGTGGCCCCGTTCCACAAAGGCGCCGCGTGACGGAACTCGACGTCCGGGTATTTTTTGGCGAGGTCGAGGACGAAAGGTTTGTAGTAACCGAATGATGTCGCCAGAATGAGCCCGGCGCCGTCGAGGTTGATCATCGACTCCATCGATTTCGAGACCGCATCCGTCTCGGGCACGTTCTCCTCTTCCACAACCTTGACGCCCGGCACTGTCTTGAGCGCCTTGATTGCGACGGCGTGCGCCTGGTTCCAGCCGAAATCGTCGCGCGCGCCGACATAGACGACGCCGATTATGAGCTCCTTGGCCGCCAACGCCCGGCTCGCTGCGCCAAGGTCGAGGGTGGCGCCGGCGGCGCCAAGGGCGGCGGTCTTGAGAAGCGTGCGTCGGGAGATGGCTGAGGCGGTCATGAGCGTCATCCTCTGATGGCGAGGGGGCGAGAGGGCAGGCCGATCCCTTCGCCCCCAACGGTTGCAAAGTCCGTGCCGGGCGGTCTGGATAAGCGCGTGCGGAGGCGTTCGCTGCAGGCGTCGCCTTATCTTTCGGCGCCGCGCATGAATGTTGGGCGGGTCGCTCGGCATTTCCCCGCGAAGGCGCCCACAGCTGCGTCACCGCGTCTCTGCCTGCCTCTTGCATCCTGCCGCGGCGGCGTTGGACATTTGACCCGCCGCGCACGGAGCCGAAAAACCGATGACGGATACAATCGCCGACCTCCTCGCCGCGCATACGCAAGGAAAAAGCCTCGCCGCGACCATCAAGGAGGCTTACGCGCGCATCGACCGCCACGGCGATCCGGCCCTTTTCATCTCCGTGCGGCCCAAGGCGGAAGCGCTCGCCATCGCCGAGCGAGCGCAGGCGGAGGGCCCCGCCGGCAAGCCGCTGTTCGGCGTGCCGTTCGTGGTCAAAGACAATATCGACGTCACCGGTTTGCCGACGACCGCGGCCTGCCCCGCGTTCCATTATGAGCCCGAGCGCTCGGCCTTCGTGGTCGAGAGGCTGGAGCGGGCCGGCGCCATCGTCATCGGCAAGACGAACCTCGACCAGTTCGCGACTGGCCTCGTCGGCGTCCGCTCGCCGTACGGCGTCCCGCGCAACGCGCTCCGCCCCGATCTCATTCCCGGCGGCTCGAGTTCGGGCTCAGCGACCGCGGTCGCGGCCGGTCTCGTTCCCTTTTCGCTCGGAACGGACACGGCGGGCTCGGGCCGCGCGCCGGCCGCGCTGAACGGAATCGTCGGCCTCAAGCCCTCGCTCGGCGCCCTGTCGGCGTCCGGCGTCGTTCCCGCCTGCCGCACGCTCGACACCGTGTCCATTTTCGCGCTCGACGTCGCGGACGCCTTTGCGGCGTTCGAGGTGGCGTGCGGCTATGACGAGAAAGACGTCTGGTCGCGCCCCTTCCCGCCGCCCGCGTTCTCGGCGGTCCCGAACGGCTTGCGCCTCGGCGTCCCGCGGGCCGACCAGCTCGAGTTCTTCGGCGACGCGGAGGCTGAGGCGGCTTTTGCGCGCGATCTCAAGTTGGCGGATGCGCTCGGCCTCAGCCTCGTCGAGTTCGACTTCGCGCCCTTCGCCGAGGTCGCCAAGCTCTTGTACGAGGGGCCGTGGGTCGCCGAGCGCTACGCGGCGACCAAGCCGCTCATCGAAAAGGACCCGGGCGCGCTGCACCCCGTGACGCGCGCCATCATCGAGGCCGGAGGCAAATATGACGCCGTAGCGGCCTTTGAGGCTTTCTACAAACTCGCCGACTTGAAGCGCAGGACGCAGGGCGCGTGGAGCGCGTTCGACGCGATGCTGGTCCCGACAATTCCCCGGCCCTATACCGTCGCCGAGGTTGAGGCGGACCCCATCCGCCTCAACTCGCGCCTCGGAACCTACACCAATTTCGTCAACCTGCTCGATCTCAGCGCCATCGCCGTCCCGTCGGGCGTGCGCGGCGACGGCCTGCCTTCGAGCGTCACCCTGATTGGACGGTCCGGCGCTGACGGACTTCTCGCCGGCGTCGCCGCTGCGATCCAGGCGCGCTCGGGCGCGCCCATGGGCGCGACCGGCCATCCGCCAAAGGCGCCCCCGCGGGCACCCGTGCGCGTCCCGGCAGGCCGCCTCGCTCTATCGGTCGTCGGGGCGCATCTCGCGGGCCTGCCGCTCAACCACGAACTCGTCGAGCTTGGCGCGACGTTCTTGCGCGAGGCCGAGACGAGCAAGGACTATCGCCTCTTCGCGCTCGCGACGTCGCCGCCGAAGCCGGGGATGCTGAGGGTGGCGGGCGGCGCCGGCGCCGCGATCAAGGTCGAGGTCTGGTCGCTGGCGCCAGCTGCATTCGGGGCTTTCGTAGCAAGAATTCCGTGTCCGCTCGGAATTGGCGCGGTGCGGCTCGCGGACGGCGATGAGGTCAAGGGCTTCCTCGTGGAGGCCGAAGCCGTGAAGGCGGCGGAGGACATCTCCAGATACGGCGGCTGGCGCGCCTATCTCCGGACGCGGTGACGCGCGACCCTGCGGCGACGCGTCGCGTTGCCGCGCGCCTTTGTTCGATTTAGGCAGATGAGGTCACGTTCGCCAGAGAACAGATCGTGGCGGACGAAAGAGCCTTTCAAAAAGCGCGAAAAGCGGTTCGTTTGGTGGGAGAATTGAGCCGGGACTGTTGTCCCGGCTTTTTTGTCGCCGGCGAGCGCCGCGCCTTCCCCTCAAACTCCGTAGAATTTCCGGTACCAGGCGACGAAGCGGCCGATTCCCTCGGCCAAGGGCGTTCTTGGCGCGAAGCCGGTGACGCGAGCAAGGCGGTCCACGTCGGCGTAGGTCGCGGGGACGTCCCCCGGCTGCATGGGCAGATTGCGCTGCTTGATTCTCCGCGCGGTCGTCCCCTCGATGACGGCAATGAATTCGGAGAGTTCGACGGGCGTGTGGTTGCCGACGTTATAAATGAGATGCGGGCTCTTGATTGCGAGCCCGAGCGTCTTGGCTGCGAGCGGCGGCGCCTCGTCGATGAGACGGCAGACCGCCTCGGTCACGTCGTCGACGTAAGTGAAGTCCCTTCGCATTTTGCCGTCGTTGAACACGTCGATCGGCCGGCCCTCGAAAGCGGCCTTGGTGAAGGAGAAGTAGGCCATGTCTGGCCGGCCCCAGGGACCGTAGACCGTGAAGAATCGCAAACCCGTCGTCGGGATGTCGAAGAGATGGGCGTAGGTCTCCGCCATAAGCTCGTTCGCCCGCTTGGTCGCCGCGTAGAGCGAGACCGGCGTGACCGCAGGGTCGTCCTCCCGGAAGGGGAGCTTGCTTTCCGCGCCGTACACCGAGCTTGACGAGGCGTAGATGAGGTGCCGCACCGAACGCGCCCGGCACGCCTCCAGAATTGTCAGGAAGCCGTCGACGTTGGAAGCGACATAGGCGTGCGGATTGACGAGCGAGTAGCGCACGCCCGCCTGCGCCGCAAGATGGACCACAAACTCAGGCTGCCGAGCCTTGAAAGCCGCATCGATCGCGCCGTGGTCAGTGAGATCGTTGCATGAAAAGGCGAAGGCGGGAAACTTCGCCAGCTCCTTGAGCCGCGCCTCCTTAAGCGCGACGTCGTAGTAGCCGTTGAGGTTGTCCACTCCGACAACCTCGGCGCCCGCCGCGAGCAGGCGATTGGCGACGAAGAAGCCGATGAAGCCGGCCGCTCCCGTAACGAGGACGCTCCGTCCCGCGAGCGCCAGCCGGCTCACGCTCCGTTCGCCCCTATCATCCACGCCCAATGCCGACATAGGTCATGCCGGCCGCTTTCATTTCGTCCGGCCGATAGACATTGTGGAGGTCAACGACGATCGGCTGCCTAAGGCGTCGCTTGATTTCACCGATGTCGAGCGCGCGAAACATGTCCCATTCGGTGACGAGCACCATCGCGTCCGCCCCATCGAGGCAGGCCTCGACGCTTGCAGCGTACTTGATGTCGTCGATGACGGCTTTCGCGTTTTCCATCGCCTTGGGATCGTAGGCCCGGATGATCGCCCCGGCGTCCTTCAGGACTTGAATGATGGTGATGGACGGCGCCTCGCGCATGTCGTCTGTGTTGGGTTTAAACGCGAGCCCGAGGAGCGCGATGGTCCAGTTCTTCACGCTGCCGCCGCAGGCCTTGATCACCTTGCGGCCCATGGCGCGCTTGCGCTCCTCGTTGACGAGCGAGACGGTCTCTGCAATCCGCAGCGGCGCTTCGAAATCACTCCCCGTCTTGATGAGGGCGGATATGTCTTTTGGAAAGCAGGAGCCGCCGTAGCCGGGGCCGGAGTTCAAGAACTTCGGCCCAATTCGCCCGTCGAGACCGATGCCGCGCGCAACCTGCTGCACGTCCGCCCCGGCCCGCTCGCACAGGTCCGCAACCTCGTTGATAAAGGTTATCTTCGTCGCGAGGAAGGCGTTGGTCGCGTATTTGATGATCTCGGAGCTCCGCCGATCGGTGAAAAGCACCGGCGCTCGATTGAGCGACAGCGGACGATAAAGAGCTTCCATCACGGCTCGGGAACGATCGTCGGGAACTCCGACGACGACACGATCCGGTCTTTTGAAGTCCTCGATCGCCGCGCCCTCCCGCAGGAACTCGGGGTTGGACACAACCGAGAACAGCGACGGAGATTTTGTCTGGCGGATGATCTCCTCGACCTTGTCGCCTGTTCCGACCGGCACCGTCGACTTGATGGCGATGACCTTGTAATCGGAGATTTGAGCCGCGACTTCGGCCGCGACGGTGAAAACATGGCGAAGGTCGGCGTGACCGTCGCCGCGTCTGGACGGCGTTCCGACGGCGATGAAAACGATGTCGGCGTCGCTCGCGGCTTCGCCGAGGATCGTCGTGAACGACAATCGCCCCGCCGCGGCGTTGCTCGCGACAAGTTGATCGAGCCCAGGCTCGTAAATCGATATCTGTCCCAGCTCCAGGCTACGCACTTTCGCCGCATCAGCATCGACGCAAACGACGCGGTAGCCGAAATCCGCAAAGCACGCGCCGGAAACCAACCCCACGTAACCGGAGCCGACCATGGCGATCTTCACCTGCCCCCTCCTTCAGACGGACCCGACCGCCCTCTAACTGTTGTCGGCTTAAGCTAAATCAGGTTTCGGCGCCAACTGGCGCGCTGACGAGACCTAAGAATCAAAGCCTGGACGGGATCGCGCTTGGTCAAGTTTCGGCGCCTTCGCGAGACGATGAGCGGCCAGGCGCATCGCAGCCGCACGGTCAGGGTTTCGGCGTCATCTCAATCCTGCCGCAGTGTATCGAAAGTGTCTGTCGCACCCGTCTCTTGCGCGGAATCTTGTCGAGCCGCTATTGCGGCCAGCCACGGCGCTGGCGGACGCAACTTTTCTACGCGCAAAAGGCAGCGCGGGTTGGATATTTGCTTCTTTATCGGAGCGGTTATCTCCGTTTTGGCGCTCTCCGCGTTTGCGGTGCTGGCGGCCTCGCCCGGCCGCATGGCTCTTTGGCACACGGTTCGCGCCTGCGTCGCCGACTTCAAGCTGATCGGCGCACCGTTTCCCTGTGTCATGGTCGACTTGTCGGGCGGCGAAGACAGGGGATATGTCGTTTTGCGCGCGCCGTTCGGCCCCCCAGACACGATACTCGCGCCAACGCGGAAAGTCGTCGGGGTCGAAGATCCGTGGCTGCAATCGCAGGACGCGCCGAATTTCTTCGAGGCCGCCTGGCGGGCGCGTTCGCTCTTTCGCGAAAAAGGCCGCGAGCCTCGGCCCAACCAGTTTGCGCTTGCCGTCAACTCGGCTCTCAACCGTAGCCAGGATCAGCTGCACATTCACTTGGGGTGCCTCGCGCCATCCGCCAAGCGAGCGCTCACGTCGGTCGCCGAGCGATTGCCGATCGGCGTCTGGGAGCGCGTTGGCGACATCGTTCCAGGGGCCCGGCTCTGGGCCTTTCGCACCGGAAAAAAGTACCTCGATGGGATCTACCCCTTCCGTCTGGCTGCTGAGGGACTTGCAGGGCGGGTCCGAAACCGGGCTCTACTCACGATCTTCGTGACGCAGGCCCACACCACAACCGACGAGTTTGTGATTCTTGCGTCTTCTGCCGGCGACTCCGGACCGCATGGCCAGCTTGCGGCGGAAGACATCCTTGATCTGGCCTGCTCATCGCAACCGGGGGCGCCGAGGTCGAATTGAGAAGCGCGGGGAAGGTCCCGCGCCAGCCGGACAATCTGGCCGGGGCGCCGGAGAAACTTGGCCTCGGTCATCCTTTTCCTATATGGGTCTTGCTTCCGGGCGTGAGCCCGACCCGCAACCGACCGGCCCCGCCGGATGACTATGATGCTTGCGCCTTTTGTCGCCGCCCCGCTCAACAGCCTTGGCCTCGGCAAGGCCCCGGCCGACACGCGCGTGGTCGTGGCGATGTCTGGGGGCGTGGATTCCTCTGTCGTGGCGGCAATGCTCGTTGAGCAAGGCTACGACGTGGTCGGCCTCACGATGCAGCTCTACGACCATGGGGAGGCGACCCACCGCAAAGGGGCGTGCTGCGCGGGGCAAGATATCCATGACGCGCGGGACGTCGCCGCCCGGCTCGGCTTTCCCCACTATGTCCTCGACTACGAGCAGCGCTTTCGCGAGAAAGTCATCGCGCCCTTCGCCCGCGCCTATGTCGCGGGCGAGACCCCTATTCCTTGCGTCGCTTGCAATCAGCACATGAAGTTCGAGGATCTGTTCGCCGCCGCGAACGACCTCGGGGCTGGCCTCTTGGCCACCGGGCATTATGTCGTCTCGCGGGACGACGGCCGCGGCGGCCGCGCGCTTTACCGCGCCGCCGATCCCGAGCGCGACCAGAGCTATTTCCTGTTCGCGACCACACGCGAGCAGCTTCGGCGATTGCGCTTCCCTCTGGGCGGCCTGCAAAAGGCGCATGTACGGGAGCTTGCTCGCCGGCACGGGCTTATCAACGCCGACAAGGCCGATAGCCAGGACATTTGCTTCGTCCCCGCGGGGCACTACAGCGACATGATCGAGCGGCTGATGCCCGGCGCCTCCGCTCCCGGCGACGTCGTCCATATCGACGGCCGGGCGATCGGCCGCCACGCCGGGATCATCCATTACACGATCGGCCAGCGGCGCGGGCTCGGCATCGCCGCGACGGAGCCGCTTTACGTCGTCGCGCTCGACGCGGCCAGCGCGCGCGTGATCGTCGGTCCGCGCTCGGCCCTTGCGAGGACGCGCCTTCGGCTCCGGGAGGTCAACTGGATTGGCGACGGTGGGCTCGCCGACCTGCCGCCCGAGGGGCTCCCGATCGCGGCGCGGGTGCGTTCGACGCGCGCCCCGGCGCCGGCGTTGCTATTCTCCGACGGGGAGGTCGAGTTCTTCGAGCCAGAGAGCGGCGTTTCGCCGGGCCAGGCCTGCGTCTTCTACGAGTCCGTGGACCCACGGGCGCGCGTGCTCGGCGGCGGATTCATCGCCGCCGCCTGACGTGGGAGGCTTCATGCCGGCGTTCGACGAGGAATCAGTCTTCGGGCCGAAGCGAAAGCCGCCAGCGGCTCATGAGATGGGGCAGAGCCTCGATGACCTCTCGTCGCCGGAGCTTCAAGAGCGCATCTCCATGTTGAAGGCGGAGATCGCGCGGCTCGAACAGGCGATCGGGGCGCGCCAGGCTACGCGAGCGGCGGCGGACGCCGCCTTCAAGACCCGATAGGCCCGCTCCGTATCCAGCCGCATTGTCGAGCCGCCTTTGCCAGTCGGCTTTTTTCTTGACGCCCCCGAAGAGCGGCGCGAACGTTAAGGTTAGTTCATGGTGAATGTGCGCATTCGGCTTGCAGGTATTCGCGCTTAAGCCCAGCAGGCGTTATTGTGCTTTTTGCGGTCCCCCTGAGGCGTTGCGTGCGGCGGCAGCTGACTTGAGGGACTGGGAGGCGTGCAGCGTATGATTCATCAGGTCGAGTCCTCAAAGCCAGCCTACGCCCACGAACGGGCCAGCGCGGTTCCCTTCGTCCATCGCCTCGCTGCCTCTCCTGCTTTCGCCGCGCTTTTTCGCGAAGGCATGACGCTGGTCGAGCAGGCCGCCTCCTATCTGGACGGACCGGGGCGCACGGAGTCCCACGCACTCGGCCGGGCGGCGGCGCTCGCCTATGCAAGCGAGAGCATGCGCCTGACCACGCGCCTCATGCAGGTCGCGTCCTGGCTCCTCTTGCAGCGGGCGGTCAACGAAGGGGAGCTGACGCCCAATCAGGCGCTCTCCGAGCGCCACCGCGTCAAGCTGTCCCGGCAGGCCCTTAGCTGCAGTTCGGAGCTCTTCGAGCAATTGCCGCCGAAACTACGCGAGCTCAGCCGCCAGTCGCTGCGAATTCAGGAGCGCGTCATCCATCTCGACCGGGGCTTGAGCCTGGCGCGCTTTCCGCTTGTGACGTTGCCTCCTTCCGAAGTCGCCTCCCAGCAGGAGCGGTTGCGGGCGGCGTTCCGCAACTGATCGAGGCGCCGATCGCCAGGGCCGGATCGGAAGCCAAGCGCCGCTTGCCTCATCCGCCATTTGGCCGCATTGCTCAGCAAGGGGTTCGTCGAAACCGCCGCTTCCGTTCATGCCGCCTTCGCCCGCCTTGCCGCCCTGCGCGCTCTACCTCATCACGCCGCCGCTGTCGGCGGCCAACGCGCCGAGGATCGCCTCGATCTTCGCTGAGGTTCTGAGCGCCGCCCCAGTCGCGAGCGCGCTTGTGCGCATTGCCGCCAATGCGGCCGGCGACGCCAAGGCCATCGCCGCCGCGTTCATCGGCGCGGCCGCCCGGGCCGACTGCGCCGTCCTGGTCGAGGACTCGCGCCTCGCCGCGCGCGTCGGCGCAGACGGCGCACATGTCGCGGGGGCGGGAGCGGCGCTCGACGAGGCGCTCGCCAGACTGAAGCCGGAGCGCATCGTCGGGGCCGGCGCCCTGCGGACGCGGGACGAGGCCATGACCGCCGGCGAGAAGGGCGCCGACTACCTTATGCTCGGCGAGCCTTTCGGCGCCGAGCCACCGATGGCCTTCGACGCCCGCCTCGAGCGTGTCGCCTGGTGGGCTGAGATTTTCGAGACGCCGTGCGTCGCCTACGCGGAGTCGGTGGAAGCGGCGGAGGGGTTGGCGTTGGCGGGCGCGGATTTCGTCGCCGTCGACAGCGCGGTCTGGGATGCGGCGTCCCCCGCAGAGGCGGCCCGCCGCATCGGTCACGTCATCGAGACGGGGGCGCGCATTAAATGAGGCTCGCGCTCGCGCTCGCTCTCCTGCTGGCCTTGCTTCGATCCGCCTTCGCGCAAGGGCCTGCGCCGAACATCGCCTCGCCCCTTCTCAATCTCGGCGCGCTCGGCGGTGGGCAGGCCGCAACGCCCGCACCGCCGCCCCTGCCGCCGCGCGCCGACGGAAAGCCGGCGGACTTGGCCTTCGGCGCCTATCAGCGCGGCAATTTCCTCTTCGCGCTTGAAGAGGCAGAGCGCCGCATCGACGCAAATCCCAAAGACGCCGCGGCCATCACCCTGGTCGGCGTGATCTACCGCGACGGCGCGGCGGTCGGGCGGAACGAACGCGAGGCGTCGAAATGGTTTCGCATCGCGAGCGATCTCGGCGACCCGCAGGCGGCCTTCGAGCTTGGCGCGCTGCTGCTCGAAGGCGCGAACGGCGTGCCCAAGGATCTCGCCGGCGCAAAAGAGCAGTTCGAGCGCGCCGCGGCGAAGAACCACCCTGCCGCGCTCTATAATCTCGGCGTGATGGCGCTCGGGAGCAAACCGCCGGACTACGCCAAGGCCGCGCAATATTTCCTGCTCGCGGCCCAGGCCGGGGACGACAACGCCGCTTATTCCTACGGCGTCATGGAGCGCGACGGCAAAGGCGTGCCGCAAAACCTGGCCGACGGGGTGCGTTGGCTCAAGCGGGCGGCGGACGCCGGCTTCATTGCGGGGCAGGTCGAATACGCGATCATGCTGTTCAACGGCGTCGGCGTTCCGAAGGACGAGCCCGGCGCGGTCCAAATCCTGAAAATCGCCGCCGCGAGGGGCAACCCGATCGCCCAGAACCGCCTCGCCCACCTTTATGTCGCAGGCCGCGTCGTCGAGCGCGATCTTGCCAGGGCGGCGGCCTGGAACGCTTTCGCCAAAGCCCGTGGGCTGACCGATGAAGGGCTCGACGCGGAAACGGCCAATTTGACCGCCGACGAACGCAACCGCTTCACCCAGATCGTGCGCGAGCGCATGGGTTTTTGACCGGGTCGCCCGCCTCGGGCAGAATCCTTTCGGGCTCGCCGCCAGCGAGCAGTCCTTCATCAGGGAGACTAGCGGATGACGGCAAAACTTCACGCTCGCGTCGGAGAGGTCACCGAACGAATTGTCGAACGCAGTCAGCACACGCGCCGGCCCTATCTCGATCGCATCGAGAAAGCGGCCTCCAAGGGGCCGGCGAGGAAACGGCTCGGCTGCGCCAACTTCGCCCACGGATTCGCCGCCTGCGCGGCGGGCGACAAGGAGGCGCTGCGCGACGGAACGGGGCCGAACCTCGGGATCGTGACCGCCTATAACGACATGCTCTCGGCGCATCAGCCTTATGCGCGCTTTCCCGATCTCATCAAGGAGGCCGCGCGCGCCACCGGGGGATCGGCTCAGGTCGCGGGCGGGGTTCCCGCCATGTGCGACGGCGTCACCCAGGGCGAGAAGGGCATGGAGCTGTCGCTCTTCTCCCGCGACGTGATCGCGCTTGCGACCGCCGTCGCCCTCTCCCACGACATGTTCGATGCCGCGGTCTATCTCGGCATCTGCGACAAGATCGTGCCGGGGCTGCTCATCGGGGCGCTTTCCTTCGGCCATCTCCCCGCGGTGTTCCTGCCCGCGGGACCCATGCCCTCAGGCCTGCCGAACGACGAGAAGTCAAAAATCCGGCAGCTCTACGCCGAGGGGAAGGCGTCGCGAGCGGACCTTCTGGCCGCCGAAGCGGCAGCCTATCACGCGCCGGGCACCTGCACCTTCTACGGCACCGCCAACACCAACCAGATGCTGATGGAGATTATGGGCCTCCATCTGCCGGGCGCCTCCTTCGTCAATCCGAACACGCCGCTGCGTGACGCGCTGACGCGGCTCGGCGTCAAGCGCGCCCTCGAATTGACGGCGCTCGGCAACGAATACACGCCGATCGGCCATGTCATCGACGAGCGCGCGGTCGTCAACGGCGTCGTCGGCCTGCACGCCACCGGCGGCTCGACCAACCTCACGATCCATCTCATCGCGATGGCTGCGGCGGCGGGCATTCAGCTGAGGTGGGAGGACTTCGCCGACCTCGCCGAGGTCACGCCGCTATTGACCCGCATCTATCCGAATGGGAAGGCGGACGTGAACCACTTCCACGCCGCGGGCGGCATGGGGCTGCTGATCCGCGAACTCCTCGACGCTGGCCTCATCCACGCCGAGGCGCGCAGCGTCTGGGGCGAGCGACTCGGAGATTATGCGACCGAGCCATATCTCGCCGCCGACGGCGAGGTCGCGTGGCGTTCCGCCGCTGAGAGGTCGGGCGATCCGTCGGTCTTGCGCGGCGCCGCCGATCCGTTCCAGCCGACGGGGGGCTTGCGCGTTCTCGACGGGCCGCTGGGACGCGCGGTCATCAAGACCTCCGCCGTCGCGCCGGAACGGCATGTCATCGAGGCCCCGGCGCGGGTCTTCCACAGCCAGGAGGAGCTGCATGCCGCCTTCCGCGCGGGCGAGCTCGACCGAGACGTCGTCGCGGTCGTGCGCTTCCAGGGGCCGAAGGCGATCGGCATGCCGGAACTGCACAAACTGATGCCTCCGCTCGGCGTCCTGCAGGACCGTGGCCATAAAGTGGCGCTGGTGACCGACGGACGCCTGTCCGGCGCGTCGGGCAAGGTGCCGTCGGCGCTCCATGTGACGCCGGAAGCGGCCGCCGGAGGCGCGATCGCCAAAATCCGCAATGGCGACGTCATCCGCCTCGACGCCCGCGCCGGCCGGCTCGAGGTCAAGGTCGCCGAGGACGTCTGGGAGCGCAGGCCGCATGCGGAAGCCGACCTCTCCGCCTCCCACATCGGGCTCGGGCGCGAACTCTTCAGCGTGTTCCGCGGCGCGGTCGGCTCGGCGGACGAGGGCGCGGCGATCTTTTCCGCGGCCTGACGCTGCGTCACCTAGAACGACGTTGAAGCTTCCTTCACCATTGGCGAGCGATATGGATGCTCGGCGAGTGTCGAAAGAGTGCGTCCCATGTCGTCCCGCGTCTGGTTGGTTCTCGCGTTCGTGCTTGCGTCCGGCTCCACTCCCGCTCGCGCTGAGCCGGATGTGCTCAAGGTGACGCTGGACCAGGCGAAGGTCGCCAAGCTGCCCCCCGGCGCCACAACGCTCATAATCGGCAATCCCATGATCGCCGACGTGACCATGCTGAAGAACAACGGCGCGATGGTCATCACGGGGAAGGGTTTTGGCCGGACCAACCTCATCGCGATCGGCGCCGACGGCGCGGTGCTCAAGGAGCAGCAACTCGTCGTCCTGCCGGCGAAGACGGTGGTCGTCTTGCAGAATGGCTCGTCGCGGATATCTTACGCCTGCAATCCCGATTGCATGCCCACGGTGCAGCTTGGCGACGATCCCAAACATTTCGCCGAGACCGGCGGCGAGATTTCCGCGCGCGATAAATTTGCGGCCGGCGCCGGCTCGGCTGCCGACGCCAAGTAACACACGACCCGAGGGGCGGCCTTGCGCCGCCTGATGGTCGCCGAGCCCGTGGCGCGCTCCGCCGTTTGGGCGCTGCGGCTTTCGGTCTTTGCGCTGGCCGCAGCGGCGGTTTCGATCGCGCTTTCGCGCCTGCGTGCGGCCGACCCGGCGGCCGCGCTCACCGTATTCGGCGCCGCGCTTATCATCGCCGCCCTCGCGGCGCTTCTGGCCATCTCAGCGGCCGCTGTGATCTGGCGCGACGGGCTGTGCGGCGCCAAGCAGGCGGCGCTCGCCTTCGCGCTGGCGGCCGCCCTGTTCGCCTATCCCGTTTATCTCGCGGGCGTCGCCTTCGCCTATCCGCCGATGAACGACGTCACGACCAGTCTCAAGTCGCCGCCCCCCTTCATGTTCTCGGTCAAGGCGCGTGAGGCGCGGGGCGGGGCCGAACCGCCGCCCCTCCCGAGCCCGGAAGCGGCGCAAGCGCAGCGCGCCGCCTATCCGGACATCGGGACGATCATGGTTGAGATGGACTCGACTGCGGCCTACCAGCTGGCGATGAGCGTCGCAAAAGACCTCGGCTGGACCATCGTGGATTCCGAGCCGCCGAACCTCAACGGCGACGGCGCGGCGCTGATCGAGGCGACCGCCCGCTCGCTTTTCTTCGGCTTCGTCAGCGACATCGCCGTCCGCATTCGTCCCGGAGCGACCCAGACGGCGATCGACCTCAGGTGCGTCTCGCGCGTCGGCCGGCACGACTTCGGCGCCAATGCGAGGCGCATCCGCAAGTTCGCCGCCGCCATCAAGCAAGCCGCGGAGGAGGGGTAGAGCTACAGGGATGGAGGCAAGTCTCTGAGGTCGCTCGCTGCGCATCCTCCCCGTATTTTCGCGGTAGCATCCTCCCCCGTTCTCGGGGGAGAAGGACCGGCCTGTACGATCCGGTTAGAACGTGAACACACAAATCTGCCTGCGGCGGCTTACAAAGGTCGGCTGTACCCCCCGAGGACTTGTATGCGCGATTGTTGTCAAGGCTGTTGGGAGCGGGCATCTCCTTGTTCGGCTGGCGTGCGACATCTCCTCGTCCCGACCGGATTTTCGTTCGGCGGCAGCGCGCAGCGGCCGTCAGGGGCGGCCGAAGGCCATCGCGCCGCGCTCGTCCTTGACGGTCGTATCGCTGCATTGCGCTTCCGGAGGTTTTGGAGACAATCTTCATCAATCATCCCCAAAACTACGACGCGCCGCGACCGCAGGGAATCCCCGCTGCCTCACTGTCGGCCGAGAACCGATTCAGCTATTGTCTCACCGGCCCTATGTGTGCAACTGGTGTACCCGAGGGCAGCTCAAGAGACGGGAACCGGCGCAAGAGAACTCCGCAAGAACGTTACTACGCGTTATTACGCGGAACGTTACGCGCCTCCCGACGTCGAGAGACCTATCCTTGCCAAGCTCCGGTTCTTCTGTGAGGCGACGGCGCAGCGGACGCTCCGCCAGGCTTGCTTGGCCCCAAAAGCACAAGCCTGCGCTGGAGCGGCAGCAGTTGGATATCCCAGCGCCCACGGATGTAGCCCCAGACGCCGGCTGGCGCGAACATGATGACGATCACGGCGACGGAGCCCATCACCAGCCAGTACCAGGTTCCGTAGTCGGCAAGCAGCCAGCGCAGCGCGAAGAAGATCGCGGCGCCGACAATCGGCCCTTCGACGGCGCCGATGCCGCCGATCACCACAATGAAGGTCGCGGCGACGACCCAGTTGAGATCGAAGGCGGCAAAGGGGGATATGCGAAGAACGCTGGTGTAATAGATGGCGCCGACGAGGCCGGCCCCGAGCGAAGACAGCGTGTAGACTTGCAGCTTGAGCAGTCGGACGTCGACCCCCTGGCTCTCCGCCGCCGCCTCGCTGTCGCGCAGCGCGGTCAGCCCGAGCCCGAACCGCGAGCGCAACAACAGATTGATCCCTACCGAAGCGAGGATGAGGGTCGTCGCGGCGATCAGGTAGATCGCGATCTCCCGGGTGCTGCGGTCAATTCGCGTCATGACGGTCAGGCTCTGGCCGGAGCCGCCGCCGAGCGCGGAGACGTTCGAGAAACCAATTCGGAACACTTCCGAAAGCACCCAGGTGCCGATCGCGAAATAGCCTCCGCGCATCCGGAACACGAGCGGTGAAGTGAGCGCCGCGGCGACCGCGGCCATGACGCCGGCGATCGGAATGGAGAGGAATGGGTTCACGCCGAGGTGCTGGGCGAAGATGAAGACCGAATAGCCGCCGACGCCGACAAAGGCCTGCATGCCCACGGACATGAGGCCGGCGTAGCCGGCCATGAGGTTCCACATCTGCGCGAGGATCAGATAGCACATGACCTCCGTAGCCCAGCGCATGAAGGCGGGAGACCCGAAATAAGGCAGCCACGGAACGGCTACTGCGACGACGGCCGCTGCGACCCCGAGCCACACTGCGGCGTTGCTGACCGCGGTGCTGCGGGAAACGACGTAGGCGAGATTCTCGCGCATCATCGAGACCTCTCAAACAATCCGGTCGGCTTGAATGCAAGCACGGCGAGGAACACGAGATGGCCGGCCAGGATTCCAAAACCCGCGCCAACTTTCGCGCCAACGCCCTGCGCCATGCCGAGAATGACAGCGCCGGCGAAAGTGCCCCATAAAGAGCCCATCCCGCCGATCACGACAGCCTCGAAGGCGTAGAGAAGAGAGGCCGGCCCCGACTCGGGCGTGAAGGTCGTGCGCATGCCCGCGAAGACGCCGCCGACGGCGACCAGCGCCAACGAGAGGCCGAGCGCGATCGCGTAGGTGCGGTTGGCCCGTATCCCCATCAGGCCTGCCGTCTGAGCGTCGTCGGACGTCGCGCGCAGCGCGACGCCAATTCGCGTGTGCGAGAAAAGGAGCGAGGTGGCAAGGGTGAGAATCACCGAAACGACGAATACGATGAGCGGGAACTCGCCGATCGCGATATATGGGCCGAGATGGATGCTGTCGACGCCGAGGGCGCCGATATCGAATGAACGGGAGTCCGAATGATAGATCTGCTGCAACCCGTTGCGCAGGATGATCGATATGCCGAAAGTCGCCAGCATCGGGGCCAGGAAATTTGTGCCCATCGTGCGATTGAGGATGACGCGCTGCAGGGTGTAGCCGAGGCAGAACATCAAGACGACGACGGGCAGGATGGCGACGAACGGATTCATGTGCAGGCTTGTGACCGGCCACAGCGCGAGATAGGCCGCCAGCACCAGGAGATCGCCGTGTGCGATGTTGACAAGCCGCATGACGCCATAGGTGATCGAGAGGCCGATCGCGAACAGCGCGTAGAGGCCTCCGAGCAGCAGGCCTTGGATGATGGTGTCGGCGGCTTCGAGCATGTCAGGCGGCCTCCAAGCCGAAGTAGGCGGCTGAAATCTGTTCTTTCGTGAGTTCTTCCGGAGCGCCGCGCAGCGTGACCTTTCCGTGCATGAAACAGTAGACGTAGTCGGCGATGCTGAGCGCTGCGTCGATGTCCTGCTCAACGACAATGAGCGAAAGGCTCTCGGCGCGAAGCTGGGGAAAGACTTTGTAGATGTCCTTGATGACGACCGGCGATAGGCCGAGGGACACCTCGTCGCACATCAGAAGGTCCGGATTTGCCATCAGGCCCCGGCCAATCGCGACCATCTGCTGCTGTCCGCCTGAGAGCGCGGTCGCCGGCGTATGTCGCTTGTCCTTGAGCTGCGGAAACAGGTCGTAGACCGCACCGAGGGTCCATCGGCCTTTGCGGCCAGCGAAGCCGCCCACCTTCAGGTTCTCCTCGACCGACAGCGAGCGGAACAAGCGCCTGCCCTCCGGCACCAGGGAAATGCCCTCGCGCACGATGCGGTCCGGCGGAAGAGTGGAGATCTCCTCGCTGTTGAAGCGGATCTCGCCGCTCTTGCTCGGCATCTGTCCGGCGATCGATTTCAGGAACGTGGACTTGCCGGCGCCGTTGGCCCCGATCAGCGCGACGATGCTGCCCTGCTTCAAATCGAAATCGACGCCGAACAGGGCCTGGAAGTCCCCATAGCGCGCCACCAGGTTTCTTACCTGCAACATCGCTTTGCCCCTATATCTCGATGCCCATGTAGACGCGCTTCACGTCCGGGCTCGCCATCACCGCCTGCGGATCGCCCTCCGCCAGCTTGGCGCCGAAATTGATGGCCAGGAGGCGCGAAGCCGCGGCCAACAGCGCATGCACGACGTGTTCGATCCAGACAATGGTGACGCCCTCAGCGCGGATGTCGTTAATGAGCGCTACGAGCGCATGCGTTTCGGCCTCAGTCAGGCCGCCGGCGATTTCGTCAAGCAGCAGCAATTCCGGCTGGGTTGCAAGCGCCCGCGCGAGCTCCAGCCGCTTCCGGTCGAGCAGCGTGAGCGACCCGGCAAGCCGGTTCGCCTTGTCGAGGAGCCCGGTGCGGTCGAGCAGATCGACGCAGCGATCGTTCGCCTGGTGGGTCGAACGGAGCTGGCCGCCGTACATCGCGCCGACAAGAACGTTCTCGAAGACGGTCATGCCCTCGAAGGGCAGCGCCACCTGATAGGAGCGGCCGATGCCCGCGCGACACCGCTTGTGCGGCGCAAGCCGCGTGATATCGCGCCCGTTGAAAGCGATCCTTCCCGCGTCAGGGGCAAGACCGCCTGTGATCAGGTTGAACACCGTGGTCTTGCCGGCGCCGTTGGGGCCGAGGACGCCGAGCGCCTCGCCCTTCGAGACCTCAAACGAAAGATGGTCCGTCACCTTCAACGCCCCGAAATTCTTCGAGACGTCCTGGAAGGAAAGCACGACCGTCATCGTCGACGTCCTCGCGATCGATCAGTAGGGAATGGCGAATGGCTTGCGCGCCACCGGAATTTCCGGGGCCAACCGGTTGTCGACCACTACGAGGTCGTATTTGTGCTTTTCGCCCTTCACCCACTGGCCTGACACGAGCGGAGTCTTGCAGACGTTCTTCATCGGACCTTTTCTCCAGTTCACTCGACCGACGACCGTCGGCAGATCGGTCGCGACGATCGCCTCGACGAGCGAGTCCTTGTCGGTTGGATCCTTGGCGCGCTTGATCACATCCGCCGCCACTTCGAAGAGCGAGTGCGAGTAGCCGATCATGCCGTTGTATTGACGGCCTGTGGCGTCCTCATAGGCTTTTGCGAGCTCGGCGCTGGTGACGCCGGTAAGCGAAGACTCGTAAGGGTTGGTAGGAGTCCACCAGACCTCCTGCGAAAGACCGACGCCGATGTCGCCCAGCGCCTCCATGGCGGAGGGCACCGAGTAGGCTTTGCCCATCGTCACGACCTTGGGATGGAAGCCTTGCTGGTGAGCCTGGGTCCAGAAATTCTTGAAGTCCGGCGGAATCGGCACGCCGGAGACGATCTCGACTCCCTCCGCTTTAAACGCGGAAATGATCGCGCTGAAGTCCTGCTGCAACGGTTGGAATCGGCCGGGATCGAAAACGGTGAATCCCTTTTTCTTCAATTGCGGCGGCAAGCCGATGTTGGGGTCGCCCCAGGCGTTGCCGTCGCCGTCGTTGGCGAGGAAAAGGCCGACCTTCTTGTCGGCGTCGATCTGATCCCAAATGGCGGTGAACACGACGAGGATGTCTTCGACGCCCCAATTGTAGTGATAGGTCCACTGGAAGCCTTTGGCGGGGTCGCCGCCGCGGCCGAAGAACCAGGGCTGCCAAGGCGCCGCGGTCGAGATGCAGGGCACGCCGTTGAGCTCGCACTGGTCGCAAACCGGGTTCGTGTTCTCCGGCGTCGCGTCAACGAGCATGAGATCGATGTTGTCCTGAAGGATCAGTTCGCTCGCGACTTCCGCCGCCCGGTTCGGGCTCGACTGGCTGTCCTTGACGAGGATATCGACCGGGAAGTTTCCGGCCGGGTTGGCCACGCCATTCTTGAAAGCTTCGCGGGCGTCGCCAAGAATAAAATCATTGACCTCGCCGACCGCCGCGAGCGGGCCGCTCGCGGGCGTTACAAAACCTAGCTTAATCGGACGAGGGGCCGCGCGCGCCGTTGAGAACGGCATGCCGGACGCGAGCGCGGACGCGCCAAGAAGCGTTATGGCTTCGCGCCGGTTGATCGTCAGCGCGCCGTTTCGTGCCTTCTTCATCTTTACCTCCCTGCAAGATCGCGCGCTTCAACATGTTTGCGAAGCGGACGCGAAAGAATGACTATGGCAACGCACGCGTTGCGCGAACGCGCGACGATATCGTCCGGATCAAACAACCCTCTGCCGCTGGGCGCCGAGGATCCCGCCATTGAGCTCCATCACGTCGCCGCGCTTCAAGAAAAGCGGAGGCTTCATGCCGACGCCGACGCCCTCGGGCGTGCCGGTGACAATTACGTCGCCAGGCAGAAGCGTCATGAATTGGCTAACGTGCGAAACGATCTCCGCCACTGAGAAGATCATGTCGGTCGTGTTGCTCTTCTGACGCACAACCCCATTGACCGCGAGGGTGAGCGGCACGCTCTGCGGGTCGGGCAATTCGTCCGTCGTCACCAGCCACGGACCCAGCGGCCCGAAGGTGTCGAAACTCTTGCCCTTGACCCATTGGCCGCTTCGATTGGCCTGCCAGTCGCGCTCTGAGACGTCGTTGGCCAGGCAATAGCCGGCCACATATCCGAGCGCCCGCTCGACCGGCACGCGTTGCGCCTTCGTTCCGATGACGAGGCCGAGCTCGACCTCCCAGTCCATCGTCTGAGAGCCGTCCGGCCAAACGACATCGTCATTTGGACCTTGGATGCAGGTGATCGCCTTGTTGAAAACGAGAGGCTCCTTCGGAACCTGAGCGCCCGCCTCGGCCGCGTGCTTTCGATAATTGAGGCCGATTGCGATGAACTGCCGGGAATGAGCGACGGGAGCGCCGATCCGCACGTCATCGGCGACAATCGGAAATTTGCTTAAATCGATGGCCGCGATGGCCCCAAGCCTCTCCGGGGAAAGCCAGTCCGGCGTGACGTCCGCAACCAGCAAGGAAATGTCCCGCTTAACGCCGCTCGCGTCGATGGCGCCGGTGCGCTCCATCCCTGGCTTCCCGTGGCGAAACAGTTTCACAGGCGGTTCCTCCGGGTCTTGCTGGACGGTGTCTCCGCTTGACAGCCTCAACGGCGGAGCACCAAAACTTTTTAACCCATAGCAGAGGATTTCGTGCTTGACAATATATTTTCTTACGCGTAATCCTCTTTTTCGGATTGACCACGATTGTGATCGGAATCGCCTGCGGCAGGGAGGACAGATTGGACCGTTTCGATCGCCTTGGGCGCCCGAAGCCAGGCGCTCCGCTCAGCGCGGAGATTCTCTGTGCTTTGGCCTCGGAAGTCGAACAAAGCGCAGTGGAAACCGCGCGCGGGCGGGTCTATTCGCCGTACATGCAGGTCAGACGAAAATGACCCCAAAGATTCAGTCCGAACAGATTTATGATGCGCTGCGCGCCGACATCCTCTCCTGTCATGTCGAGCCCGGCGCCAAGCTCCGCATCAATGAGATCGCGGAAGCGCATGGGGTCAGTCTCGGCGCCGTACGAGAGGCCCTGTCGCGGTTGGGCGCCGAGGGACTCGTCGTGCCCGAGGCTCAGAAGGGCTATCACGTCTCGCCGCTTTCGATCGGCGAACTCCTCGACCTCACCGAGGCGCGCGTCGAGATCGAACGAATCGCACTGATGCGCTCCATCGAGCGAGGCGATCTCGATTGGGAGACGTCGCTCGTCGCCGCCTGGCATAGGCTGAGCCGGCTTGACGAACGTGTGCGAAGCAATGGGGGCGAAACGCCGGACCAGAAAATTTCCGATCAATGGGCGATTGCCCACTCCGGATTCCACAAGGCCCTGGTCGGCGCATGCGGCTCAGAGAAGCTTCTGCAGATCCGGTTCCACCTGTATGAGCTCGCCGAACGCTATCGCCGGTATTCCGCCCCCCTCGCCAACGAGAAGAAGCGAGACGTCGCCGCCGAACACGAGGCGATGTTCGACGCGGCTGTGGCGAGAGATGCCCCCTTGGCGGGTCGGCTCATCGCTGAACATTTGCGCCGCACCGCTTCTTTGATTGTCGATTCGCCGCGCCTCGCTACTGACATGGCGTTTGCGTCCGCCCGAGCGGACTTGGTCCCCGAACTGCGCCGCGTACTTGCTTCATCCAGCATGCGTGAAGATGCCGGGTAGAATCGCCGACTTGAATCTGCGTCCCATCCCCGGCGGTTGAGTCGGCGCGAAGGTCCTGTTGGTCAAGAACAGATGACGGGAGGAACGACGTGACAAACGAACTGACCGCGGATGTCGCCATCGTCGGCTACGGGCCGACCGGACAATCGCTCGCGCTGCTCCTCGGGCGCCTGGGCCACAAGGTCGTCGTCATCGAGCGTTGGCCCGACCTCTATCCGCTTCCGCGCGCTGTTCACTTTGATCATGAAGTCGCGCGGATCCTTCAGGCTGCGGGCTTGATGGCGGATGTCGCTCGGATCACCGAAACTGTCGACACTTACCAGTGGCGCAACGCCGATGGTCAAATGTTGCTGGAGATTGATTCGCGCGGAATGGGGCCGAGCGGCTGGCCGGTCGGCAACATGCTCGCTCAGCCTGAGCTCGAGCGCGCAATGGATGAGCACGTAAAAGCGCAGCCGAACGTTGAAGTTCGTCAGGGGTGGGGCGCTCAAAGCCTCAAGCCGTTTGAAGATCAGGTTCGCCTGGAGGTCGAGCGCGGGGAGATTCGGGATGGCCAGTGGGCGCCCACCGGCGACACGGCGGTCGTCAATGCGCGCTGGCTTGTCGGCGCCGACGGCGCGAATTCTTTTGTCCGCCAAGCCTTGGGCGTCGAGGCGCACGATCTGGGCTTCGCCTTCGACTGGCTGGTGGTTGATGTAAAGCCCCGGCAACAGCGCGACTGGAATCCCAAGAACTGGCAGCTCTGCGACCCTCGCCGACCGACCACGATCGTTTCTGGCGGCCCGGGACGGCGCCGTTGGGAATTCATGCTGCTGCCCGGGGAGCAGATCGCGGAGATGAATCGCGCCGAGGTTGCGTGGCGACTGTTGGCGCCGTGGGGAATGACGCCCGAGACGGCTGAGTTCGAGCGACACGCCGTCTATACATTCCGCGGCCAGTGGGCCGAACAGTGGCGCGTCGGGAGGGCGTTGCTCGCCGGCGACGCGGCCCATCGTATGCCACCGTTCGCAGGGCAGGGCATGTGCAGCGGCATTCGCGACTCAATGGCGCTCGCATGGCGCCTTGACGCCATTTTGCGCGGCGTAGCCAGCCAAGACCTGCTCGACAGCTACGGCCCCGAACGCAGCGGTCACGTCCAGGAGCTCATCGCTTTCTCGATCGAGCTTGGCAAGGTGATTTGCGTCCCCGATCCAGAAGCGGCGCGACAGCGCGACCTCCAGATGATCGCAGCCCAGGCGCAACCGGGCTATCGGCCTCCTCCGCCGCCGCAGCCGCGCCTGGGACCGGGGCTATGGAGCCCTGCGGCTCCGGGAGCCGGGCTGCTCAGCATTCAAAGCGAGATCGAGATCAACGGGCGGCGAGGCTTGTTCGACGACCTGATCGGCGTCCGCTTCGCGGTGATTGCCCGAGATTCCTCGACGCTCTGCTCCATCAGCGATGAGAATCACAAAGCCTTGGCAGTCTGGAATGCCGCGCTCGTGGATTTCTCGCCCGGCCAAGTTCGGGACGTAACAGGCCGCTATGGCCGGTGGCTCGATGAGTTGGGATGCGAGGCGGTGTTCGTGCGGCCGGACTTCTACGTGCAAGGCGGCGCTCGAAGCGGAGCGGAGCTGAACGCTCTGCTTGACGCTTGGCGTCGACAGGTGACGGCCGGCGGCGGTAGTTCGTCCTCGCTCCAAGTCCTTTAGCCTTGTCGCGTTTCCGCACCGCAGCTAGCCGCAACACCCATTGAAAAGGAGGAGCCCCATGCAACAGAAATTCGATCCTAAAGTGTTCCAGCTCGGATATGTCGCGCTGGGGACGCCGGACATCGAGCGGACCAAGCAGCACTATCTTCAAAATCTCGGCATGACCGAGGTCGCGCGTGAAGGCGATGGGTCGGTCTATCTGTCGATCGGCTACAACCATCACGATATCGTGTTGCGTCCGGCCGCCCAAAAGGCGCTGCTTAAAGTGGGCTTTCAGCTAAAACCCCACATCACGGTCGCCGACTTCGCCCGCGACGTGCGCGAAGCTGGACTCACCGCCACAATCAAGACCGACAGTCAGCCCGGCGTCGCCGAACTGGTCGAGGTCGAGGCGCCGGGCGGCCAAGCCATCCAGTTCTATAGCGCCATCGAAGCTCCGGTCCCCGGCTTCAGGCAGACCGGCGCCTCGCCGTTCCGTCTCGGCCACGTGGCGATCATCAATCCTGACGGCGACAAGGCGATCGCGTTCTTCACGAACATTCTCGGCTTCGTCATCACCGACGACATCGCGGGCGTCGCGAACTTCCTCACCTGCAACCGCGAGCACCACGTCGTCAACCTCGTGAAGGCGCCGGATTCGCGGGTCCACCATATCGCCTTCGAGCTCAGGGACACCGCCTGCCACGGCGTCGCCTCCGACGCCTTGCGCGCGGCCGGCGTCAATATTCTCTGGGGCCCGTCGCGGCACACCGCCGGGCACAACATTGCGTCCTACCACCACGACCCCGACAAGGTGATGATCGAGTTCTACACCGAGATGGACGCGTTCATTCCCGAACTGGGCATGAGCGAGCCGCGGCCCTGGCACGAGCATTTCCCGATGAAGCCCAGGAGCTGGGGCCCCACCGAGCTCAACTCCTGGGGCGCCGACTTCGCCTTCAACCTCGCCACAGGCTGAACGGCCAAGCCTGTCGCTTTTTAGCCGATTGGAGGACTCGCTGAGCTTCAACGAGCCCCGATGACGCGCGTCGCCAATCGAGTAGGAGAATGAAAGAAATGAGCGAAACAGTCGTCGCCTCAAAGTCCACTGATGACGCTGGCAATGCAAGAGAGGTTCGCCCGAAAGCCGCGCCAAGGACGGGCAACAAGGTTTTTGCGGAGGCGCTTGCCGCCTATGGTGTGAATCATTTCTTCCATGTGCCGGTCATCATGCCGGGCGCGGTCGTCGAGATGACGGCGCGCGGGCTCAACCCGATCGTCGCCCACACGGAAAAGGCTGCGGCCTACATGGCGGACGGCTACGCCCGGGCCAGCGGCCGGATCGGCGTTTGTGGTTCGCAGGCCATCGGCGCGGCCAATCTCGCCGCCGGATTGTTGGACGCCTATATGGCGCGCTCGCCCCTCCTGGCCGTCACGGGCAGCGGCACGCACGAGACGCGCGAGCGAAACTTTTACCAAGAAGCCGATCAACGCGGGTTCTTCGCCGGCGTCACAAAGATGAGCTCGCGCGTGGGGAGCCCTGGTCGCTTCGCCGATCTCATCCGCCAGGCCGTCCGCGCCGCCGTATCCGGCCAACCGGGACCGACGCACCTCGAGATCGCCGGCTTCTGGGGCAGCCTCGGGACGGAGGAGGCGCCCGAACAGCCGATCTTTGAGCCTCAGTATGGCGTCTGTCCGCCGTGCCGGCCTGCCGGCGATCGCGACCAAATCGTGGCTTTGGCGCGAAGGCTCGATGAGGCGGCCCGACCCATCGTGGTCGCGGGCAGCGGCATTCGTGCGTCGCAAGCTGCGGCGCAGCTCCTGGCCTTCGTCCGGAAGGCCCAGATTCCCGTCGTCACCTCGCTCGACGCCAAGGCGGCCATTCCGGAGAGCGAGCCTCTGTCGGCAGGCGTCGTCGGCGACTATTCGCGCGACACCGCGAACATGGCCGTCAGCGAAGCGGACTTCGTCCTATTCGTCGGGACCACCGCCGGCAGCATGGTCACGCGGAACTGGACTATTCCCGCGGTCGGCATCGCCGCCGCCCAGATCGACATCGAACCACGCGAGCTCGGCCGAAACTATCCGTTGGACATCGGCGTCGTCGGCGACCCCGGCGCAGTGCTGGATGAGCTCGCCGCTTTCATCAAGCCGAATCCGGGCCGGGGCGCCTGGCTTGCGCGCATTGCGGACCTGCGCCGCCAGTGGGCGGAACAGGCCGCGAAACTGGAAGCCATCTCCGATTTGCCGCTTCGGCCGGAGCGCATCATGCGCGAGCTGTCCGACGCCTTGCCTGAGGGCGCGCTGGTCGTGGCGGACACCGGCCACTCGGCCGCATGGGCTTGCCGCCACCTTTACCTCGACAAGCGCGGCCAGGGCCTGCTTCGCGCGGCAGGTTCGCTCGGCTGGTCGTTCCCGGCGTCGCTCGGCGCCAAGTGCGGCCAGCCCGACAGACCCGTGGTCTGCTTCGCCGGCGACGGCGCCTTCATGTACCACATGCCCGAGATGGAGACTGCGCTTCGCTACGGCATCCGGACGGTCACGGTAGTGAACAACAACGCGAGCTTTAGCCAGGAGAGGTTTCTGTGGCGCGACGAAGCGGCGCTCGCGCGCAACTGGCGTTTTTCGCCCGTCGACTTCGCCAGCGCCGCGGAGGCCTTCGGCTGCGCGGCCTTCCGGGTCGAGAGGGCGGGCGAACTGGCGCCAGCGCTGAGCGCCGCCTTTGCGGCGGATCGAGCGGCGGTGATCGAAGTGATGTCGGATCCCATGGCAGCCTCCCCGCCTTCCTGGGCCCCAGGTTCGCCGGGCCCGACCTATGGAGGCGCGGTTTGAGCGGCGGATGACGAGTCCGGAAATTCCGGCTTGGAGGATGCGCGAGCGACCTCAGAGACTTGCCTCCATCCCCGTAGCTCTACCCCTCCTCCGCCGCTTGCTTGATGGCGGCGGCGAACTTGCGGATGCGCCTCGCACTGGCGCCGAAGCGAGCGAGGCGGGACGCGCCGCGCCGATCATCATGAGGTGTCGATCCGGATTGGCGGCGGGGGACGTGCGGGGCGCGGACCTTCGAACGTCTCGACGATGATCATCCGGCCACGGTCCGGAACGCGAGGGTCGTAAACGGCGGCCTTGTTGTGGAACGCGATGGCGCCGATCGCCGCCGGCATATGAAGACGACGTGGTGGTAGGGAGCCGGCTAAAGCTCCGCCCGGCGTTCTTCGAGCCATTGCCGCGCCGCCGCGCCCGGACGCTTCGGGCAATGGCGGTTGCGGCAAGTCTCGATCGCCGACATCACCTTCAGCTGGTCGAGGCTCACATGGCCGGCGCTGGCCCTGCCATGCGGCCCCGCCGATGCGCACGACGGCATCGTGGTTGCGATCCTCCCGGGTCGGCCGAATCCAAATTCGCGGCGCGAGACCCGCGCGCCCGATGGCGAGCTCCCCTCGGTATCGTCGCCGTTGTCGCGTCGACACGGAACGAGCGAGGAAAAGACACGCCGGATCGCCCCGACTGGGCTGAGAAAGTCTGGCGCTGTGCGACCGTCAAGGGCAAGCGCGGCGCGCCGCGGCCGCGGGCTGACGAACCAGACAGCGCACAATCTACATAGCCCGCCGAGCGCCGCCGAACTGAAGCGGTCGCCGCCGCGCGCCAGCGATTCACGTAGAAACGCCGTTCTCCCCCTCGAGCCGGCGCCAGAGCGCCATCGCGCGCCAAAGACCAGGCCTCACCGGGTGCAGTGTGAGAAATCCGGGCTAGTTCTTGCGGCAAATTGGAGCGGGCGAAGGGAATCGAACCCTCGTATGCAGCTTGGGAAGCTGCCGTTCTACCATTGAACTACGCCCGCCTCGCGCATTGGGCCCGGAAGCGCCGGGCCTTTAGCGATGGCAGGAGAGGAGGGACTCGAACCCCCAACCCCCGGTTTTGGAGACCGGTGCTCTAACCAATTGAGCTACACTCCTATGCCGTCGTACATGCCGCATCGGGCGGCGCGATGCAAGGGCGGCGCGTAGGCTTAGCGCGGCGCCACGTTCTGATTGGCGTTGAACGCGTTCTCCGGATCGAACTTGCGCTTGATCGCCGCCAGGCGCTCGAAATTCGGCCCATAGGCGGCGCGGACCCGCTCCTCGCCCTCGTCGCCGAGATTGTTGACGTAGACGCCCCTCGTCCCGAACGGGCGCATGGCTTCGTAGGTCTCCGTCGCCCAGGCGACGTTGGCTTCATCGTGCGCCGGGTCGGTCCAGATCGAGACGGGAAAGGCGTCGTACGCCGCGTCGCGGTTGGCGTAGGCGGTCGCGTCGGCGGCCACGCGCGCGATGGCGCCGCCGACTTGCTGAAAGACGAAGAGCGAGCGCGGCGACGGCGCCGCGGGAAAGCGCTCAAGGAGCGCGTCGATCGCGGCATCCGGGATCGCTCGCACGAACTGCGCCTTCCAGTAGTAGCGGTCGCCGTGCGGGAAGGTCGCATCCGCCCCGCGCTGCAGCTCTATGTAGGGGATCGGGCGGATGCGATCCTCGAGCGGCTTAAGCGCCGCGCGCAGCGGGCGAAGCGCGCGCTCGGCCGCGTCGACGGGCCCCGCGCAGAAGACGGAGATCGACGCCGCGCGCTCGCCGTTCGGCAAGGTGACCAAGCCTGCGTCGGCGGCGATCTCGTCGGGCGCTGCGGAGGAGAATTCGGCATAAAGCTTGAGCGCCGCGCGCGCCTTGGCCCAGGGGTAGACGAGCGAGCCGGCCAGCACCATCGGTCCGAGCGGGTGCAGGCGATAGACGATTGCGGTCACCGCGCCGAAATTGCCGCCGCCGCCGCGCAGGGCCCAGAAAAGGTCGGCGTTCTCGCGCTCCGAGGCGCGGAGGATGCGCCCATTGGCGGCGACGACCTCGGCCGACAGCAGGTTGTCGCAGCTAAGGCCATGCTTGCGCCCGAGCCGGCCGAAGCCGCCGCCGAGCGTGAGGCCGACAAGGCCGGTGTCGCTGTTGACGCCGGTCGTTGTCGCGAGGCCATGCGCCTGGGTCGCGGCGTCGAGATCGGCGAGCAGGGCGCCGCCTTGGGCGCACGCGGTCCGCGCTGGTGCGTCGACGGTCACGCGGTTCATGCGCGAGAGGTCGACGACGAGGCCCCCCTCGCAGAGGCACTTGCCGGCGATGTTGTGGCCGCCGCCTCGGACGGCGAGCGGAACGCCGGCATCGCATGCGAAGCCGAGGCACGCGATGACGTCCTCGCGGGTCGCGCAATAGGCGATGGCCGCGGGCCTTTTGTCGATCCTGCCGTTCCACACGCGGCAGGCGGCCGGGTAACCCTCGTCCGAGGGCAGGACCAGCGACCCGGACAGGCGCCGGCGGAAGCCGGCCATGGTCGTGTCTTTAAATTCGGCTGCGGCGCTATGCGCCGTCGCGATCGACATGGGCTCCGCTCCGTTAACGAGCCTGATTATCCGGCCGGCGTACACTCGAGGCAAAATCGAATTCCTCAGGTGATGGATGAAGAGAATTCATCTACACGTTCCGGCCCATGAGACGCCTCCCGCCGCTCGCCGCCCTGCGCGCCTTCGAAGCCGCCGCGAGGCGACTGAGCTTTCGGCACGCGGCCGAGGAGCTGGGGCTCACGCCGACCGCGATCAGCCATCAGGTCCGGCTCCTCGAAGACCACTGCGGCGTGAAACTGTTCCGCCGCCGGCCCCGCCCGCTTCGGCTGACGCCGGCCGGCGAGGCGCTCGCGCCCGTGCTTCGCGATGGCTTCGACGCCTTCGCCGTGGCGCTCGTGTCAATCCGCCCGAGGACCGAGGCTGAGCCGCTGCGGGTGACGACGACGAAAGCCTTCGCCGGCCGCTGGCTCGTCCCCCGCCTCGGCGCCTGGCGGGAGGCCCGGCCGGACGTCACCCTGTCAGTAATCGGGACCGATCGGGTGCTGGCGCCCGGCGAGGCCGATCTCGCCATTCGCTACGCGCGCTCGCCACCGCCGGATGGGGGCCGGGAGCTTTTTCGCGACATGTATTTCCCGGTTTGCGCCCCGGCGCTCGTCGCCGAGCGCGGCAAGATCGCATCCGCCAACGAGCTCGGCCGCTATCCGCTCATCCGCTACGACTGGTTCGCCGACGACCCGACGGCGCCGACCTGGGAGCGCTGGCGGGAACTCGCCGGTGTCTCAGGCGCAATCGAGAGCTGGAGCATGGCGCTCAACTTCCGGGTGGAGGAGCACGCGATCGAAGCGGCGCTCGCCGGGCAGGGCGTGGCGCTCTGCAGCGAAATCGTCGTCGCCACCGATCTCGCATCCGGCGTCCTTATCAAGGCGTTCGACGCGGGCCTGCCGGGCTATGGGTTCTATCCGGTCTATTCGCCGAATGACCCAAAGCGCGAGATCATCGAGGCGTTCGTCGAATGGCTGCGGTCGAGCGCGGCGCGAGCCGAACGGCAGGCTGACGGCGACCCTTAGTCAAAACGGAATATCGTCGTCGATCGGCCCGGCGCCCGCGCCGCCGCCGCCCGACAGCGCCGGACGCCGGTCGCCGCCAGCGCCGCGGCCGAAGCTGCGGGAGCCGCCCTCGTCGGGGAGGCTGTCCCGGTCCGCCCCGCCGCCGCGCGAGTCGAGCAGCTGCAATTCGCCACGGAAGCGCGTCAGCACGACCTCGGTCGTATAGCGGTCCTGACCGGACTGATCCTGCCACTTGCGGGTCTGCAACTGGCCCTCGACATAAACCTTCGAGCCCTTCTTGCAGTACTGCTCGGCGATCTTGCCGAGATTCTCGTTGAAAATCACAATATTGTGCCACTCGGTGCGCTCCTTGCGCTCGCCGGTGGTCTTGTCGCGCCAAGTCTCGTTGGTGGCGACCGTGAAGTTCACCACCGAGTCCCCCGAGTTGAGACGGCGCACCTCGGGGTCCTTGCCGAGATTGCCGATCAGAATGACTTTGTTGACGCTGCCCGCCATGACCTGCTCCTTACGCCGCCCTTTACGGACGCGGTCGTCGACCGCGTCCGCCGCGCTCACCGAGCGCGGCTACAAATAACCCAAAGCCGACAAACCCGCGGCTCCAAATCGCCCCGCTCCCGCCCTTTGTCCACACCTCGCTCACCGGGCGCTTGGGAGAAAGCGCCGCAGCGCATACATTGACCATGAAACTGGGCCAGGGGGTCGCAAGCCGCGCCTTTGCTCATGTTCATATTTTGTTCTAACATCGCCGCTGCGATTGCGCAAGCCACGATTCGCAGCAGGAGCGCGTCGTCTCGTCGAGGACCATGATGGCCAGACTCGAACCATCGCCGAGCGCTCGTGAACTGGCGAAGACCGCCGCCGCCGTCGAGGCTTTGTTCGGCGGGCGCGCCATCGTCATCCGCGGCGCCCGCGAGCACAATCTCAAGAACGTCGACCTGACGATCCCGCGCGACAAGCTGGTCGTGTTCACCGGGCTCTCCGGCTCCGGCAAGTCGTCGCTCGCCTTCGACACAATCTACGCCGAGGGGCAGCGGCGCTATGTCGAGTCGCTGTCGGCCTACGCCCGCCAGTTCCTCGAAATGATGCAGAAGCCGGACGTCGACCAGATCGACGGGCTCTCGCCGGCCATCGCCATCGAGCAGAAGACGACGTCGAAGAACCCCCGCTCGACCGTCGGCACGGTGACGGAAATCCATGACTACATGCGGCTTCTTTGGGCGCGCATCGGCATTCCCTATTCGCCCGCCACCGGCCTGCCGATCGAGAGCCAGACGGTGAGCCAGATGGTCGACCGGGTGCTTAGCCTCCCCGAGCGCACCCGGCTCTATCTCACGGCGCCCGTCGTGCGCGGCCGCAAAGGCGAGTACCGTAAGGAAATCGCCGACTGCATGAAGCGCGGCTTCCAGCGGCTCAAGATCGACGGGCAGTTTTACGAGATCGCCGACGCGCCCTCGCTCGACAAGAAGCTCAAGCACGACATCGAGGTCGTGGTGGACCGCATCGTCGTGCGCCCCGACATGGGTTCGCGCCTCGCGGAGAGTTTCGAGACGGCGCTCGAGCTCGCGGACGGGCTGGCGGTGGCCGAGTTCGCCGACAAGGCCGAAGGCGAGAGCGAGCCCCGCCGCATCCTCTTCTCGTCGAAATTCGCATGTCCGGTGTCCGGCTTCACCATCGCCGAGATCGAACCGCGGCTTTTCTCGTTCAACAATCCGCACGGCGCCTGCTCGGCCTGCGGGGGCTTGGGCTCCGAACTGCGCGTCGATCCGTCGCTCGTCGCGCCCGACCCGAAGCTCAGCCTGAAACGCGGCGCGATCGCGCCGTGGTCGCGATCGAGTTCGCCCTATTATCTGCAGACACTGGACGCGCTGGCGAAGCACTACAAGTTCCGGCTCGACAAGCCCTGGGCTGAGCTGCCCGAGGCGGCGCGCAAAGCCGTCCTCTTTGGGTCGGGCGACGAGGAGATCCGCTTCGCCTACGATGACGGCCTGCGCGCTTATGAGGTGAAGAAGCCGTTCGAGGGCGTCGTCTCCAACCTCGAGCGGCGCTACCGCGAGACCGAGAGCGAATGGTCGCGCGAGGAGATCCAGCGCTACATGAGCGCGACCCCGTGCGAGGCGTGTCATGGCTTCCGGCTCAAGCCCGAGGCGCTGGCGGTGAAGATCGACGGCCAGCACATCGGCGAGGTGAGCCTGCTCTCGGTGAAGACGGCGATCGAATGGGCGCAGGGCCTGCCGCAAAAACTCGATGCCAAGCGCAACGAGATCGCCGACCGGATTCTGAAGGAGATCGTCGACCGGCTCGTGTTCCTGCGCGACGTCGGGCTCGATTATCTCACGCTCGCCCGCTCGTCCGGCACGCTCTCGGGTGGGGAGAGTCAGCGCATCCGGCTCGCCTCGCAGATCGGCTCGGGCCTAACCGGCGTGCTCTACGTGCTGGACGAGCCGTCGATCGGCCTCCATCAGCGGGACAACGCTCGCCTCCTCGATACGCTGCGGCGTCTGAGAGGCCTCGGCAACACCGTGATTGTGGTCGAGCACGACGAGGAGGCGATCTGGGCGGCCGACTATGTCGTGGATGTCGGCCCCGGCGCCGGCGTGCACGGCGGCGAGATCGTCGCCAGGGGAACGCCGGCCGAGATTGCCGCCAACCCGAACTCACTGACCGGCCACTATCTCTCGGGCGAGCGCATCGTCCCGGTTCCGGCCCGGCGGCGCATCGCGGAGCCGAAGCGCGAGATTCGCATCGTCGGCGCGCGCGGCAACAACCTCAAGAGCGTCACCGCCTCCATTCCGCTTGGCCTCCTCACCTGCGTGACCGGTGTCTCGGGCGGCGGCAAATCGACCCTCATCATCGAGACGCTCTACAAGGCCCTCGCCAAGCGCCTGAACGGCGCCCGCGAGCAGCCCCTGCCCCACGAGCGCATCGACGGGCTGCACAATCTCGACAAGATCGTCGATATCGACCAGTCGCCGATCGGCCGCACGCCGCGCTCGAACCCGGCCACCTACACCGGCGCCTTCACGCCGATCCG
>DATJXI010000187.1:0-2822 GCA_035500275.1 Roseiarcus sp. | reverse complement strand
CATTTGTCTGAACGCAAAAGAGCCCATCGGCTATCTGAACGCTAACATATTCCGCCTTTTCACGTAACCGGCCCTGAGGCATCGCCGATGCGGGATCCGAAGCGCTGCGTGCGCCCGTCCTGCAGCGGTGATGACAAAGCTTCTTGACGGCGGCTTGGATCCTGGTAGATATATCAATATATTACCATAACTTCTCTTTGATAAAGGAAAAGATGTCTTAAATTCTGGTCGGCGGCAATGGGAAACCGTGAGGGAGAATCGAGCGATGAAGCGGTTCGCGAACAAGACTGTGGCGGTCACCGGAGGCGGCGGCGGGATCGGCGGGGCGATCGCGCGGCGCTTCGCCGGCGAGGGCGCAAAAGTTGCGGTCCTCGATCTCAACCTAGACGCCGCGAAGAAGGTCGCAGCCGACGTCGAGGCCACCAGCGGCGTCGCCTCGGCCTTCGCGTGCGACATCGCCAGCCGCGCCAACGTCGATGCGGCCGTCGCCGACGTCGAGGCCAAGCTCGGCCCCATCGACGTGCTGGTCAACAACGCCGGCTGGGACGTGTTCCGCCCCTTCGTCAAGACCGAGCCGGCAGAGTGGGACAAGCTCATCGCCATCAATCTCACCGGCACCTTGCACATGCATCACGCCGTGCTCCCGGGCATGGTCGCGCGCAAGGCGGGCCGCATCGTCAACATCGCGTCGGACGCCGCGCGCGTCGGATCGTCGGGCGAGGCGGTCTACGCCGCCTGCAAGGGAGGACTCGTCGCCTTCTCCAAGACTATCGCCCGCGAGCATGCGCGTCACGGAATCACGGTCAACGTCGTTTGTCCGGGACCGACCGACACCGCGCTGTTCGCGGAGTACAAGGAGGGCGCCGGGAATCCCGAGAAGCTCGTTGAGGCTTTCACGCGCTCGATCCCGCTTGGCCGCATCGGCCAACCGGACGACCTGCCCGGCGCCATCTTGTTCTTCGCCAGCGACGACGCGGCGTACGTCACCGGCCAGGTGCTGAGCGTGTCCGGCGGCCTGACGATGGCCGGCTGATCGAACCGAGAACCGAGGAAGATACCCCATGCAGTTCCAAGACCTGATCTATGAGATCCGCAACGGCGTCGCCTGGATCATCATCAACCGCCCCGACAAGATGAACGCCTTCCGCGGCACGACCTGCGACGAACTGATCAAGGCGATCTACAAGGCGGGTTATGACAAGTCCGTCGGCGCGATCGTGCTCGCGGGCGCGGGCGACCGGGCCTTCTGCACCGGCGGCGACCAGTCGGCGCACGACAGCGCTTACGACGGCCGCGGCACGATCGGCCTGCCGATCGAGGAGTTGCACACGGCGATCCGCGACGTGCCGAAGCCGGTGATCGCGCGCGTCCAGGGCTACGCAATTGGCGGCGGCAACGTGCTCGCCACGATCTGCGACCTCACGATCTGCTCCGACAAGGCGGTCTTCGGCCAGGTCGGCCCGAAAATGGGCTCGGTCGATCCCGGCTACGGCACCGCCTATCTCGCCCGCGTGGTTGGAGAGAAGAAGGCGCGCGAGATCTGGTACCTGTGCCGCCGCTACTCCGGGCAGGAGGCGGTCGAGATGGGGCTCGCCAATGCCTGCGTTCCTCACGATCAGCTCGACGCCGAAGTCCAGAAGTGTGGCGAGGAGCTGTGCGAGCGAAGCCCGACGGCGATCGCCATCGCCAAGCGCAGCTTCAACATGGACACCGCCCATCAGGCCGGCATCGCCGGAATGGGGATGTACGCGCTCAAGCTCTATTACGACACCGACGAATCGAAGGAAGGCGTCGCCGCACTGAAGGAAAAGCGCAAGCCCGAGTTCCGCAAGCATGTGAAGTGAGGGGAGCCCCGTTCCCCCGCCGAGGCCGGGGAGAGTGCCGGGGTGAGGGGCGGGCTAGCATTCAAAGGTTGGCGGAGCCGCTCATCCGGCGCTTCGCGCCACCTTCTCCCCGCGAGCGGGGATGGGACGCCAGCCGCTTACGAGGGAGGAGCGAATCTTGAATCCCTATCTCGATGACGACCTCGTCGCCCTCTCGGCGCAGGCGCGACGCTTCGCCGCCGATCGCATAGCCCCCGGCTTTCAGGAGCGCGATCGGACCCGCGTACTCGATCGCGGGATCATGGAAGAGATGGGCGCGATGGGCTTCATCGCACCGGAGCTCCCGGAGAAATTCGGCGGCCTCGGCCTGGGCTCGCTCGCCGCCGGCGTGATCCACGAGGAGGTCGCGCGCGCCGATCTCAGCATCTCATATATCAACCTTCTCGCTTCGCTGAACGGGCAGATCCTCACCCATCACGGCGCCCCTGACATCGTCCGGCCATGGCTCAAACGTCTGACTGCGGGCGAAGCGCTCTTCGCCATAGGGCTCACAGAGCCGCGCGGCGGATCTGACGCCACGAATCTGCGCCTGCGCATCGAGCGCGACGGCGACCACTACGTGGTCAACGGCGAGAAGACCTCGATCTCCGCCGCCGACCAGGCCGATGCCGCGGTGGTGTTCGGGCGCACCGGTTCGGTCGAGTCGGCCGCGCATGGCGTGACCGCTTTGCTGATCCCAATGGACCTAGCGGGGATCACCCGCAGCCGCTTCGACTGTCACGGCCAGCGCGCCATCGGCCGCGGCTCGCTGTTCTTCGAGAACGTCCGCGTCCCGGTCTCGCACCGTCTCGGCGACGAGAATAAAGGCTTCGTCCAGGTTATGCAGGGCTTCGACTTTTCCCGCGCTTTGATCGGCCTGCAGGTCCTCGCGGTCGCACGCGTCGCGCTGGACGAAACCTGGGGCTATGTCGCCCATCGTCAGGCGTTCGGCAAGCCGCT
>DATJXI010000186.1:0-5337 GCA_035500275.1 Roseiarcus sp. | reverse complement strand
GGCGTCGCCGCGACCCCAGGCGCGAAATACATTGCGACGATCGACGCCGACGTTCAGTTCCGGAGCAAGGACTGGGCGCGCGACACGGTGCACGCGCTGCAGCACTACCATGTCATCCAGCCCTGGGCCTACGCCTACGATCTCGGCCCCAAAGGCGAGCACGTCAACGTCGAACAGTCCTTCTGCAGCCTCTACTACCAGAAAGGCGCGGCAGGCATTCACCAGGGCGTCAACGCCAAGCACAAGGCGTACTATAAATACGGGCATACGGGCTACGCCTGGGCTTACACGCGCCAGGCGCTGGAATGGCCGGGCGGCCTGATCGAGACTGCGGCGCTCGGCTCCGCCGATCACCACATGGCGCTCGCGCTCATCGGCAAGGTGCAGGACAGCATCCCCCGCAATATGACCGAAGGCTACAAGGCGCCGCTCTACCAATGGCAGCGGCGGATGCACGAGCGCCTCCAGGGCCACATCGGCTACCTGCCGGGATCGGTCGAGCACTTCTGGCACGGGCCCAAGGTTCGCCGCGGCTACAACTCGCGCTGGGACATCCTGGCGCGCAACAAATTCGACCCCTCAACCGACCTGAAGCGGAACACCTGGGGCGTGCTGGAGCTCGCCGGCAACAAGCCGCAGCTCAGCCGCGACATCGACGCCTACTTCCGGTCTCGCAACGAAGACGCGAACTCGATGAACTGACGGAACGATTTCATCGGAGTCCCGTGGGATTCCCGGGCTGAGAACAGAAAGCGAACATTTTCTTGACCGCTTACGCCGGTCGTGGCATCATCTGACACAATGGAGATAGTGGGCGGCCGAAGAGGCCGCCTCCCTTCCCCTTCTTCCGTCAGTTATTCTAAAACGCCCGCCGGCGCCCCGGGCGGGTCGCGCTCTACGTCGCGACGCCAGGCAGCAAACCGCGGAAAAATCCTCTATCGATCGAGATCAGGCGCCATATCCGGCCATTTCGCGACTTGATGATAGGCGCCGGCCAGCGCATTCACCTTCAACGAGGCCGGAAACGCCTCTTTCTTAAACGCTCGCTCAAACGGAAAACCCAGTCCGTTAATCCCTGCAATGATGATGTAAGTATTTGACGCTCCCTCTACATCACCCTTGAGAATGTGGACTGTCTCGAGCCGCCCAAATCTATCTACAACGCTATTGACCACCTCCGCCAAATTGTTCTCAAGTATATCGTCGAGGGCAGCTTCGTCACCCTGCGCAACGTCGACTTGAAAAACAGAAATCATAACGTTCCTCCTCAATGATAAACGCGCCTATTCGGGAGCGCCAGACTCAAAATCGATTCAATCGAAGCCAACTTTCTCCGGATTGGAACAAGCCTATCCGCAGCCGGCGTGGATGTCGCAAATCTGCCCGAATTTTCTCGGTTCCGCAAGGCTCTGCCGCATCGTCCGCTTGGGCGCCGCAGGCAGGAAGCCACTGTGTCCCCCTATCCTATTCGTCTGCCCGAGCTTGGGAATAAAAAGCGAACATTTTCTTGACCGCTTACGCCGGTCGTGGCATAGTTTGACACAATGGGGATAGTGGGCGGCAAGAGACCCGCCCCTCTCCTCTCTCCGACAGTTTCACCTTTGAAGCGCCCGCGCCGAATCGGGCGCTGTCCGGCGCGCCCTCTCACGGAGCCGCGATGTCCTCTCTCGACCTGTTCCTGCCGCTCGCCAAGGTCGATCTCGATCGGCGGCTCGTCACCGGGATCGCGACGGCGGAGCAGCCCGACCGCGCCGGCGAGATCTGCGACTACGCGTCGAGCAAGCCTTATTTCGAGAAATGGTCGTCGGAGGCGGTCGCCGCGAGCGGCGGCAAGTCGATGGGCGCCGTGCGAGCCATGCACGGACGCGTGCCGCCGGCAAGCTCACCGACATCGCCTTCGAAGACGATGCGAAGCGCGTCGTCGTCTCCGCCAAGATCGTCGACGACGACGAGTGGCGGAAGGTCCAGGAGGGTGTCTACACCGGCTTCTCGCAAGGAGGCCGCTACCTCAAGCGCTGGCCCGATCCCGAGACCGGTCTCATCCGTTACACCGCCGAGCCGCAGGAAATCTCGCTCGTCGATCTGCCCTGCCTGCCCGAGGCGACCTTCGAGGTCGTGAAGGGCGGCGTCGTCGAGAAGCGCGCCTTCGCGGCGGCGGAGCCGGAGAAGGACGCGAGAAGCGGCGTCGCGATGCCCGACGGCTCCTATCCGATCAAGTCGGCGAAGGACGTCGAGAACGCGGTCAGGGACTATCACCGAAGCGGCGAAAGGCCGGACGTCAAGGCGCACATCATCGCGCGCGCCACGGCGATCGGCGCCGAGACTGCTCTGCCCGAGGACTGGACGAAGGAGTCCGAGAAATCCGCCGGCCCGTTCGTTGACCCAAAGCGGCCCCTGGAAGGGCCCGAGGCGCTCGCCAAGGCGGCGGCGGCGCTCGCTGACGCCGCGGCCAAGCTCGAGCGCCTCGTCGAGGAGAGCGCGCGGCTGCGCAAAACGTTCAACGACGCCTCGCCCGCGCTGGCTGAGCTCGAGAAGCGCATCGCCGCGCTCGAAGCCCAGCCGCTGCCGCCGAAGGCGGCGCTGCGCGCGGTCTCCAAGATCGCGGATGGCGAGCCGGACGCGCTCGGCGCGGACGAGGCGGTGCGGCGGCTCGCCGCGCTGCCGGCGGAAGCGCGCGCGCTGGCGCTGACCAAGCTCAGCCTTGCCAACCCGCTGCGGTTCTAGTCCTCACCTCCAACCCCGCTCTTAAGTCGGAGAGGGAAGGATCGCCGGGCGCCGCGGCGTCCGGCGGCGCGGCGGCTGACGGTCTCAACGGGACATCGCCTTGCTCACGGCGGCGATCGGTTCTCCGCTCGAGCCGTTGGCCGCCGCGCGCTCAAAACCATTTGCTCAATTGCAACGCGCCTCGCGAAGCGTGGAAGCCATGCGCGTTCCCGTCTCCCGTCCGCGCACGGCTCCAACTTTACCCCGACAGGAAAAGCCCATGAACATTGCCCAAACCACGCAGGACACGCTTGGCCTCATGAAGGAATCGCTCGCCAAGAACGTGACGATCTCGACCGGCCTCTCGGCTTACGATTTGCAGGCGCCGGCGAAGAACCTGTTTCCGATCGTCACGCCGCTGAGGAATTCGCTGCCGCGCGTGGCGCGCCTCAACCCCGGCGACGCGGCGCGCTGGCGCACGATCACCTCGCTCATGGGCTCGGGCTTTGATGCGATGGGCTGGGTGCCGGAAGGCCAGCGCTCCGCCAGCATGTCCTATGCGGCAAACTTTGTGTCTGCGCCTTACCTTACGCTCGGCGAGGAAGACACGGTGACGTTTGAAGCCGAAGCCGCCGCGCAGGGCTACGAGGACATCAACGCCACCGCCACGCTGCGCCTCTTGCAGAAGACGATGCGCAAGGAGGAGATGGCGCTGCTCGGCGGCAACGCCTCGCTTCAGCTCGGCACGCCCGCGACGCCGGCGCTGTCGGCTTCCGGCTCCGGCGCCACACTGCCGACAGGGACCTATTCAGTCATCGTCGTCGCGCTTAGCTTCGAAGGTTACCTCAATTCGAGCGTCGCCGGCGGCGTCGTCACCACCAAGACCATCACCGGCAACGACGGCAACACTTATACTCTGAGCGGCGGCTCTTCGAAGCGCAGCGCCAACGCGACCCAGGCGGCGACGCTCGGCCAGACCCTCAACGCCACGGTTTCTTCGATCAAAGGCGCCGTCGCCTACGCCTGGTATGTCGGCTCTGCCGGCTCGGAAACCTTGCAGGCCATCACCACCATCAACAGCACGACCTTCAGTGCTGCGCTGACGCCCGGTCAACAGCCCGCGAGCGCCATCACGACCGACAATTCGAGCAACGCGATCGCCTTCGACGGCCTGCTGACGGTCGGCTTCAATCCCGCCTACAACGCCTATGTTCAGACGCTGGCGACGGGAACCGCGGGCACTGGCACGTTCCTCACCGCTTCCGGTCGCGGTTCGATCGTCGAGATCGACAACATGCTCCTGCAGATGTGGAACGCCTACCGGCTCTCGCCGACGGTGATCTACGTCAACGCGCAGGAGCAGAATAACATCACGGCGAAATGCCTGACCAACTCCTCGGGGCCGCTCGTGCGCTACACCGTCGACACGAGTCAGGACAAGCCTTACGAGTTTGCCGCCTCGGGCGTCGTGCGCTGGTACTACAATCCGATGACCGGCGTCGAAATCCCGATCAACGTCCACCCCGATCTGCCGCCGGGCACGCTGCTCGCGTTCTGCGAGAAGCTGCCGGTTTGGTATCAATCGAACGAGACGCCAAACGTCGCCGAGGTGCTGACCCGGCGCGACTACTATCGGGTCGACTGGCCGCTCCGCACGCGCCGCCGGGAGTACGGCGTTTACACTGAGCAGACGCTCGCGGTTTATGCGCCGTTCGGCGTCGGCATCATCACCAACATCGGCAACGGCTGAGCCGGCTTCGTCGCGGCGCGCGCTTCTCTGGTGCGCCGTCTAACTTGAGCGACGTCACGCGAGCAAATCATGTCGCCTTACGATCTGACCACACTCGCCGCGCTCAAGTCCTGGCTCGGCCTGCCGGCGGGCAGCGGGCCAAACGACGCGACCTTGAGCGCGCTCATCACCGCGGCGAGCCGCTCGATCTATGCGGCGCTGAGCCGGCCCGCGCTGCTGCCTCAGTCGTACACGGAAACCCTCGATCTCGAGAGCCGCCGGGTCGTCCTGCGACACTGGCCGGTGTTGCAGGTGAGTTCGGTGCTATGGCGCGGAATTTCCGTTCCGCCTGACCAGAGCGCCGATCTCGACGCGTCGATCGGCTACGCGCTGCAGTCCGACGACGCCGCGCCGCCGGGACGGCCGCGGGCGCTCGATCTCTTCGGCGCAACGTATCGCCCTGGACGGCAGAGCCTCACCGTCTCCTACACCGCAGGCTACGCCGTGCGCGGCGAACTGCAGACGGTCCCCTCGTCCGCGCCGTTTCAACTCGCCGCCCTTGCGCCTTATGGGCCTTGGGCGTCTGATTTCGGCGTCGTTTACGCCTCGACCGGCGCAGCGCTCTCGCCCGTCGGCATTGCGCCAGGCGCTGGGCAATATGCGGTGAGCAGCGGCGTCTATTCCTTCGCCGCCGCCGACGCCGGCCAGGCCGTCTCCATTTCCTACGGCTATGTGGCGCAGGACGTCGCGCAGGCGGCGCTGGAGCTCGCGGCCTATCGCTTCCGCTCCGCGGAGCGCATTGGACTCAATTCGAAGTCGATCGGCGGCCAGGAGACGATCTCGTACGATACGAGCGCGATTCCCGCGCCGATCCTGGCGATGCTGCAGCCCTACAAGCGGGTCGC
>DATJXI010000185.1:0-3801 GCA_035500275.1 Roseiarcus sp. | reverse complement strand
GCGCGCGAGCCTAGCGGCGTCTCTGTTGAGATCATAGACATACGCCTCAGCGCCGTAGTCGGCCTGGGCGATCGAGGTGGAGGAAAATGTGTTCGTTTCCAGGATGTCCGCGCCGGCCATCGCATAGGCGAAGTGAATGTCCTCGATCGCCTGCGGCTGAGTGAGGCTGAGAATGTCGTTGTCGCCCTGAAGCGCGCAGTTGCAGGCCTGGAAGCGCCCACCCCGGAAATCGGCTTCGTCGAAGCCGAAGCCTTGGATTTGCGTCCCCATGGCGCCGTCGAGGACGACAATACGCTTTGACACGGCTTCCTGGAGCGCAATCAAAGCATCTGGTCGTTGGGCCAAGGCTCCGTCGAAAATGTCGTCCAAAACCGGCTGCATGCCCGCTCCCGGCTCTCTATGCCTGCCCATAATCATATAAACATGTCTTTATATCTTCTGCAAGTTCTTGCTGTCGACAGCGGCAGTCGAATTTCCGGCAGGCACAAAAAGGGATACTAGCCAACAAAGCACACAATGACATTGATATACAACATATCCTATAGATCATCCTCGTGCAATCTGCTACATGCTCTCTGACCGCGCGCCTTGACCGCGACGGCCGAGAGAGATGAATGCGGAACGTCATCACCGCCAACCGCCTCGCGGATGGCGTCGTCGTTTTTCAGACGGCTGACCGAAGCTGGAGCGAGGACTTCAACCGCGCCGCTGTCCAGCCTGATGACGCCGCAACGGCGGCGGCGCTCGCGCTCGCGAAGCGAGACGAGGAGCAGAATATCGTCGTCGACGCCTACGCGGTTCTCGTTGAGGAGCGCAACGGCCATATCGCGCCAAAGGCGCTGCGCGAGGCGATCCGGGCGGCTGGGCCAACGATCCGGCGCGATCTCGGCAAGCAGGCGCATGGGCAAGCGCCCCATTCGGGCCCGACGGCGGTGGTGGAGGCCGAACATGTATCACTATGACGACTTCGACGCCGCTTTCGTCGCCGCCCGGGTCGAGCAGTTCCGCGACCAGGTCGCGCGCCGCCTGTCAGGCGAATTGACCGAGGAGCAGTTCCGGCCGCACCGGCTGATGAACGGGCTCTACCTGCAGCTGCACTCGTACATGCTACGCGTGGCGGTGCCCTACGGCACCTTGAGCTCGCGCCAGATGCGCAAGCTCGCCGAGATCGCGCGCAAATATGACCGTGGCTACGGCCATTTCACGACGCGCCAGAATATCCAGTTCAACTGGCCGGCGCTGAAGGACACGCCCGACATCCTGGCTGAGCTGGCGACTGTCGAGATGCACGCGATCCAGACCTCGGGCAATTGCGTGCGCAACGTCACCGCCGACCATTTCGCCGGCGTGGCCCATGACGAGATCGCCGACCCGCGGCCTTACGCGGAAATCCTGCGCCAGTGGTCGTCCCTGCATCCCGAGTTTTCATTCTTGCCGCGCAAGTTCAAGATCGCGGTTAACGGCGCCACTCACGATCGGGCGGTCATCCAGGCGCACGACATCGGGCTCCAGATCGTGCGTAACGAAGCGGGCGACCTCGGCTTTACGGTCTATGTCGGCGGGGGACTGGGGCGCACGCCATTCATCGGGCGAAAGGTTCGCGACTTTCTGCCCGAGCGCGAGTTCTTGGGCTACGTCGAAGCGATCCTACGAGTCTACAACATGGAGGGCCGGCGCGATAACAAGTTCAAGGCGCGCATAAAAATCCTCCTGCACGAGAAGTCGCTTGACGTTTTGCGAGGCGAGATCGAGGCGGAGTTCGCATCACGCGACAAACGAGCGCTTGATCTGCCGCCCCAGGAGATCGCGCGCATGGTCGCCTTCTTCGCGCCGCCCGAACTCGATCCAAAGCGGCCCGTCAGCGACCGCGTCGAGCGGCGCAAGGGCAAGGACGCGCGCTTCGCGAGCTTCTTTGCCGCCAATGTGACGCCGCACCGGACGCAAGGGTATGTCGTCGTCACGGTGTCCTTGAAGGCGATCGGCGCGCCGCCCGGCGACGCGACCGCCGACCAGATCGACGCCGTCGCCGACCTCGCCGAGGACTGCTCGCACGACGAGGTCCGCGTCAGCCACGAACAGAACCTCATCCTACCGCATGTCGCGCTCGACGACCTGCCGGCGGTCTACGACCGGCTTGCCTCGGTCGGCCTGGCGACGCCGAACGCCGGCGCGATCAGCGACATCATCGCCTGCCCGGGCCTCGACTATTGCGCGCTGGCGACCGCGCGCTCCATTCCCGTGGCCCAGCGCATCGCGCAGAAATTCGGCGACGGCGCGCGGGCGAAGGCGGTCGGGCCGCTGAAGATAAAAATTTCCGGCTGCATCAACGCCTGCGGCCACCATCACGTCGGCCACATCGGCATCCTCGGGCTTGAGCGCGCGGGGGAGGAGACCTACCAGATCACGCTCGGCGGCTCGGCCGACGAGAATGCGGCGATCGGCCAGATCGTCGGCCCCGGCTTCAGCTCGGAGAACGTCGTCGAGGCGGTCGAGACGGTTGTCCAGACCTACATGGACCTGCGGCGCGACGAGCGGGAGACCTTCATCGAGGCCTACCGGCGCTTAGGGATCGTCCCGTTCAAGGAGGCGCTCTACGAACGCAGCGCCGGATCGGACATCTGATGAGCGCGCATGGCGTGAAGCTCTTCGGCGACCAGATCGCCGCGTCGCGGCTCGAGAGCCGCTTTGCGCGCGTGAAGGCGTCCTCGCTCCTTCGCCTCGTCATCGAGGACCTCTATCCCGGCCGAGTGGCGCTCGTTTCGAGCTTTGGCGCCGACGCCGCCGCTCTCCTGCACATGGTCTCGCAGGTCGACAAGGCGACCCCGGTCATCTTCGTGGATACGGGCCAGCACTTTCCCGAGACGCTCGCCTATCGCGACGAGCTTTGCGCGGCTCTTGGCCTGACGAACGTGTTCAGCGCGACGCCGCGTGCGGAGACGATCGCTGAGGAGGATTCGGAGAAGTTTCTCTTTGCCAGCGACCCCGACCGCTGCTGCGAAATCCGCAAGGTTCGTCCCCTCGCCGAGGCTATTGAGGGCTTCGACGCCTGGATCACCGGCCGAAAGGGCTTTCAAAGCGCGACCCGCGTCACGCTGCCGCTGTTTGAGGCCGAGGGGGATCGGGTGAAGGTCAATCCGCTCGTCGGCTGGAGCGCGACCGACGTTTTGAACTACATCGCCGAGGCCGGCCTGCCTCGGCATCCGCTGGTGGAGAAGGGCTTTGTCTCCGTCGGCTGCCTGCCCTGCACGAGCGCGGTGAGACCCGGCGAGGACATTCGCGCCGGCCGCTGGCGTGGGCGCGGCAAGATCGAATGCGGCATCCACACCGCTCCGCTCGAGGCAGGGGCGGACATCTGATGCCGCTTTGGAGGCGAGGGGGCTTCGTCGACGACGCTTGGCTTTCACTTGCGGACGACGCTTCGGCGCCAGACGCGGGCCGCATCGTCGTTTCGCTCAAGCGCTGGCTTGCCGAGCGCGAGACCTTACGCAACAGAGCCGATCCGGTCGGCGTCGCGGTCGCGGCGGGCGCCGAAGGGCAGGCGCATCTCGAGGAACTCGCCAAGCGGCCGCTCATCGCGCTCGCCTTCACGAAATTCGCCGACGGGAGATCATTCTCCTATGCGCGCATCCTGCGCGACAGATATGGATTCAAGGGCGAATTGCGCGCGATTGGCGACGTCCTGATCGACGAAATCCCGCTTATGCTGCGCTGCGGCTTCGATTCGTTCGAGGTGACCAACGAACCCACGCTGCGCGCGCTGAAAGAAGGGCGATTGCCCGGCCCGCCCATCCATTATCAGCC
>DATJXI010000184.1:0-11319 GCA_035500275.1 Roseiarcus sp. | reverse complement strand
GCCAAATACGGCGTCACGCTCAGCATCCTCGAGAACGTCGAGACGTTCGGCAACGTGTCCGGGGGCGTCCGGCAGGGCTTCGAAGTGAACGGGCTCACGACCGCGACGCTGCAGGTGGACACCGAGAAAGCGTTCGGTCTTGCCGGCGGGCTCCTCAACGTCAGCGGCTTGCAAATCTGGGGCGGCAACCTGAGCCTGAACAATCTCCTCACCTTGCAGGAGGTCAGCGACATCGAGGCCCCGGTCGGAATTCGGCTCTGGGAGCTGTGGTACGATCAGAAATTCGGCGACAAGTTCGACATCAGGGCTGGCGAGCAGAGCCTCGACGAGGAATTCATCGTTAGTCCGAGCGCGTTTTTTTTTCTTAACGCCGCGTCTGGCTGGCCGGAGCTTGCGAGCGCCGATCTGCCGGGTGGCGGCCCCGCCTATCCGCTCGCGGGCTTAGGGATTCGCGGACGGGCGCAGGTGTCCGACAGCGTCGCCGTGCTTGCGGGCGTCTTCAACGGGAGCCCGATCCCGAAGGGTTCGCCAAACACGCCAGCGAGCAATCCCAATGGCGTGAGCTTCCCGCTCGACACCGGCGTTTTCGCGATCGCCGAACTGCAATTCACGGTTCCGGGATCGGCGGCCCCGGCGAAAACGAACGATCAAGGTCCCCTTCCGGGCGTTTACAAGCTCGGCGCCTGGTACGACAGCGACAAATTCGACGACCTCCGATACGACAACCTGGGCGCGCCCCTCGCCAGCCCGATGAGCAACGGGAGTCCGGCGACCCATCACGGCGCCTTTTCCATCTACGGAATCATGGATCAGATGATTTGGCGTTCCAAGGAGGACGCCAACCGAAGCTTGAATGTCTTCATCCGTCCCGTGTTCAGCCCGTTGCAGGACCGCAATCTCATAACCTTCAGCCTCAACGCCGGCCTGAACCTGCACGCGCCGTTCCCGGGCCGCGACAATGACATTTTCGGCCTCGAGATGGGGGTCGCGCGGGTCAGCAACGGCGTGTCCGGCTACGACCGGCAACTGCAATTCTATCGGCCGGCCGTCTATAGGCCCGTGCGGAGCGCCGAGACCTTCATCGAGGCGACCTATCAGGCCCAGCTCACGCCCTGGTGGCAGATCCAGCCCGACATCCAGTACATCATCAATCCCGGGGCTGGCGGCGCCAACCCGAACCATCCGACGCAGAGGATGAGGAACGCGCTGGTGTTCGGCTTGCGCACGAACGTCACGTTCTAGACGAACCCGAAGCGTTCTGCTTCTCCCTCGACGCGGGCTCGCCTGTCCTTCTCCCCTTGTGTGGCCGCTTATCGAGACTCGTAGGAGGACCCGACTATATTGGCCCTGAGGAAAATTGTGGCGAGGCGGCCAAGTCGAATCGATCCGACGAGGCCATTGGCGAGCAAAGCGCCGCTCGCCGGAACCGCGAGCGAGGTCTTCGTCGCATTTCTCAAGCTCGGGCTCATCTCGTTCGGCGGCCCGATCGCTCACCTTGGCTACTTCCGAGCCGAATTCGTCGAGCGCCGGCGATGGCTCAGCGAACAGGCGTTCGTCGATCTGATCGCGCTCGCGCAATTCTTGCCGGGGCCGGCCTCGAGCCAGACCGGATTTGCGATCGGGCTCATGCGCGCGGGATACGCGGGCGGCGGGGCCGCCTGGCTCGGGTTCACGCTCCCGTCTGCGTTCTTGCTGATCCTGTTCGCCTGGGGCGCGGGAAGCCTCGCCGACACGCGCTGGGGCCTCGGCCTCCTGCATGGACTCAAGCTGGTCGCGGTCGCGATCGTCGCGCAGGCGGTGATGGGCATGGCCCGCTCGCTCTGCCCGGACAGGGCGCGCGCCTCGATCGCGGTCATGGCGATCTTTGTCTATTTGGCGCTTTCGGGCTCGCTCGGGCAGATCGTCGCGATTCTGTTCGGGGGCGCCGCTGGCCTGGTCGTCCGGCGCGGCGCAGTCGACGGCCGCGCGATCGCCATGCCGGTTCCGGTGTCGCGCGCCGCCGCGCTTGCGTTCCTGGCGCTCTTTTTCGGTCTTCTCGGGCTGACGTTCGTTCCGGCGGGCCGAACGCCGATCGGGCTTTTTGACGCGTTCTACCGCTCAGGCGCGCTGGTGTTCGGCGGCGGTCACGTCGTGCTGCCGCTCTTACACGGCGCCGTCGTCGATAAGGGATGGATTTCGGACAGCGCCTTCCTTGCCGGTTACGGGGCCGCTCAGGCGGTTCCCGGCCCTCTATTCACCTTCGCCGCCTATCTCGGCGCCGCGGCCTCGGTTCCGCCCGGTGACGTTGCGAACGCGCTCATCGCGCTCATCGCGATATTTTTGCCCGGCGTCCTCATCCTCATGGGAACCCTGCCATTCTGGCAGTCGCTGAGCGGACGGCCACAGGCGCGCGCCGCCATGGAAGGCGTCAACGCCTCGGTCGTCGGCCTCCTCGCCGTCGTTCTGTACAATCCGGTGTGGACAAGCGCGGTGATCACGCCGCTCGATTTCGCCATCGTCGCCGCCGCCTTTGCGCTCCTCGTCGCCTGGCGGGCGCCGCCGCTCGCGGCTGTTCTCCTGTGCGCCGCGGCTGGCCTCGCCATGCGCTAGCACCGCGGCCGCCCTCCGGCCGCCATATAAGCCGAGCGGGACGATCGCATGCAGCTGCAGATCGGCCAAGCCGAGTCCGGACGCCTAAGCGAGCAGCGCCGGCGGACGTTTCGGCCGTATTATTCTACTTACTTTGATTGAGTTTACAGGCCTCTTCCATCTTTTTCTTTGTCGATACTTTTGATGCCCGACTGGCTTTCGCCTAGCTCTCTATTGCACTAGACTAGCATTGTGTCGGCGGCCACCGGAAATTCTCTGTAAATAAGGCCGCTCGACCCTGCAAGGAGGAAACGCCGATGCTGAAACTCAGCCTGTCCGTTGCTGCGCTTGTGGCGCTAGGCTCAACCGCTTTCGCGGCCGACGCCAGCGGCGACTACATCGCCACCTGGGCCGCGAGCCCCCAGCCGATCTGGGGGGCCGACTTCCTTGCGCCGGTGAAGGTGCCGCGCAATTTCTGGAACCAGACGCTGCGCGAGGTCGCCTCGATCAGCCTCGGCGGCAAGCAGGTTCGGCTGGTTCTGTCGAACCTCTATGGGACGACGCCCCTGCCCATCAGCGCGGCCCACGTCGCGCTCGCCGGCGCCGATGGCGCCATCCAGCCGGGCTCGGATCACGCCGTCACGTTCGACGGTCAGCCCGGCGTCCTCATCCCGCCGGGCGCTGAATGGATCAGCGACCCCGTCGCTTTCCAGGTCGATCCGCTCAGCAAGCTGGCGGTGAGCCTCTATTTCTCCGGCGTCACGCCAGTCACGACGTCGCACTGGGAGGGCCGCGACACTGCGTACATCAGCGCCGGCAACACGGTGGGAGACGAGACGATCAAGCCGTCGAGCACCATGACCGCGAAGCCCATCCTGACCGGCATCCTCGTTGACGCGCCGGCTGACGCAAAGGCGGTGGTGACTTTCGGGGACTCCATCACCGACGGCGACGGCTCCAAAGTCGACCAGACGCATCGCTGGCCGGACTTCCTGGCGAAGCGCATCAAGGACGCCGGCCTGCCGATGACCGTCGTCAACGAGGGCATCTCGGGCGCACGCGTCCTCACCGACCGCATGGGCGTCAACGCGCTGGCGCGGATGGATCATGACGTCATCGCCCAGCCGCGCGCCTCGACGGTCATCCTGATGATGGGCATCAACGACATCGGCTGGCCGCAAATGGTCCTCGACCCGGGAGCCAAGGAACCGACGGCGAAGGAGATCACCGACGGCTATCATCAGCTCATCGAGCGGGCGCACGCGCACGGGCTCCGCATTCTCGGCGCGACGCTGACCCCGTTCGAGGACACGTTCAAGGGCGGCCCGCTGGAGGGCTACTACAACGAAGACAAGGAAAAGATCCGTGTGGCGGTCAACGACTGGATCCGCACGAGCGGCGAGTTCGACGGCGTTATCGACTTCGACGCGATCGTGCGCGACCCGGCGAATCCCAAACACACCAAGGCGGAATACAACAGCGGCGACAATCTGCATCCAAACGACGCCGCCTATGAGGCGATGGCGGGGTCGATCAACCTCGACACGCTGAAGGGCAATAAGTAGCCGGCTTACACCGCGCCGTAGCGAGGAGGCCGCTTGAACTCCGTTCGGGCGGCCGCTCCTTTTGGCCTCCCCACTCACCGCCGAACGTCCTTCAGGGAAGAAAGTCGCCGTCCAAAACCTCCTCGGCGGTCCAGGGGCACGTCTCAGGAAGGCGCAATAGCCCTGTCTCATCAAGAGCTTTCCGCCGTCCTCTGGCGTACGCCTTCGGGAGATACTCCGCAGGATAGGCGCGCAGCGACGGATTGTCGTCGAGAACATCCTCGAGCCGGTCGCGCGCCTCTCTGATCGAGCCTCGCCAGCTGCCGCACCGCAATTCGGGCTGATAGCGCCACTTCAACAGGTGAAGGATAAGAACTTCCAGGCGCGACCGTATCTCGCTGCGTTGGCTCGCGCCCAAGGACTCGATTTCCTCCGCCAGATTGTCCCTGTCGACCTCGTTCGACGCGCGCCGACGCAAAGCTTTGGCCTGCTCTTTCGTCCACTCGTAGAGATCGGCGTCATAAGTCGACATGGCGCGAGATATAGCGCCGGCCAGCGGCATTTTCACCATCGAACCTCCCCCGCGCCAGGCGGCGATGAGGAGGAAAAAAGGGCAGCCTTTGCGGCCGCCCTTCCCGCCTCCGCCGAAGCTGCGCCCCGCCTTGAGCGGCGGCGGCAAATGAAGGCTGAACAAGCGGCGCTTCTCAAATGGCGCCGGGAGCCCGGCGGGCGTCCTTGACAATAAACTTAGCGCCTCCCTAACATTCAGAAAACACAAGCGCGTCCGGCCTCTGTTATTAAAGCTGCAAAGAGCCTGGAGGAGCGCGACGCCGTCGTGAAGATATGGGGCGCGCGAGGCGGCTCTGATGCGGGATGCGGCGCGATATGTGGGAGGAAGCGGCGCCGGGCCCCGCCCGGATGTCGCCCCTCGCGCCCGCGGCGAGGGCGAAGTCGTTCTCGAAGCCGCGGCGATCGCAAAATCCTTTGCCGGCGTCGCGGCGCTGACCGATGTCGATTTCGACCTCCGAAGCGGCGAGGTCCATGCGCTCGTCGGCGAGAACGGCGCCGGCAAATCGACGCTGATGAAAATCCTCGCCGGCCTGCATGTCGAATACGACGGGGAAATCCGCATCGAAGGCGCGCCGGTCCGCTTCGCCGGAGTCCAGGACGCCGAGCGCGCCGGCGTCGCCATCATCCACCAGGAGCTCGACCTCGTCCCGGAGCTGACCGCGGCGGACAACATTTTTCTCGGCCGCGAGCCGCTGATCGCCGGGACCATCATCGACCGCCGCCGCATCCAGAAGGCGGCGGGGGCGCTTCTGCGACGCCTCGGCATCGACATCGACCCGCAGAGCCGCGTCGCGGAACTGCGGGTCGGCGAGCAGCAGCTGGTCGAGATCGCCAAGGCTCTGTCGCTCGACGCGCGCATCCTCATGATGGACGAGCCGACCTCCGCCCTGTCGGAGGCGGAGTGCAAGACGCTGTTCAAGGTTGTGCAGCAGCTCGCCGCGGCCGGGGTCGCCATCATCTTCACCTCGCACCGCATCGATGAGGTCGTGGCGCTTGCGGATCGCGTCACGGTCCTGCGCGACGGGCGGTGGGTGCTGACGGCCCCGATCGCCGGCCTGACCTCGGGCGCGATCATCTCGGCGATGGTCGGCCGCGACATCGCGCTCACCCATCGCCAAGCCGCCGCGGCCGAGGGCGCGCCGGTCTTGTCCGTGCGCGAGCTCACGCTCGATACGGTGAGCCAGCGCGGCTGGCGGCGCGTGCTCAACGGCGTGAGCTTCGACCTTAGACGCGGCGAGATTCTCGGCGTCGGCGGCCTACTCGGGTCCGGGCGCACCGAAATCCTCGAATCGATCTTCGGCGCCGCGCGCGGCTGGCGGAACGGCGAAATTCTCATCGACGGCAAGCGCGTGGACATCAGCTCGCCAGCCGACGCGCGCCGGCTCGGGATCGCCCTCGTGACCGAGGACCGGAAGGCGCGCGGACTGCATCTCGCCTCCTCGATCCGCGACAACGCCGCCCTCCCCTCTGTCGGCTGGCTCGCGCGCTTCGGCGTCCGCGGCTTCGCCGGCGAGACCGCGCTCGCCGCCGACGTCGTCGACAAGCTCTCCGTGCGCTGCAACGACATCGACCAAATCGTGGCCACGCTCTCCGGCGGCAACCAACAGAAGGTGGTTATCGGCAAGTGGCTCGCCACCGAACCCAGCGTCCTCCTTCTCGACGAGCCGACGCGCGGCATCGACGTCGGCGCGAAGCAGGAAATCTATGAGCTCATATTCGAGCTCGCCGCGCGCGGGTTGGGCATCATTGTTGTGAGCTCCGAAATGCCGGAGCTGCTGCTATTGTCGGATCAGGTGCTCGTCATGTGCGAAGGCCGGCAGACCGGCCTCCTGCGCCGCTCCGAGGCGACGCAAGAGGCGATCATGCGCCTTGCCGCCCCGGGGCTCGACGAGGGCATGGCGGCGGGGCGACGATGAGCTTGTTCCGACTCGTCTCGCGCACAAAGCTCTATTGGGGGCTCGCGCTCATCTGCCTCATCGGCGCGCTGCTCTCGCCGCACACCTCCTCGGGGAAGAACATCTTCCTTTCCTACAACAATCTGACCGATGTCCTGCGGCAGGTCTCGATCACCGGCCTCGTCGCGACCGGCATGACCATCGTCATCCTGCTCGGCGGAATCGATCTTTCGGTCGGATCGGTGATGGGGTGCTCGACCATCATTTGCGCGATGCTCTTGACCCAGCCGGGATGGACGGCGGCGGCGATCATGGGCGTGCCCGCGGCGTCGATCGCGATAGGGCTCGCGGCGGCGCTTCTCCTCCGCTTCGTCTTCAACGGGCTCGAGCGCGGGCGCGACGTTGAAGCCGGTCGCCGCCGCGAGATTGTGCTCGACGCCTGGCGCGGCTGGCGCATTCCCGTGATCGCGGGCCTCGCCGCCGGCGCGGCGACCGCGGCCTACGCAGGGTCGCAGGTCCCGACGAAATTCGGGGTTCTCGCAGTCCTGATCGTGACGCCATGCTTCGCGATGATGCTGGGGGCGATCAACGGCGCGCTCATCGTCAAGGGCGGCCTACAGCCGTTCATCGCCACGCTGGCGATGATGGTGAGCGCGCTCGGCATCGGCCGCTTGACCGCCGGGCAGGACTACGCGGTCATCGCCGTCTACACGGGCACCAACGCGACGCAGGCTTTCGAGGTTCTGCGCTCGATGCTCTGGGGACTCATCCCCATGCCGAGCCTCTTCTTTCTCGCCGCGATCATAGTTTTTGGGGCGGTGCTGCGCTTTACGACCTTCGGCCGCTACGTCTATGCGATTGGCGGCAACGTCGAGGCGGCGAAACTGTCCGGCATCAAGGTCGCGCAGGTCCAGTTCGCCGCCTATGTGATCTCCGGCATGCTGGCGGGGGTCGCAGGCGTTCTTTTCGTCGCGCAATATCGCCAGGGCAAGCCCGACGCCGGCGCCGGACTCGAACTCGACGCGATCGCCGCCGTCGTTATCGGCGGCACAAGCCTCATGGGCGGGCGCGGCGGGCTCGCGGGCACCTTTGTCGGCGTGCTCATCTTCGGGCTCCTCTCCGACATCCTTCAGCTTCAGAACATCGATTCCAACGTCCAGCTCCTGATGAAGGGGCTCATCATCGTCGGCACGGTGCTCGTACAGGAACAGAATCTGGGTCAGCTCTTGACGCGGTGGCGGAGCGCAGCTCCGGCGGGCACGCCGAGGATGGCCGGATCGGTCGAGCCCGCTCGGCCGCCAAGCGCCGCGAAGGCGGCCATCGAAAGGGAGGATATCCATGAGACGTCGTGAATTTCTCAAGTTTTCCGGGACTCTCGCAGGCGCGGCGATGACGCTCTACTTGCCCGCCGGCTGGACGCCGGCGAGGGCGGCGCCGAAATGGAAAATAGGTTTCAGCCAAGCCACGACCCTTGAGCCCTGGCGCGTGCAATTCAACAAAGACATCGAGGCCGAAGCCAAGAACCACCCCGAGGTCGAACTGATCATCACGGATGGACAGGACAAGACGGAAAAGCAGGTCGCCGACGTCGAAAACCTCATCGCTCAGCAAGTCGACGCTTTGCTGATCTCGCCCAAGGAATCGGCGGGCCTGACCGGCGTGGTCGAAAAGGCGATCGACGCCAAAATCCCGGTTATCGTTCTCGACCGCAACGTGGACACCAAGCGCATCACCCAGTTCATCGGCGGCGACAACGTTCTCATCGGCAAGGCCGCCGGCGAATATGCGGTGAAACTGCTCGGCGGCCCAGGCAAGGCGGCGGGAAACGTCGTCGAGATCTGGGGCGGCATGGGCACCCAGCCCGCCCACGACCGGCACGACGGCTTCCACTTCCACACCGACAAAGAGCCCGGCATCAAGTACCTGCTCAACAATCAGTCGGGCGACTGGAAACAGGACAAGGCCTACAACATCATGACGACGGCTCTGCGCAACAACGAGAAGATCGACTTGGTCTACGGCCACAACGATCCGATGGCCTACGGCGCCTATCTTGCAGCCAAGGACGCCGGGCGCGACAAGGACATCAAGTTCTTCATCGGCATCGACGCGCTGCCCGACGAAGGCGTGACCTGGGTCCACAAAGGCGAATTGACGGCGACCTTCCTTTACGCGACGCCGGGCGCGGAGGGATTGAGGCAAGCCGTCAAGCTGCTCAACGGCGAGAAGATCCCGCCCGTGATCACCTTGCCGACCATGCTGGTCGACAAGAACAACGCCGACGAGATTCTGAAGAAGAACGGACTGCTTTAGCGGGCCACCGCCGCGGGCCTCGCCCGCGGCGGTCAAGCAGGCGAATGCTGGCAAAACCCGCGAGGACGGGCAACGCGCCTTTGATTGCGGCTGGCGGCGGTTCTTTCCTGGCGGAAAAGCGGAGGGCCGCCCAAAGGAGCGGCCCTTCTTATGCTGATCTGGCAGAGCCCTTAGACCAATGCGGCCCGCTCGCCGCGAACCCGCTGGTAGCCGGCGAGGCCCAGGCCGGCGAAGCCAACCAACATCATGGCCCAAGTCGAAGGCTCAAGAACGGAGGTTATGGATATTGTGCCATTGTAAGACAACTTGGACCTTGTATCCAAAACATAATTGGACCCATTCCAAATCTGCGGGGCATACAATCCCGTAAACTCCAGGTAATACGTCCCGGCGCCAAGGACGTCTGGAGGAAGACCGCCGCCGTAAAATTGATTTGACCCCATCACGGGCCCACTTTCGCCGGAGACCGGAACTCCGGATCCGGGAACCCCAGCGAACAACTCGAGATTGCCGTTCGTTAGTTGGATGTTGATTGGAGGATGCGCGCCAGCGACCAGGATCGCCGTCGATGCGGAGAGCGACGCGACCACCAATTGATCCTGATAGGGGAGCGTGAACTCGATATCGACCTTAAACGGAAGAGCGCTTCCGGTGATTTTGAGCGCTATTGGCGCCCCAAAAGTCCCAGAGGGCTCGGTAATCGTGCCAATATTGTAGACGGCCGCGCCCGCGGACGACGCCGCCAACGCGAGAACGGCGGCGCTTCCGATCGCCGCAATCACCTTGTTATTCATGGAACACCGCCCCCTTCCCATAAATAGAAACTGTCTGCACGTTAACCCACACTTGTTAACATGTAAAGACATAAGAACGCAACCTCGAGTAGACGCAAATTGCAGTTCGCGAGGCTTTCCCTCAAACCTTCGTGGAAGTTTCACCGCCAACGGCGCGGCCAACCTTTCCTTAAAGCCTCGGCGCGCACCCTAAGGAAATGGCGTCCCGCGTGGATTCGACTTCGCCTCGTCCGCTTTCGGCCGCGCCCGGCCTCGCCGCCGCGATCGCGGCCTGGCTCAATCGACTCGCCAACGAGCGCGCCCTCTCCCCACGGACCCTCGAGGCTTACGGGCGCGACGTCCGGCAGTTCCTCGACTTCCTCGCGGAGCGTTTTGGGGCGCCGCCCTCGACGGCGGACTTCACGGACTGCGCGCCAGCCGACCTCAGGGCTTATCTTGCGCGCCGCCGGGCCGATGGGGTGGAGCCGCGGTCACTGCGGCGAGCGCTTTCCGCCCTCCGTTCGCTGGCTCGCCATCTTGCCCGAGAAGGGGGCCAGACCGCCTCGGCGTTAAGCGCGATACGCGCCCCCAAAGCCCCGCGCCGGCTGCCCCGGCCTCTCAAAGCCGCAGACGCGCGCGCCGTCACGACGACGGCGCCGCGCGCAGGCGAGGCGCGCGAGCAATGGGTTCTGACGCGCGACGCCGCCGCGCTGGCGCTCTGCTACGGCGCGGGCCTCAGAATTTCTGAGACGCTGTCGATAAGGCGCGCCGACGCGCCGGTCGGCGAGGTCCAGTCTGTCCCGATTGTCGGCAAAGGCGCAAAGGCGCGGGTCGCGCCCATCATTGAGCCCGTCCGCAAGGCGGTCGAAGCCTATCTCGCGCTCTGCCCCTATGCCCTCAAGCCGGACGGCCCGTTGTTCGTCGGCGTGAGGGGCGGCCCTCTCTCTCCCCGCATCGTTCAGCTGGCGATGGAGCGAATGCGCGGCGCGCTCGGCCTGCCCGAGAGCGCAACGCCGCACGCGCTACGCCATTCCTTCGCAACCCATCTCCTCGAGCGCGGCGGCGACTTGCGCACCATCCAGGACCTGCTCGGCCACGCCTCCCTGTCCACGACGCAGGTTTACACGGGCGTCGACACCGCGCGCCTGCTTGCCGCGTACAAGTCGGCCCATCCGAGGGCTAAGGCGCCTCCGCCCTAGACGAGGCCGGAGATTTAATCTCGGACATGCCTGATGCTAGCGCCGTCCCGTGGTCGCCTTCACCCAACCCCGCGGTTCCATGCGCTTTGGGCTCATGGAAGACCGCTCTGCGTTCGGCGGGAGGTAGAGGGCGGCAATCCGCTCCGCATTGCTTTGCGTGTTGCCGGTCAACGACCAGACAAGGGACAGAACCCACCCCAGAAATGTCCATCCCAGGAATAGATTGAGCGCGAAAATTCCTCCGGCAGACAAATGCCCGCGGTTCTTAGCGATGATTGAAGGTAAGAAATACAGGCCGATTAATATCAGGCCGACTACTAGAGCGTGTCCTCATTTGAGCCAAGCAAGGGCGCAAGCGAGATGGATTCCTGCGAGGAAATTTCGAGCGGTTTTTTCGTAGCGGGTCGCGATGGCTCGGAATTGTTTGAGCGCATTGAAGAAACGCTCGACGAGGTTG
>DATJXI010000183.1:0-3797 GCA_035500275.1 Roseiarcus sp. | reverse complement strand
GGATCGGTTTGCGGCGCGTCAGCTCCTGCAGCGCCAGCTCGCCTCCCGCCTCGTACAGATCTTTGAACCGGTAGAAGCTATCCCGACTATAGCCCATCATCTTGCAGGCCTGACTGACATTGCCAAGCTGTCGGGCCAACTCCAAGAGCCCAACCTTCCGCGCGGATGACTTTTTGCTCCTTCGTCATGGGTTCGGTGTCCTTCCTAAACGCCGAGGCCGGGCGCTGCGAAACCCTGACCATATGTGGACGGCCCCTTGGCAAGCTCTTTTTTCGGCGACGTCTCTTTGGCGATTGCGGTCATATGTCCGGCCTGTCGATGCGAGGCCGAGGCCCGCTGGCCATGATGCTATCCGCTTGGTCCGGCTTCTCATCAGCTCCGCGCGCTCGAAGCGCTAGGTCAGGGTACGGAATATCCGGGTCGGCGGTTCGCCGGGAGTCCATCACCTCATTGCGCGCTTGCCAAACTCCTGAGCCGCGTGCGGCGGGATGCCTCGATCAACCGATGGACGGCGCCTCGCGCCGGTAGAGCTCGCCAGTCGTCATGATCGCCCAGGCGATGCGCGCCAACTTGTTGGCCAGCGCCACGGTGACGAGCCGAGCCGGTCGACGCTGAAGAAGTTGACGCGTCCAGACCGCAAGCGGATCGATGCGTTTGTCCAGCCACCGAAGGCTCGCCGTCGCCCCGAGCACGAGCAGTCGCCTGAGATAGGGATTGCCCTGTTTGGTAATCCTCCCAAGCCTGTCCTTTCCGCCACTCGAGTTCTGTCGGGGAACGAGGCCGAGCCAGGCGGCAAAGTCGCGGCCGGATCGAAACGCCGATGGATCCGGCACATGAGCGACAAGCGCCGCGCTGATCAAGGAGCCGATGCCGGGGATCGTCTCCAGGGCCTGCGCTGACGCGCTCGAGCGCTGCTCGGCTTCGATCTGCTCGTCGATGAGCGCCAGATGCGCCTCGACCGCACGGAGATGATCGGCGAGGATCCTCATGACCGCGAGAGCCGACTGAGGAATATCCGCAATGCCCGGATCGTCTTCATCGAGGCGACACACGAGGTCGGCGAGGTTCTCGATGCCCCGCTTCTCGATGACGCCGAACTCGGCGAACTGGCTGCACGAGCCGAGTTGGCGACCGCCGTGCGCTGATCGATTAGCAATTGCCGCGACGTGTGCTGCATCAACGCCGCCTGCTGTTTTTCTGTCTTGACCGGGACGAACCGCATGTCGGGCCGCGACGCCGCCTCGCAGATGGCGCGCGCGTCGTGGGCGTCGGACTTGCCGCGCTTGACAAAAGGCTTCACGTAGTTCGGCGAAATCAGCCGCACCCAATGGCCGAGCCGTCCGATCTCGCGACCCCAGTAATGCGACGATGAACAGGCCTCGAGAGCGACTTCGCAAGGAGGCAGCGAGCCGAGAAAGCCCAGGACCTTGTCGCGCGGGAGCTTCCTATTGAAGATCTCCTTGTCCGCTTCATCAACGCCCCGAACCTGAAACCAGCGCTTGGCGATATCCAATCCGATGCGGACGATCTGAGGCATGATGAGGAGCCTTTCGCGATGTCGGTCGAATCGACCGCTCTGGCCTCCGAGCCTGAACGCCCAGGCTGGGGGTCGCGGTAGGGACGGCCATTGCTGACCGCCCCCCGCACAGATCCCGGCGTGCGGTGCTACCGCACCGGGCTCCTACCTCGGATGATTGACGAGGAACCGTTGTTCCGGCCACGGATGCAGGATGCGCGGATATGGCAAGTAGCGGTTTGCGATCGTCTTCATTCGCGGCCATGCGAGCCGATGCTTCTGCCCCCGACGCCTGATGGCGCGGAGCCAGCGATCGACCAGATGGTGACGGAACGCCGTGATCGCTGACGCGCTCATCGGCACGGCGTAGTAGGCCAACCAGCCGCGCAGCACTTGGGCAAGCCATTTGCCTTGCGCCTCGACGCCTTCGTGGCGGGTCGCCTTGAGCTGTTCCTTGATCTCCCTCAACTTCGCCCGCATCCGTTTGCGGGATGGCGTCCGTCCCAGCACGAAGCCGCTGCCGCTTCGTCGGGTCGCGCAAAAGTGCGCGAATCCGAGGAAGTCGAACGTCTCCGGCTTGCCGAGACCTCGTGCGCGGCGAGCGGCGATTGCCCTCCTGCCGAACTCGATGAGCCTCGTCTTTTCGGAATGGAGGCCAAGCCCAAACTCGGCCAGACGCGCCGAGAGGTCTTCAAGAAACCTTTTCGCGTCATGCTGGTGCTCGAAGCCGACAATCGTGTCGTCCGCATAGCGCACGACAATCATATCGCCCGTCGCATGGCGTCGCCGCCATTGACGAACCCAGAGATCGTAGACGTAGTGCAGGTAGACATTCGCAAGCAGCGGCGAAATCACCGCGCCTTGCGGCGTCCCCTCCACCGTTTCGATCCTGCGGCCCTCTTCAAGCACCCCCGCCGCCAACCACTTGCGGATCAGCCCGACAATCCGCCGATCGCCGATCCGATGCTCAAGGAACCGGATCAGCCACTCATGGCTGATCGTGTCGAAGAACGATCGGATATCCGCGTCGAGAACCCAGTTGATCCGCCGCTTCCCCAGCCCATACGCAAGCGCATCCAGCGCATCGTGCTGTCCGCGCTCCGGCCGGAACCCGTAACTGAACCCCAGGAATTCCGCCTCGTAGATCGGCGTCAGAATCGCCGCCACCGCCGCTTGGACGATCTTGTCCTCCAGCGCGGCAATGCCCAGCGGCCGACGCCGACCGTCCGCCTTCGGAATATACCGTCGGCGCGAGGCCAGCGCTCGATATCCTCCCCGATGCACCCGCGCATGAAGGTCTTGGAGGTTCGCCTCCAAGTCCCCCTCGTATTGCGTCCACGTCAGCCCATCGACGCCCGGCGCGGCGGTCTTCTTCAGACTGAAGAATCCCGCCCGCAGGGCCTCGATGCCGACATGGTGCAGAAGCGCGGTCAGAGGCTGTGTTCTATTCCTGGCTACGGCTTCTCGTATGCGGGCCTGCGCTTGTGACACGGCTTCCCGGCTCTGCGTCCGGATCGTGGTTTGCTGGTCCGCATTCTCCTTGGTCTCGCCCCTTGGCTCCACTTGCTCCTCGGCGGCGTGCGCCGCTCCGTTCGCAGGCTTCACGGCTACTATGGGCAAGTCCGACTTCTCTGGGCCGCTCATCGTCGGCTTCGGCCTCCGGCCTTCCCGGCGCGGTCCTCGCAAAACTCCGCAAGGACAGTCCAGAGATCTCCCGGTTCCCAAGCAGAAGGCGTCTGCGCATGCCAGGGGCTACGACGACGCGGGGCCGACCCTTGTCTCGCGATCGCGACACGAGCCGTATTGCCTTCTGCAGGACGGAAAGCATCGGCGCCCCGAAGTTGGTTTTCGCCGCTCAATGGCTGGCCTACGCTATCCCCTGCCAACGCTTCGCTTCGCTCCTCGCAGGACGCCGCGCATGACTCGGGGTCGGTGCGGTTCGCTACACCTTCACCGCAGAGGACTTTCACCTCGTACCTCCTGCCGGTCTCCCGGCGCTCCCGTCCACATCATCAGCTTCGCCCCCGCCACGGCTCTCGTCCGTGTTCGGAAACACCGTCCGTCAGATTAAGTTAAAACTTCCTCAGTTGACCTCCTCGTCGCCGAGCTGCAGCAGGTCGCAAAGCGCCGTGCGGCGATACCAGTCCTCGGCGATGTGCAACTCGCTCGACGGCTCGCATAAGCGCGCCGTCACCAGCACTGCCGCGATCTTCGCCCATGCGACGCGTTCCTGGCCCGGCGGGAGCAGTCGTCTGCACACCTCTTCGAGCCCCAGCGCGCG
>DATJXI010000182.1:0-19265 GCA_035500275.1 Roseiarcus sp. | reverse complement strand
TCGCATCGGTCAGCCCCTCCTCGGGCCGACCTCTCACGAGTCAGACATTGGCTGATTCGGGAATCCCTCGCGTATCCGAAACACAAAACGTTCGGCGTCCGATTCCAATCCGTTCTCGCGTCAACTGAAGACAGGCCCTAGATCAACGACAAGTGGTCCAACAGCAGCCGTAACTCCGACGGCGATCCCAAATCAGGCGGGGACAAATCCATGGCGCGGGCTCCGAATCAACCGCCCCATCGAGTCACCAATCCCGTCAACCGTAAATCCGCGTTAACCCGAGTTGGAAGCCCTGCGGTTACCGAGCTAACTCACATGAGCACGCTGATCCGACATTCTCGTCTGTCAGGTGAAAAAGCGGATTCACTTTTCCGCGAACCGCTCTTTTTCATTCCTTGTGTCTCCTCCTTAAGTAGGCATCAGGCGCTCACTAGGGCCGACACTACTGCGGCGAACTTCGCCGTCGCTTCGTCCAAATCGAACGGCTGCGGATCGCGTATCCACGCGAGCGCGCGCTCAGCGCGGCGCAGCGAGACGCCCGACAGTTCCGGCGAGACGGACGCGATCGCGCGCGCCTGATCGAGGTCCGCGTTGCAGTGGAGCACGACGTCGAGGCCGGCCGCGAAGATCGCCCGGGCGCGGTCGTCGAAGGGTCCGGCGAGCGCCTTCATGGAGACGTCGTCGCTCATGATGAGGCCATCGAAGCCAATCTCCCCGCGCATGATCTCACGCACCACAATGGGCGACGTCGTCGCCGGGCGCTCCGCATCGACGGCCGCATAGACAAGGTGAGCGCTCATCGCCATGGGCAGATCGCGGAGCGCCTTGAACGGCGCAAAGTCGCGCCCAAGCTCCCGTCGCGACGCCTTAACGATCGGCAGTTCGTGATGGCTGTCTACTCGCGTTCGCCCATGGCCGGGCATGTGCTTGATGACGGGTGCAACGCCGCCCGCGATGAGCCCGTCGGCGAAGGCCCGCCCCATCGCCGCAACGCGCTCGGGGAGCCAGGAGAAGGCGCGCGACCCAACAACCGCGTGCGTCCCCGGCTCCCCCACGTCGAGCACAGGCGCGCAATCGACGGTGATCCCGACCTCCTTCAGGTCATGCGCGATGAGCCGTGCGACGAGCCGGGCGGCCGCCTCCGCCTCGGCAGGGGGGAGGCCGGCCTCCAGCGTGGCGGCGCCAGGATAGCTTCGCCAATGAGGCGGACCCATGCGCTGAACGCGCCCGCCTTCCTGATCGACCAGGACCGGCGCGTTGTCTCTTCCGACGCAATCGCGAAAGGACGCAGTCAGCGCGCTGAGCTGTTGCCTACCGAGAATATTGCGCTTGAAGAGTATCAGGCCCCAGGGATCGCTCTCACGAAAGAACGTGAGCTCGTCCCTGGTCAGCGCAATCCCACCACAGCCGGAGATGAAGGTCCGCGCCATCGCTTAGCGAGCCTTGTGGGACGGCTGCCTCACCTGGCGATGAAGCAGTCGCCTCCCTCTCCTTTGAGGCGGGCGCACAAAGCCGCTGCCTCCGCCTTCGAGAGGCCGGCGACGCGCAGGCGATAGATAATCGTGCCCTTCACGACGGCCTTGTGGATGCCGATTATCGCGCCGTTGAGCGCGCTTGCATACTTTGCGTTGAGCCGCTGGGCGGCGCTCTCGGCCTCAGATTCTGTGCTTGGCGCCGCGAGCTGAACAGCCCAACCGCTGGACTTGGTCGCGGAATCTGGCTCCCCGGGCTGCTCCGTCCCCGTAGGCGGCTTCTCAGCCGCGGCTTCATGGGTCTTCGCCTGTTTAGTTTTTTCGGCCTTGGGGATCGAGCTGAGCTGAACCGGCTCTTTGCCCTCGGGCACGGTCGTGTCCGTCTTGGCGACGACAACCCGGGCGGAAGATTTACCCGACAGTTTCGTCGGCAAATCGATCTTCGGCGTCGACGGCTGCGGGCTCCCGGCGGCGTCGGACCCCTTTTGCTGCTGCGTCTTCGCGGCCGCCTTCGGCGGTTCATCGACAGGCGGCGAAGGCTGTGCATCCAGCGCCGGCACGGCTGAAGCGGCTGGGATCGGCGTGCCGTCGGGCCGGAGCGAGACCGTCCGCACCGGCTTCGGATCCGGGAATTGCGACGCCATGGCCGGCGGGGTGCCGCCTGAGGCCACGACCACCGGCGTGTCGACCGTCGCCTTAACAGCGCTGTCGCTGGTCTGCGGCACAGAGTCGACAGGCGGCTTCGCAATGGCGCCGACGCTAGCCTCCGCCCTCAGATCGACCGGCTGCTCCTCGGAGTTGATGATCTTGACCCGCGCCGGTTTCGCGTTGTCGTTCAGAAGGGCGGCGCCTGCGTCGTTCTGCGTCGTGGCGGCCTGCTCGCTCGGTGGCTTGATTTTCGTCGGCCCGCTCAAGGCCGCGATGAAGGGCGGCTGTTTGGGGAGGCCTGGCATGCCGCCCTTGAGGGCGAAAACGCCGCCGAACATCACGACGCCGGCAACGGCGAGCGCGGATGCGGACATAAGCCACTTCTTTGAGTGTGCGGGGCCTTCGAAGTCGCTCGGCGCCGTCTGATGCGGAAGATAGTCGCTGACCGCGGCGAAGAGCTCGGCTTCCGACTCTGCTGATCCTTGCTGAGGACCAGCCTCCGACCCGTCAAGTGAGGAACGCAATTCCACCGGCGGGGGAGGCTCCACCACCTCTGTGCGCGGCTTGGGCTGTTGGACCTGGCTGGCGACCGGACGCGCCTCGTCAACGAGGCGCGCAAGTTCGGAGAGCGGATCCTCGACATAGCCCGGGGACGTGCCGGCGATCCTCAGCCGGCGCTCGAATTCGTCAAGGTTGATGTCAATGGCCGCTCGGGACCCGGATATGCTCATTTCGTCCTCGTTAACCGCGGATTGCCCCGTCTTGCGCGCGTTAGCCATTCCAAACGTCACAATCCTTCAACGCATTTCGTCCGGGGCGCTAACCCCCAAAATTGACAGGGCGGAGGCCAAAACAAGGCCGACGCCCATTACCAAACACAGTCGCGAATACGATAAACTTCGACTTGTTTCATTAACGAAACGCAAATTCTTGGAATCTTTGCCCCGATTCCAGTGGGCGTGGAAGCGCGTCGCGAGGTCGTGGGCGAAAAAGGCGATCCGATGTGGCTCATGAACGGAGGCCGCTTGGAGGACGACCCTGGGGAAGTGGGCGAGAGTCCGCATGAGGTCCTGCTCGCCCTCGTCGATCAGCAGGGAGAGGTTGGCGCCAGCTAGCGCGGCCGGATTGAGGTCAAAGTCGGGGAAGACCGACTGCCCCTGCCTGAGCACGCTCCGGACGCGGGCGTGCGCGTATTGCACATAGAAAACGGGGTTGTCCTGACTCTGCTCGATCACCTTGGCGAGGTCGAAATCGAGCGGCGCGTCGTTCTTGCGCATGAGCATGATGAAGCGAACGGCGTCCGCGCCGACCTCATCCACCACTTCGCGAAGCGTCACGAAGTCTCCGGTCCGCTTCGACATTCTTACTTGTTCGCCCGCTCGCATCAGCCGCACGAGTTGGCAGAGCCGCACGTCGAGCTTAGCCCTGTTCTGAGAGAGCGCCGCGACCGCGGCCTGCATCCGCCTTACATAGCCGCCGTGGTCGGCCCCCCAGACGTCGACGAGAGAAAGGTACCCGCGATCGATCTTCGTCTTGTGGTAGGCGATGTCGGCTGCAAAGTAGGTGTAGCTCCCGTCCGCTTTGACGAGTGGGCGGTCGATGTCGTCCCCGAACTCAGTCGAACGGAACAGAATCTGCTCGCGGTCCTCCCAGTCATCGGGAAGGCACCCTTTCGGTGGCGGCAGGCGGCCCTCGAAGACGAGACCCCGCGCGCGCAGCCAGTCAATGGCCTCCCGGACACGGTCGGGGCCGCCGTCCGCGCCGGTCAATTCCCTTTCCGAGGCAAAGACTTCGTGGGTGATCTTGAGCGCGGCGAGGTCGTCCCGAATCATGTCCATCATGGCGTCGGTGGCGCGCTTTCGGAAGAGCGGCAGCCATTCCGCCTCCGTCTTGCCCGCGGGTTCCGACCCCAACTCGCGCGCAAGTGCCTCGCCCACCGGCTTGAGGTACTCGCCCGGATACAGCCCCTCGGGGATGGGGCCGATCTCCTCCAAAAGCGCCTCGCGATAGCGCAGGAAGGCCGAGCGGGCCAGCGTGTCGACCTGCGCCCCCGCGTCGTTGATGTAATATTCGCGCGTCGGGCGCTGGCCCGCGAATTCGAGGAGGTTGGCGAGCGCGTCGCCGAACACCGCGCCTCGTGCATGCCCAACATGCATCGGTCCGGTCGGATTGGCGCTCACATATTCGACGTTGACCTTCAGGCCGGGGTCGGCGCCCGAGCCGTAACGAAGGCCTTGCGTCACGACGGCTCTTAGGACGCGCTGGTAAACCTCTGGTTTGAGCACGATGTTAATGAAACCCGGCCCCGCGACCTCTGCCTTGGCGACGTTCGCGTCTTGGGCCAAGTCCCGGGCCAGCCCATCGGCAAGCGCGCGTGAGCTCAATCCCGCGGCCTTTGCCTCCTTGGCGTAGACCATGGCGGCATTGGTCGAGAGATCCCCGTGCGACGGATCGCGTGGCGGCTCCACGACGAACCGGCCGAGGTCGAGGTTGGCCGGCAAATTGCCAGCCGACATCCGCCGCTCCATCAGCGCGGCGACGCGCGCCTGGAAATCCGCAAAGACGTTCATATTCACCGTGGTCCGAAGGTGGCGCGTCTAGCGCAAGTCCGACGACCCGTCAAAAAGGCGGGCGTGCTCGTGGATGGCGAAACGATCTGTCATTCCCGCGATATAGTCGGCGACCGCCCGCGCGCGCTCGCCCTCGCCGGCCTTCTGGGCCCAGGGCTTGGGCATCGCGGAAGGATCGTTGAGATAGGCCGCAAACAGCCGTTGCACGATCGCGTTCGCCTTGTCCCGGACGCTGACCACCGACGCGTGCCGGTACATAGAGGCGAAGAGGAATGCCTTGATGTCCTTGTCCGCCGTCGCGAACGGAGCCGAATGCCCCACGAGCGGTCCGGAGGTGCCGACCGCCGCGGAGCTGTCCACGCCGGCTGCCGCGACGCGGCGGCCGCTTTCCTCTATGGCGTCCTCGATGAAGCGGGTGATGACCCGCCGCGTCAGTTCATGGATCACGCGCGGCTCCTCGAGCCCCGGATAGAGCTCATCGATTTCCCGCAGGATTTCGGCGACAAGGGGGGCGGAACCGCGAATGTCGCCCAAGTCGAACAACCGGGCCCTCAGGCCGTCGTCTATGTCGTGGGCGTTGTATGCGATGTCGTCGGCCATCGCCGCCGCCTGCGCCTCGAGGCTGCCGTGGAGGGCAAGGTCAAGCGGCTGAACGCGGTCGTAAGCCAGGATCGCCCGAGGCGGACCGCGCTTGCGGTAGCGCTCCGTCGGCGCGCCCGTGGCGTCGAGCAGCGGCCCGTTGTGCTTGACGAGCCCGGCCAAGGTCGGCTGGGTGAGGTTGAGGCCGTCGAAGGCGGCGTAGCGGCGCTCGAGCTCGGTCACCACGCGCAGGGCCTGGCTGTTGTGGTCGAAGCCGCCATACTCGGCCGTGCAGGCGTCGAGAGCGTCTTCGCCGGTATGGCCGAAGGGAGTGTGCCCGAGATCGTGGCCGAGCGCGACCGCCTCGGCGAGGTCGTCGTCAAGCCGTAGCGCCCGGGCGATCGCGCGCGCGATCTGCGCAACCTCAATCGTGTGGGTCAGTCGAGTGCGGAAATGGTCGCCTTCGTGATGAACGAAGACCTGGGTCTTGTGCGCAAGCCGGCGGAAGGCCGTGCAGTGGACAATCCGGTCGCGGTCCCGCTGGAATTCCGTGCGGGTCGCCGACGGCGGCTCCGAGAAAAGGCGGCCCGGCAATCGAGCCGGATCGGCGGCGTAAGGTGCCTTGCCCTCTTGCGCGCACTCCATCGACGCTCCCGAAGTTGCGGTTTCGCTTGGCGTCAGTATCTTAACGCATCGGGCCTTGAAACGCCGGGCCCAAGGGGCCGGCAGACAGGAGCATCATGACCAACCTTGACCCCCCCGCCTCCGTTTCGATCAGCGCCAACGCCGCGCGGCGCCTTAATGCGATCCTCAAAAGTGAGGATAGGGCGGCGTTGCGCATTTCCGTCAAGGGCGGCGGCTGTTCGGGCTTCCAGTATGCGTTCGACGTCGACAAGGAGCGGGCCGAGGACGACATCGTCGTGACCCGGGACGGGGCGACCGTACTCATCGACCCGGTGTCGCTCGAAATGATGAAGGGGGCGGAGCTCGATTTCGTGGACGACCTCATGGGCCAGTCATTCCGCGTGAAAAACCCGAACGCGGTCGCCTCCTGCGGCTGCGGGGTCAGTTTCTCGGTCTGAACTCTCCGCCTCCCCCTTTGCGGTGGACCTCGGTGAGCCCAAACTCTTCTCTGCGCCTAGGTTGCAGGCGCGATGCCCGTCGACACCTGATTCGTTCGCGCAAGCGCGTCGCAGGCGTCGTCAAGCAGCGCTTTGAGTTCGGGCATGGCCGAGAGCGCTCGTGACTCGGCCGTTTCGAGCCCGCGATCGAGGTCGGCCGGCAGGGGCTTTCTATGACTCATCAGATCGCCGACGAACCACAACCAGTCTCTGGCCTGACGGACCGGATCGATGAGGTCGTCCAGGCGGTCGCTCATGCGGTCGTTCAGGCCGCCGCTCGCTTCCATGACATAGGCAACCCCGGTGACGAACTCGCAGAGCGTCCGCGCGCTTCCGTATTTTTGGGACTCCTGGGCCATTGGCAGCCTCCCTGGCTTCGCCTCCCAGTTGCGAGCTGGCGCACATGGTTGACTCGCGGCCCCCGGTTATCGTGGCCCTGGCAGAGCATGTCTATTCCGCGTGGAGGAGTCGCACAATGCGACCCGTTGTCGCCGCGCGCCGTTAGCGCGCGCGCTGCCCGAACAGGATTTTGCGCGCCTCTTCGTCGGTTGCGAGATCGTGCTGTTTGCGGCCTGGAATGTCGAGCGAGAGACCGCGCTGCGCCGCGGGGCGCGCCATCACGGCGTCGAGCCAGCGCGCGAAATGCGGGAACTCCCCGATGTCCTGGTCGTAGCGCTTCCAGCCCTTGGCCCAGCCGACGCACGCCATGTCGGCGATCGAATACGGACCCGCCAGATATTCGTGGTCGGCGAGGCGACGATTCATTACGCCATAGATGCGATTGACCTCGTTGGTATAGCGCTCTATCGCGTAAGAAATCTTCTCCCTCGCGTAGTGGCGGAAGTGATTGGCCTGCCCGGCCATCGGACCGAGGTTGCCGACCTGCCAGAAGAGCCACTCGCTGACCGCGATGCGCTCGCGTGGGGTGTCACCGCCGAAGCGTCCAGTCTTGGCGGCGAGATATTGCAGAATGGCGCCGGACTCGAACACCGAGATAGCGGTACCGTCGGGACCGTCGGGATCGACAATCGCCGGCATGCGGTTGTTCGGCGAAATCGCTAGGAACTCAGGCTTAAATTGGTGGCCGGCACCGATGTCGACGCCGCGGGCAAAATACGGAAGCCCGCATTCCTCTAACATGATGGAAATTTTCCACCCGTTGGGGGTCGGCCAATAGTAAAGTTCGATGGGCTTGGCGGAATCACTCATGCGTGGGTCGCTCCGGCTCGCGACGCCTGCGCAAGTCGGATACTTGCGTCAACAGCTTTATGCGCCGCGGTCGGTGAAACCTATGCGCCACCTACGACCGGACAGCAAATCAAAGCAGGTGAAGCCGCGCAGCAAAACCACAACGCGCGCGATCGCCTCTGTCTTGGCGACAGAGGCTGATCAGGCGCGGCGCGGCCGCCTCTTGAGTCGAGCCCGATCAGCCTCATGCGCTCCCGCGCAAGATTGTCAGGCTTCCGTCGGAGTCTCGGAGGACGCCGGAGGCATCGAGGGCGCCGGTTTTCTGCGCTTTGCGGGAGCCCGCTTGACGGCCGCTTTCCTGGCGGTCTTCTTCGCGGCAGTCTTCCGTGCGCCCTTCTTTGCGGCGGACTTCTTCACTCCGCCTTTCTTCACCGCGCCCTTGCGGGCGGCCTTCTTCGCGACAACCTTACGCGAGGTCTTCTTAGCAGCAGCCTTCTTCGCGGGCCGTTTCTTAGCGGCGGATTTCTTCGCCGTCTTCTTGGTAGCAGCTTTCGCCATATGCAGCGTCCCTCTAAGTCGCCTGCTTGAGCGCATCCGATCACGCTTCAAGAACAGCACGATGAGGGTACATTCGTTTTGTTTGCGCGCAAGCGCATGACTCTACCCTAAGGGGCAAACAGCGCTGTCACTATCGAATTATCGCGCGCACTTTGCCTTCATGCACGAGCACCGAAGGCTTCGGCTTCAAGCGATGAACTCGCCACACACAACGTCGTCGGTCTCGGCGCAATAGGCTTAAGGCCAACACGCTCGTCGGCAGCCTTGTTCTTGGCAAAGCCTTGTTTTGCAGGCGTCTCCGAGGACAGACACAGATAGCAAAGATGCGGCCGGCGACAGTCTGAGGCTTCTCTCGCGCAGTCTTAGCGGCCTAGATACAATGTGAAGCCAATGGATTCGGGTTGTTGTTTCAAAGCAGCGCATGCTCGCGTCGCAATCGAATTTTTCTTGGGCGACGTCGCCGCATTTTCATTGCGATGACCGCTGCATAAAACCGGTATCGTCCGCAAGCGCGAGCGAATCAGGAGATTCGTGAGCGGCGAGTCGCATTGGATTTAGAGGCCGAGCTTGCACTTCAACGCCTCGCTGACCGCCTGAGGGTTCGCCTTGCCGCCTGTCACCTTCATCACCTGACCGACGAACCAGCCGAGCATGCCGGGCTTCGTCTTCGCCTGCGCGGCCTTGTCTGCGTTCGCCGCGATGACCGCATCGACGACGGCATCGATCGCGCCCGCGTCGGTGACCTGACGCAAGCCTCGCCGCTCGACCACTGCTCGCGGATCGGCGTCTTTCTCCTCGCCCAGGAGGAGGCCCAGCACGTCCTTCGCGATCTTGCCGGAGATGACGCCTTCGACGATGAGATCGACGAGCGCTGCGAGCTGCGCTGCGCTCACGCCCGCCTCGGCAACCGGCGCGCCGCGACCGTTAGCGTGCGCGGAGAGGTCGCCCATGATCCAATTGGCGACGGCCTTCGGGTCGCGCTTTGTACCGCCGTGATTGACGACGCTCTCGAAGAAGTCGGCCGTCTCCTTCTCGGCGACCAGCACGGAGGCATCATAGGCTGTGAGCCCGTAGTTGGCGATGAAACGCGCCCTCTTGGCGTCGGGCAGTTCGGGCAGGTAGGCGGCGAGCGCGTCCACCCATTCGGAATCAAGCTCGAGCGGCAGAAGGTCGGGGTCGGGGAAGTAGCGGTAGTCGTGCGCCTCCTCCTTCGAGCGCATCGAGCGCGTCTCGCCGCGGACAGCGTCGAAAAGGCGCGTCTGCTGATCGATGGCGCCGCCGTCCTCGAGGATTGCGATCTGCCGGCGCGCCTCAGTCTCAATCGCCTGCCCGATGAAGCGGATCGAGTTCACGTTCTTGATCTCGCAGCGCGTGCCGAGCGGCTCGCCAGGGCGGCGGACGGAGACGTTGATGTCGGCGCGCAGGTTGCCCTTCTCCATGTCGCCGTCGCAGGACCCGATGTAGCGAAGGATGGTGCGAAGCTTGCTGACATAGGCCTTGGCTTCGTCGGCCGAGCGCATGTCGGGCTTGGAGACAATCTCCATCAAAGCAATGCCCGAGCGGTTGAGGTCGACAAAGGTCATCGTCGGCGACTGGTCGTGCAGCGACTTGCCCGCATCCTGTTCGAGATGCAGACGCTCGATGCCGACGTTGATCGAATAGGTCGGGGAGAGATCAATCTGGATCTCACCCTCCCCCACGATCGGGCTCTTGTACTGCGAGATCTGATATCCCTGCGGTAGGTCCGGATAGAAGTAGTTTTTGCGGTCGAAGGTCGAGCGATGGTTGATCTTGGCCTTGAGGCCGAGGCCGGTGCGGATGGCCTGCGCTACGCACTCGCGGTTGATGACCGGCAGCATGCCCGGCATGGCCGCGTCGACGAGCGACACATGCGTGTTTGGCTCGCCGCCGAAGGCGGTCGCGGCGCCCGAGAAGAGCTTCGAGCGCGAGGTGACCTGGGCGTGCACCTCGAGGCCCACGATCACCTCCCAATCGCCCGTCGCGCCCGCGATGAGATTGGCGTTTGCCGGCTCTGTGGTCATGTCGATCGCCCGGATTCTTACGCATTGAGATAGGGACTCGCTGTCACCGCCACCATGGCTCCGGCAGCGGTATAGGGCGGGCCGCCTGCCCGATCGCCTCGCCGAGCGAGAACAGCGTCTCCTCGTCAAATGGGCGGCCGATCAGTTGCAGCCCGAGCGGCAGACCCTCGTTCGAAAGACCCGCCGGCGCGACGAGACCGGGAAGCCCCGCCATATTCACCGTCACGGTGAAGACGTCATTGAGGTACATCTCGACGGGGTCTTCCGAGCTTTTGTCGCCGATCCCGAAGGCGGCCGAGGGCGTGGCCGGCGTGAGGACCGCGTCGACGCGATCTGCGAAAACACGCTCGAAGTCGCGCTTGATGAGGGTGCGGATCTTTTGGGCGCGCAGGTAATAGGCGTCGTAGTATCCGGCCGACAGCACATAAGTTCCGATCATGAGCCGCCGTCTGACCTCGGAGCCAAAGCCGCGCGCGCGCGTCTTCTCGTAGAGGTCGACGATGTCGGCAGAGGGTTCGCGCAGGCCGTATCGCACGCCGTCGTAACGCGCGAGATTGCTGGAGGCCTCGGCGGGCGCGACAATATAATAAGCAGGAAGCGCGTGCTTCGTGTTGGGGAGGCTGACGTCGACGATCTTTGCGCCGGCATCGCGCAGCCATTCCGCGCCTTTCGACCACAGGGCCTCGATCTCGGGGTTCATCCCGTCAAGTCGATACTCCTTCGGCACGCCGATCGTCAGCCCCTTGACCGAGCGGCCGACGGCCGCCTCGTAGTCGGGGACCGGCTCGGGCCAGCAGGTCGAGTCCTTGGGATCGGGCCCCGCCATCGAGCGCAGCATGATCGCGGCGTCGCGCATAGTGCGCGCAAGCGACCCGGCCTGATCGAGCGAGGAGGCGAAGGCAACCATGCCCCAGCGCGAGCATCGGCCGTAGGTCGGCTTGATGCCAACCGTGCCGGTGAAGGCGGCCGGCTGACGGATGGAGCCGCCGGTGTCGCTCGCGGTCGCCGCAAGACACAGGCGCGCGGCGACAGCCGCCGAAGAGCCACCCGAGGAGCCGCCCGGCGTAAGCAGCCCGCGCTTGTCCCCGGCGAGCGCGGCCAGCGCCTTCTCCCGGCTCCAGTTCGGCGGCAGCCAGGGTGAGGCGACCGGACCGTAGTAGGACGACTCGTTCGACGAGCCCATCGCGAACTCGTCCATGTTGAGCTTGCCGAGCATGACGGCGCCGTCGCGCCAAAGGTTTGCGGTGACGGTCGACTCGTAAGTCGGCTTGAAGCCATCGAGGATGTGGCTACACGCCTGCGTATGCACGCCTTCGGTTGCGTAAAGGTCCTTGACGCCGATGGGTAGGCCTTCGAGCGGCCCGCCCTCCCCCCTTATGAGGCGCTCGTCGCTCGCTTTCGCCATTTGCAGCGCATTCTCAGGCGTCATGGCGATATAGGCGTTGAGGCCCTTGGCCCGCTCCATCGCCTCGAGGTGGGCGCGCGTCAGCTCGACGCTCGTGACGGCTCGCGACTTGAGCCGATCGCGCGCTTCCGCAAGCGTTAGGGAAGTAAGGTCGGTCAAGAAAAACCCTTGGAAGTCATGGCCGCGAAGGTGGCCGTCACTCGATCACTCTCGGCACCAGGAAGAAGTCGTCCTCGCTCAACGGCGCGTTGGCGAGAACCTTTCCCGGGATCTCGCCGTCGGTGACGACGTCATCCCGCATGGGCAAGCGCATGGGGATCACCGACGTCATCGGCTCAACCCCTTCCACGTCGACGGCCTCCAGGGCCTCGACAAATTTGAGAATCGCATTGATTTCGGCTTGGAGATGCGGCATCTCGGCCTCTGTCACCCGGATGCGCGCGAGACGCGCGATACGGCGGACGGCGTCGAGATCGACGGACATCGTCTTCTCCTCAAATGCCATTCATGAGACTTGAGCGCGCGCCCTATACATCGGCCGATCTTCTCAGGCAAACGGCGGAGTCGGCTTCAAACCGAAACAAGCCGGAGTGTTCGACTCCGCTCCCGCCGCATGCTAGCGCCTTCGCATGAAGGGTCCCCCAGGGGTCGAGTATGTCGCTTCACACCTGCCCCCCAAAGGCCGGCTCATCGGCGTCGACCTCGGCGCCAAAACGATCGGCCTTGCGGTTTCGGACGTAGAGCGTAGGCTCGCCTCGCCGCTGAAAACGCTGAGGCGCACGGCGTTCGAGAAGGACGCGGACGCGCTCCTCGCAGCCTGCAGCGAATACGGGGCCGTCGGGCTGGTCATCGGGCTTCCTCTCGACCTCGAAGGCCGAGACACGCCACGCGCGCAATCCGTCCGCGCGTTCGGCCGGAACCTGGCGACGACGACAGACCTACCCATCGCCTTCTGGGACGAGCGCTTCTCGACAGCGGCGATGGAGCGGTCGCTCATTGAAAAGGACGTCTCCCGCGCGCGGCGGGCGCAGGTGATCGACAAAATGGCGGCTGCCTATATCCTGCAGGGGGCGCTCGACCGGCTGGCGGCCGCACCCCAAGAGGCGCGAGGTCGGTGAGGATATCGAAGGAATCTTGTTGCGCGGCAGGCTTGTCTTTGAAAGAACAAATCTCACGAGGCCGTGATCGGGGTGAAACCCGTAAGGAGCGGCTGTTGACGGGCGCGGATCGCCACGCGCTTAAGGCGAGAGATTGGCCCAGTGTGGATCTCTCCTTTGATGGATCGTCTTTCGCATGGCCAGCGAAAATATGTTCCCAAGGCGTAAACGCGCTCACGGGCGACAGGTGAAGGACCTTCGGCCAAGAGAGCCGAAGCGCAAGGAGGAATCGCTCGAGGTGCAGGCGGGGCCCGGAGCGATCGATGTGGCCCGTTATATCGCGGACATGACCGCCCAGCTTGAGGCGATGGCGACTGCGGCGCATCTCGACCTCCTAGCCTATTTCCTCGGCATGGCGAAAGCGGAGAGCGAACTTTTCGCGCGCACCAACGCGCCGGAGGAGCCGGAGCCGCCGCCGGAGGAGGAATCTCCGGGCTTTACTTTTCCCAGCGACGAGTGAAGTCGCGGACGCTTGGCTTCACCGCGGGTCTGCCGGCGGCTTCAGCGCCACGCGGTCGCCTGCGTATTCCACGCGCCCCGCCAGCTCAAGCTCGATAAGGGCGATGCGCACCTCCCGCGCCGACGCCTCGGCCGCACGGGCGAGCTCGTCGACCGAGATCGGCGAAGGGCCCAAGAGCGAAACGATCCGTTCCCTTGCGCCGCCTGCGCCGCCGGCCGCGACATAGGCCCGGCCGGCGGCGTCGTCGAGCTCATCGCCGGGGCTTGTCCGCGGCGTCCGGTGCGGATCGACCCCCAGCAGCGCTTGCTCACCCCAGAGCGGCTCACCCTGACCGCCATCCTCTTTGGCGGCGAAGAGGTCCCCCGAGCGCGTGGGTTCGAGCGTGCTCACGACATCGTCGACGCTCGTGCAGATTGCGGCGCCCTGCTTCAGCAGTTCGTTCGTTCCCTCCGAGCGCGGATCGAGGGGCGAACCCGGCACCGCGAACACCTGGCGGTTCTGCTCAAGCGCAAAGCGCGCGGTTATGAGCGACCCCGAGCCACGCGCCGCCTCGACAACCACCGTCCCGAGCGCAAGGCCGGAAACGATCCGGTTCCGTCTCGGAAAATCGCGCCCGCGCGGCTCCCACGCGATCGGCATCTCAGAGACGACAGCGCCGGTCCCGACCATCTGCTCGATGATCGGCAGCGCTTCACCGGGGTACGGTTTGGCGTGCCCTCCGGCCAGGACGCCGATCGCCCCGGTTTCGAGACTCGCGACATGCGCGCGCTGGTCGATTCCGCGCGCGAGGCCTGAAACCACCACGTAGCCCGCAGCGCCCAGTCCGCGCGCCAGCCGATCGGCGAAAGCGAGGCCCGCGGCCGAGGCATTGCGCGATCCGACAATTGCGACTGCAGACCGCTGCAGCGTTTCCTTGCGTCCCCTGTAAGCCAGAATGGGCGGCGCTGAGTCGATATGGCGCAGGAGAGGCGGGTAGTCGGGCTCGCCAAGCGCGAGGAAGCGCACTTCGAGCTTCCGCGCGAGCTCCAGCTCCCGCTCGATCTCCTCGACCGAAGCGACTGCGATCGGCCGGGCCGCGCCGCCGCGGCGCGCCAGCTCGGGCAGCGCATCGAGCGCGGCTTTGGCACCGCCGCAGGCGTTGAGAAGCGCGCGAAAGGTGCGGGGACCGACGTTTTCCGACCGGATGAGCCGGAGCCAGTCGAACCGCTGCGCGTCGGTGAGCCGATGGCCCTCTGGTTTCTTGGCCATCGCTATCGACGCCCGATCTTTGACTCGGATCCGTTCAGGAGGCGGCCGATGTTGGCGCTGTGCTTGAACCAAACAAGCGCGGAGAGCGCAGCGAAGACCAGCGCGGCGTTGCCGAAACCGATCGCGAGTATGACCAGCGGCGCAGCCCCGGTTGCGGCGAGCGCCGCTGCGGAGGAGTAGCGCGTTAGAGCCGCAACCGCGAGCCACACGACCGCGAATGCGATCGCCGCAGGCCAAGCGATGGCGATGAGCCCGCCGAGATAAGTGGCGACGCCCTTGCCGCCTTTGAACCCGAGCCAGATGGGATAGAGGTGTCCAAGCACCGCGCCCGCAGCCGCGGCGAGGGAGGTCGCAGGGCCAAAGAGCGACGCGGCGGCAACCACGGCGACGGTCGCCTTAAGCGCGTCCAGGACAAGCGTGGCAGCCGCAAGTCCCCTGCGCCCGGTGCGCAAGACGTTGGTCGCGCCTATGTTGCCCGACCCGATGGCGCGGAGGTCGCCCGCCCCCGCAAGGCGGGTCAATATCACCCCAAATGGGATCGAGCCAAGGAGATAGCCGAGCGCGAGCGCAAGGGCCGCACTGTACGAAAACCCGACCATTGCCTCGCGTGTCTCCAGCGACAACGTTAGTAGAAGACTATTCGTGGGCGACGCGGCCGGCAACCAGAGTGAGTTTCACCCTCCCTTCGAGCCGGGCTTCGTCGAATGGAGTGTTGCGGCAGCGCGAGTGCAGGTCTGCAGGATCTAGTACGTAGGGCTCGTCCGGATCGAAGCGGATGACGTCGGCCGGGGCGCCGACCGAAAGCCGTCCGACGAGCAGCCTCAGTATCTGCGCGGGACGCAAGGTCATCGCGCGCAGCATGCGCGGCAAGCTGATATCGCCGGACGCGACGAGGCGCAGGCTCGCCGACAGCATGGTCTCGACGCCTATCGCGCCCGCCGCGGCCTCCGCAAACGGCAGGCGCTTCGTCTCGACATCCTGAGGATCGTGGTCGGAGCAGACGACGTCGATGAGGCCGGCGTTGAGCGCTTCGACCAGCCCCATTCGCTCGTCCTCCGAGCGCAGCGGCGGGCTTAGTTTGAGAAAGGTCCGGTAGTTGCCGACGTCGAGCTCGTTGAGGGTGAGATGATTGATCGACGCGCCGCACGTGACCTTGAGGTCGGTCTCGCGCGCGCCCTTGATCGCGTCGATGGAGAGACGGTTCGAGACGAGCGCGGCGTGATATCGGGCGCCGGTCAGGGCGACGAGCCGCAGATCGCGTTCAAGCGCAATCGTCTCGGCTTCGCGCGGGACGCCTGGGAGCCCGAGCCAGCTCGCGCGCAGGCCCTCGGCCATCACCCCCTCGCCGCGCAGCCACCTGTCCTCGCAGAAGGGCGCGACGAGCGCGTCAAAGTCGCGCGCGTACGCGAGCGCCCGGCGCATGGTTTGGGGGTCCGCGACGGACTGCGCGCCGTCCGAAAAGGCGACAGCGCCAGCTTCGGCGAGGAGGCCGATCTCCGCAATCTGCCTCCCCTCGAGTCGTTTGGTCAGGGCAGCCGAAGGAAATATGCGCACGCTCGCGCTATCGCGCGCTCTACGCAATATAAAATCGACGACTGCCGGGTCGTCGACCGGTGGGATCGTGTCGGGGCGGGTGACGAGGCTAGTCACGCCGCCCGCAGCCGCGGCGGCGCTTACGCTGGCGAAGGTTTCGCGATGCTCGGCGCCCGGCTCGCCGACAAAGGCGCGCATGTCGACCAGGCCGGGGGCGACGACGTCGCCGCGGCAGTCCACGACGCGTGCGTTTTCCGGGACCTGGTCGCGGGTGACGGCGGCCCCGACGCCGGCGATGACGCCATCCACGACCAGAAGCCCGCCGCGCGCCTCCGTCTCGCGCTCGGGATCGATGAGGCGGGCGTTGAGGAGGGCGATCGGCTGAGGGGAAGGCATAATTCGTTTGGCGATTAGTGGCCGAGACGGGCGATGACAAGAGGCGCGGGCCCCGAAGTAGCCGGAGCGGAGCCACGCGCCTCAACCCTCGCCCTCGGAGCGCGGCCGTTCCATTTATGTCCGGTCGTTTTGCTCTTGCTGTCCGAAGCAAAAGCGCTTAGACCCCCGCCACCGTCCGGGCGGCGCTCTCCGCCCGAAGGTGATTGTGCGCCCGTAGCTCAGCTGGATAGAGCACCAGACTACGAATCTGGGGGTCAGGAGTTCGAATCTCTTCGGGCGCGCCAGTATTTCAGTTACGCCGGGGTCCCTCCCGCTTGCGCGAGGGCCGACTGCTTCAACAACTGGACCTCGCGATAGACTCACACGACCTCGGCCATCTTGGCGTCGAATTCTTGATCGCGACGCTCGAGATAGTAGCGTCCGCGACCGGGCAAGCCGCGTCAATTCTGCCGCCGCCACGTTCGAGAACGCCTAATCAACCACCCGCCGAGAAGCCGCCATGAGCCAAAGCCGCGGCGCGTACACACACTCGGCCAAGCGCGCCTACAGTTCGGTGCGCGGGCGCGAACCGCGGTCTCTTAGACGCGCTTCCGGGTAAGAAATCGCGCGACCGTGAGACAAAGAGCCGCATAGGCGGCGAGGATGAAGGCGCAAGCCAAAACGAAAGTCAGGCTCGTGGCGGAGCCTTGGCCGAACCATGTGTCTTGCGATTTGATGACGCCGTAAGCGAGCCCAACCGCGAACGCGAGAGCGACGGCGCCGGTAAAACCGACCCAGCGGGCGATGTGTCTTACCGTCATTGGAATGACGATCGCGAAAACTAAGATCGCGAGTCCGTACTTAAACAAGCCGGTTTGGAAGCCCCCTTAACCGTCTCTTGAACAGCCGCTATTCCTCCGCTTCGGCGGGCTCGCGAACGTGCAGCGAGCGCTTCGGGACGGGCCGAAGGAGGAAGCTCGGCACGTGGTCGCCGAGGCCAATCACTCGGTCATTGTCCTGGCGGCGAGGCCGCTCCCGGCGCGGAGCGTCGCCAAAACGCTGGGGAAGATGCTTCCGCCCCTGGTGAGCGGCGACTTTTTCGCGCTCGGGGCGTGGCGCATGGTGATGCCGCGACTCGGCGGCGCGCTCGGCGTGTCGGTCCGGACGCTCCTCGCGCTCGCTCCCTTTCACCCGCCGTGATTCGCCGCGTTCGCTCCGTCGGCTTCGGCGCTCCCGGGCCGCGGCCTCGGCCTCGTCGTCCGGCGGCAGGGTGGCCCCGTCCCGCCACTCGATCTTGCGGGCGATGAGCTTCTCGATCGCGGCGATCGCCTTCTGGTCGGCGGGCGTCACGATGGTGACGGCGACGCCGGCCTTGCCCGCCCTCCCCGTCCGGCCGATGCGGTGGACGTAATCCTCCGCGTGGTGCGGGGTGTCGTAATTGATGACGTGGCTGACGTCGGGAATGTCGAGGCCGCGCGCCGCGACGTCGGAGCAGACGATGAGCTGAACCTGCCCAGCCCGGAACGCGTCGAGCGCCGCCGTGCGCATACGCTGGTCCAGGTCCCCGTGCAGCGCCCCGACCGAGAACCCGTGCCTCTGCAGCGACCGGTAGACGACCTGAACGTCGCGCTTGCGGTTGCAGAAGATGATCGCGTTCTTGAAGTTTTCCGCGCCACGGACGATGCGGCGCAGGGTCGCCCGCTTCTCCTCGGGCGCGCCGCCCGAGGGCACGAGGGTCTGCGTGATGTTGTCGGCGGTCGTGGCGGCGCGGGCCACCTCGACGCGCACCGGATTGTGCAGGAAGGTTTCGGTTAGCCGAGTGATTTCGGGCGGCATCGTCGCTGAGAAGAACAGCGTCTGGCGGGTGAAGGGCACGAGCTTGCAGATGCGCTCGATGTCCGGGATGAAGCCCATGTCGAGCATACGGTCGGCCTCGTCGATGACGAGAATCTCGATGCCGGTGAGGAGGAGGCCGCCGCGCTCCGTGAGGTCCAGAAGTCGCCCGGGCGTGGCGATGACCACGTCCGCGCCGCGGTCGATCTTAGCCTTCTGCTCGCCGTCAGACACCCCCCCGATGAGTAGCGCGACGCTGAGTTTGTGATTGAGTCCGTATTTGGCGAACGCTTCCTCAACCTGCGCCGCAAGCTCCCGGGTGGGCTCGAGGATGAGGGAGCGCGGCATTCTGGCGCGCGCCCGGCCGCGCTCCAGCAGCGACAGCATCGGCAAAGTAAAGGCCGCGGTTTTTCCGGTGCCGGTCTGGGCGATTCCAAGGACGTCGCGGCCTTCAAGGGCGTGCGGGATGGCTTGGGCTTGGATGGGCGTCGGCGTATCGTAACCGGACGCTTCGACGGCGTTGAGCACCTTTTCGCTCAGGCCGAGTTCGCTAAACTTCATTGTGTCTCGCTTGCGCGGATGGCTCCTATCCGCGTTTGATGATTATGGAAGCTTCAAAGGCCGCGCCTCAACTTGCGCGTGCCGCGCGCATGGCGTTTTGTCATCTCGCGCCGAGCGCAGGCGCGAAGCAATCGCCAACGCAGGACCGGGGCACTGTGTTCACCCTCAGCGGGTTTCACATAGAGCAATTGAGCCAAAAGTCAACAAAACGCGTGTAGTTAAGCTTTGAGAGGCCATACGCTCATGCCAAGGAGGCAGGCGCGTGACGCGAGAAGGGCGCCCGCGGGACGCCTCCGGGGCCCATTGTTGACCCGAGCGGCGCGCCGCGCCGGGCGGGGCCGGGCGGGCAAGGCCCAACCCCATAAACGGCCGGGCTCCGCGAGTCGCCGCCGAAAGGTGCGGTCCTCGGTTTGTGATATCCTCAACGTCGCATTTCGCGCGTCCGCCGGAGATGAGTGCGGCGACGAAGGCGTTGGGAGAAGACAATGACCGCGCCCGGACCGGGACTCTTGAGT
>DATJXI010000181.1:0-23413 GCA_035500275.1 Roseiarcus sp. | reverse complement strand
ATAGTATAGAATGGCTATCCAAATGAAGGGTTCCGAACGTCTTCCCCCGCTCAACGCGTTGCGCGCCTTCGAGGCGGTGGCGCGCCGGCTCTCCTTCGCGCGCGCGGCGGAGGAATTGCACGTGACCAAGGCCGCGGTCGCGCAGCAGGTGCGGCTGCTTGAACAGGAGATCGGCGCCCCGCTCGTCGTGCGCTCGGGGCGCGGGCTCGCGCTGACCGAATCGGGGGCGGCGGGCGCGCCTGGACTTGCGGAAGGCTTCGCCGCCCTTCAGCGCGCGGCGCGCGCCATGCGCGAGGCCAAGGGCCGGCGCTTCCTCGTCATCAATTCGAGCGCCTCCTTCGCGGCGACCTGGCTTGTCGCACGCATCGGGCGCTTCAAGGCGCGTCATCCCGACATCGACATCCTGCTCGACGCCAATTCCATGGACGACACGCTGGATTCAAGCGCGACCGACGCGCTCATCCGCTGGGGCGCCGGCGACTTTCCCGGGCTCGCGACGACGCTCCTCTTCAAGGAGGAGGTCTTTCCGGTGTGCTCGCCTGAGCTCGTCGAGGGCGAGCATCCGCTGCGCGCGCCGGAGGATCTCGCCTATCACACGCTGCTGCATCTCGAATCGAGCCCGGCTTACCCGACCTGGCCGACCTGGGCGGACTGGCTCAAAGTCGCGGGCGCGCGCGACGTCGAGACGCGCCACGGCGTCTGGTTCAACAATATGGCGATGGCGATCCGCGCCGCCGCGCAGGGCCAGGGGGTGGCGCTGACCTCCTTCGCCATCGCCGCCGACGAGCTCGCCGCCGGCCGGCTCGTCGCGCCGTTCCCGACCCACGTCCGCACGCCGTTCGGCTACTATTTCCTCTGCCGCCCGGAGGAGGCGGCGACGCCGCGCATCAAGGCGCTGCGCGACTTTCTGGTCGAAGAGGCGGCGCTGTCGGCCGGGACGCCCGCTTAAGAACCGCCCGGCGCCTGCCCCCACGACTTCCGCGAGAATTCCGCAAGTGACGCTCCGATGAGCGCGAGGCCGAGGAAGAAGCCGGCGCCAAAGGCGAAATGCAGAGAGGCGATCCACCACGAGAGCGCGAAGGAGATGAGCGCGGTCAGCGCCGGAACCAGGTTCAAGAACATCGAAACGAAGCCGTTGTCGCCGGCGGTGACGGTCAGCGCCACCTGGTAGAAGACGCGCCCGACCGAGGCGGCGATGATCGTGCCGACGATCATGAGCGCAATCGCCAGAGGCTCGTCGAAGTTGAGCTCCGAGCGGCGGTAAAGGACGACGAGCGTCGTCGGGATCAGGACGACGTTGGCGAAGAGAAAATTGGCCGCGATCGCCGCCGACTCGTCGTATCTTGCGAACCACCGGCCGATGAGGGTCGCGCCGAGCGCGGTGCAGATGGGGACGGGCAAAGCGTAGACCCAGCTTCCGCGCAGGAACTGGGTAAGAAGCGCGTTCATCGACTGCCGTTCGACGTCGCTGAGCTGGCTCCAGGCGACCGCCATGGCGCCGATGAACGCGCCGGCGAAGCAGAGGAAGAACACGGAGGGCGAGACCGGAATCGGCACGCGCATGATGACAAGCGCCACTAGCGCCGCCCAGAAGGGAAGCAGGTTTAGGATCGCCGACACGATGATCGGATGCGCGTTGCTGAGCCCGAAATTGTAGAGAAGGAGGCCGGTCATCCCGATGGCGAAAATGACCGCGAGCCGTCCGTAGTTCGAACCGTCCGCGAGAAGCGCCACAAAGTCGCGCCGGCTCGTCCGGTTTAGCGTCAGCAGAGGGATCGACAGGAAGAGCGCGATCTGGGTCAGGCAGACGAATTGCAGGGAGCTCATCCGGCTCGCGGCGAGAAACGAAAACGGCTCCTGCACCGCGTACAGAAACGCCGTGACGAGGGCGTAGAAGCTGCCCAGTCTGTAGTTTGCGCGCGGCCCGGATGTCGGCATGGGCGTTACGCATAGCCGAGAAGCGCGACCAACGCATGCCCACGATGCTTGGTCTGCGGCGACCGTGTCATGGCCGGGTTTGTCCCAGGCTTGTCCCGGCCATCCGCACATGGCGCGGTTGATTTGGGCCCGCATTCGCGCCGGACTCGTCGCCTCGGTGGAGGAGTCGATCATGCGTTGAGGGCGCGCTTTTTAGGGCGCGCTCGCTCGAGCGCCCGACGTCGCCTACCGCTCCCCTTCCGCCGCCGGTTTCTGCGCTGCGCGGAACGCGGTCACGAATTTGGCTAGCGTCTTTTCGTCCACGTCGGACACCGCAACGTAAGCAAGGTTGGCGTCCTCCCAAGCGGGGTGAGTGACAACCACTGATCGTCCCGATTCCGCCAATCCCGATGGCGAAGCCGAGCACGACGAACGCTCGTCCTCGGGTCGCTGCCGTGGTTCTTCAACTCGACGGTGGTCATGACGGTGCTCCGCTTCGCCGACGCCGATGCGCCAGGCGTCTCATGTATTCCTCCCGGCAGACGATCGCGCTTCAGAGAGAGAGAGAGGTGCGTACCGCGAAGAGATTTTCGACCCGATTAGGAATAATTTGGGATTGGCCCGAGTCTTACCATCAACCGGCATGTAGCCGGGGCTCAACTCAACTATTCATCCTGTACTGAGGAGGATCAAATGAAGTTTGCCACTACGCTCGCGCTTGCGTTTTGCGTTGCTCTTCCTGCCCCGATCGCGGCCAACGCCACAGACGCCGTCGGCGCAATGCACAAGCACCGCGTTCTCCTGCATCGGGTCGTCCGTGGGTCATTCAATCCCGCTGCGACCGCTTTGGCCCCGCTGTTCACGATCGCGCCGGCTGCGACCTCCGACGACGGTTTCGACGGGCTGAGCCGGGACCCGGACAAATGCAATCATGGCTGCATCGACAACGGCCGCTGACCAAGGACCACGCGGATCGCCCGCACTTGGCGCTCCAATTTGACCGGCTGGGGGTCGGCGACCCGCATATCCCGCTGCAATCGATCGGGCTGGAGTCAAGTGGGGCCTTGCGCTTTCCGCGCTGGCCTCGCTGGCCGCTTGTGGCGAATGCCGCCGGCGCCGCTGTCACCGCGCCGGAGAGCGTGGCGTGCACAGACTCTTTGACCTTGCGCCTGGCCGATGACCGGACCCCGCGCCTCGCGATGCATTTAAGCGCTCGGTCGCGGCCCGAGGCGCTTCCGCCGTGCGGAGGGCGCGCAGCCTGACTTCGTTCAAGAGTTGATAGAGCGTTTGGTCCACCGCTTTCCTTACCGCTTCTCCACCGCAGGCAGCTGGCGCGCCTGCCGGAACGCCGCGACGAAATCGGCGAGTGTTTTTTCATCCATGTCGCTGACGGCGACATAGGCGAGGTCCGCGTCGAACCAGCGCGCCACATGGTAGCCGTCGATCGTCTCGATGCCGCCGCCCTCGTGCGCGCCCCTGGCGTCGAGCGGCAACTCGGTGACGGCGACCATATGCTCGTTGTGCCGATAGACGAGGGTTGGCGCGGGAATCCGATCGACGATGGCGACACGGCCGCCCGCAAGCGGAAAGCCTTGGGCCGCGAGATCGACTATCGACGCGCTGACGGTGGTGCGGCCGGCGAGCCAGGGCTTCACCGTATGCCGGTCGGACGAGGCGACGTCGTAGGGCTGGCCGGCGATCTCCGCCCGGGCGAAGTCCGACACGAGGCTTCGCGCAACACCATGCGAAGGGCTCTGCATTCTCAATGACGTCACACCCGCCCCAACGGCCAAGCCGAGCACGGCGAACGAGGCGGCGAGCGCCAGCGCGCGTGTCGCGCTCCACGCGGGGCGCCGGAAAGGCACCACAGCTGCAACCGGGGGGGATGCGGCCGGCGCCAGCCCGGCAATGCGGTCGGCCAGCCCTTTCGGCGCAGCTTCGCGCGGCGCGTGGCGCCGGACCGCGTCGCGGAGCGACCGAAGCCGCTGGAATTCCGCCGCGAGCGCCGGGTCGGCCGCCACGTCCCGCTCGAATTTGAGCGCGCTCATCGGCTCGAGCTCGCCGTCGAGCGCGGCGTTGAGTCGCAAGCCTCTGTCTTCGGGTTCGGTGCTCATGGCTCGGCTTTCAAAGTCTTGGCGAGCGCGGCGCGGGCGCGCGCAAGTCGCGACATGACGGTGCCGATCGGCGCGCCCGTCGCCTCGGCGATGTCACGATAGGAGAGGCCGTTCAAGTCGCGCATGATGAGCGCTTCGCGCTGCGACCCCGGCAACGCGGCGATGGCCTGCCTCAGCCGCTCGCCGTCCTCGAGCGCGATCAGCGCCGCTTCCGGATCGGGGGCGGCCTCGTCGAGGCGCGGGTCAATCGCATCGAGATCGGCCATATCGCCGACATAGGCGAGGCCCTGTGGCCGGTTACGCCCGATCCAGGTCATTGCCGCGTTGCGCACGATCGCGAGGAACCATGGCTTCGGCCGATCGACGGCGGTTGTCTCTAGGGCTTTCAGAGCGCGGATCGCCGCCTCCTGCACGATGTCCTCGGCGTCTGCGCAATTGCGGCAAAGCCATTTGGCGAGCGTATAGGCGTCGTCGATCAGCGGCGGCACGATGTCGCGAAACCGCCGCTGAGCAAGGGACGCGCCATCTCTCACGGCGGAGCCAGCCCTATTTGGCCCGCTCCTTCAGAAACGCGATGACGTCCGCGCGATCTTTTGGGTTCGCGAGATGGAAGAACATCCTCGCGCCGGGAACCAGCGCCTGCGGATCGGTCAGCCAACGGTCGAGAGACTCCTCGGTCCAGACGATATTGGCGGATTTGAGCGCGTCCGAATAGGGATAGTCCGGAAGCGACCCGGCTTTCCGACCGAACACGCCGCGGTGGCGGGGACCCACCTCGTTCTTGTCGAGCGAGTGGCAGTCTTGGCAGGCCTCGTAGAGCTGCTCGCCCCGCTCCGCGTCCCCGCCCGCAAAGGCGGGGCCGGCGGCGAGGATCGCCGCCAGCGCAACAATCGCAGACTTCATGTCTTATGCTCAGGCGAGGTCGGCGTCGGTGACCGCGAGGTTCGTCGGCGATGCCGAATAGGTCACCTCGCGGACGCCGAGCCATTTCCGAAGTTCCCCCGCTGGGACCTTTTTCGGTCCCGGCGAAGGGGCGCTTCCCGGCGCCGGCTGCGGGAAGGCGGTCGAGCGGGCGGTGTGGAACGTGACGTTGCTCTCGACCTTCCGCATGAGCTGATGGATGTGGCCGTTGAGCACGGTCACCGACCCGAAGCGCGACACGAGCTTCAGCGCCTGCGCCGAATCCTCGGTGCCCCATCCCCAATCCGGCGCGACCATCCATAAGGGGATATGGCAGAAGAGGACGATCGGGGTCGAGGCGGACTTGCCCCTCAAGTCGTCGTCGAGCCAGGCAAGCTGCTCCGCCCCCAGCGAGCCGAGGCCGTTGGTCTTGAGATCGACGACGTTGTTGAGCGAGACGAAATGGACGCCGCCGTGGTCGAACGAATACCAGCCGCCGCCCGCGCCCTTGCCGAAGCGGTCGTAATAGGCCGCCTCGGTCTTGGGATCGAGGATGTCGTGCTCGCCGGGCGCATAATGGACATCGAGCTTGGCTGCCCGGATGAGTTCGAGCGCGTCGTCGAACTGCTGCGGCTCCGCCGTATGGCTGATGTCGCCGGTGTGGATCATGAAGGCGGGCTTTCCGGGCATGGCGAGGATCTTGTCGATCGCCACATTGAGGGTTGCGCGCGCGTCCGGATTGGCGGGCTTGGAGAAACCAATGTGGCTGTCGGAAATCTGGACGAACGAGAAGCTCGCGTCCTCCGCCTTGGCCTCGCCGATGAGGCGCGACGACGGCACGCCGCCCGCGACCGTCCAGACAACGCCGGTTCCGGCCCACAGCATGCATTTCAGGGTTTGGCGGCGGTCGAGACCGCCTTGGTTCTCGTCGGACATGAGGTTCTCCCGAGCGGCGGAAAATCGCCGTCGAGAAAGAGACTCCCGGCGGTGGCGATTTATTCCTTTGCCCGCGAGACGAGCGTTCCGTCCTATTGCGCCGGCACGCCGAGCTTCAAGAGCCGATACGTGATCGCGTCCACGAGCGCCTGGAACGAGGCGTCGATGATATTGCCCGAGACGCCGATGGTCGACCACGTGTCGCCGTTCCCATCCCCGAATTCGATGAGCACGCGCGTCACGGCGTCGGTGCCGCCCTGGAAGACGCGGACGCGATAGTCGCGCAATTCCAGGTCCTCGATATGCTTCTGGTAGACGCCGAGGTCCTTGCGCAGGGCGAGATCCAGCGCATTCACCGGGCCATTCCCCTCGGCCGCCGAGATGAGCCGCGCCTCGCCGATGCGGATCTTCACCACCGCCTGCGAGGCCGAATAGGTGACGCCGGGCGCGACGAGCTTGCGCTCGACGCCGACGTGAAAGCTTTCGACTGCAAAGAATTCCGGCACGCCGCCCAGCGTGCTGCGCGCGAGCAGTTCGAACGACGCGTCGGCGGCCTCATAGGCGTAGCCCTGCGCCTCGCGCGCCTTCACCTCTTCGAGCAGGCGCGTGAGGCGCGGATCGTTGGGGTCGGCCTCAACCCCGAGCCGGTTGAGCTCGGCGAGCAGGTTCGAGCGCCCCGCCTGATCCGAGATGAGGATCGCGCGCTCGTTGCCGACGCTGTCCGGCGCGACGTGCTCATAAGTTCGCGGGTCCTTGGCCAGCGCCGAGGCGTGAATGCCGGCCTTGGTGGCGAAGGCCGAGGCCCCGACATAAGGCGCGTGCCGGTTCGGCGAGCGGTTGAGCAATTCGTCGAAGGCGCGCGAGATATGGGTGATCTGCTTGAGCTGCTCGGGCGTCACGCCCATCTCGAAGCGCTCCGCAAATGCGGACTTCAGCGCAAGCGTCGGGATGAGGGTCACGAGATTGGCGTTGCCGCAGCGCTCGCCGAGGCCATTCAGCGTCCCCTGGACCTGCCGCGCGCCGGCGCGGATGGCGGCGAGCGAGTTGGCGACCGCGTTGCCGGTGTCGTTATGGGCGTGGATGCCGAGGCAATCGCCAGGGATAGCGCTCGCGACTTCGCCGACGATGCGCTCGATCTCGTGCGGAAGCGTGCCGCCGTTGGTGTCGCAGAGCACCGCCCAGCGCGCGCCCGCGTCGATTGCGGTCTTGGCGCATGCGAGCGCGTATTTCGGATTGGCCTTGTAGCCGTCGAAGAAATGCTCGCAATCGACCATCGCCTCGCGCTCCGAGGCAACCGTCGCCTTCACGCTGTCGGCGATGCAGTCGAGGTTCTCGGTCAGCGTGCATCCGAGGGCGACATGGACATGATAGTCCCACGACTTGGCGACGAACACGATCGCATCGGAGTCCGACGCGAGGAGCCCCGCGAGGCCCGGATCGTTGGAGGCCGAGCGGCCGGGCCGCTTGGTCATGCCGAAGGCGCAGAAGCGCGCGCGCTTGGTCGGCTTTTTCTTGAAGAACGCGGTGTCGAGCGGATTGGCGCCGGGGTAGCCGCCCTCGATGTAGTCCACGCCCAAGCGCTCCAGCATCGCCGCAATGTGGCGCTTGTCGTCGAGCGAAAAATCGACGCCGGTCGTCAGCGCGCCATCGCGCAAGGTGGTGTCGAAGAGGTAGAGGCGTTCGGGGGACATCATGTCTTGTCGTCAGTGTTTCGTCGGCGGCGTCGGATCGGCTGCGAGCTGTTTGATCATGGTGGTGTTGGCGAGCCATTCATCGCCGACATGCACCAGATTGCGCTTTTCGGCCCGAAAGCCGAGGCGCTCGAATAGGGCTTTTGAGGCGTCGCTGGCGTCGACCGCGAGTCGCTTGGCGCCTCGGGCGCTAGCAAGCTTCGTCAGGGCGTCGATCAGAGTCCTGCCTGCGCCCTGACTGGCGAAGTCAGGGTGGATATAAAGCATGTCGATCTTTTCGTTGTCCTTGAGGCTGCCAAAGCCGGCGGCCGTGCCGTCGATGACGGCGATCAGCGTCAGCGCGCCCTCCAGGCGCCCGCGGAACGCGGTCTCGTCATTGGCGGTCGACGCCCACGCCGCGCGCTGGTCGGGGTCGTAATCGTCGGCGGCAAGCTCTTCGACGCTATCGCGAAAAATCTCCGCGCAGCGCCGAAAATCCGACGGGATGTAGGGGCGCAGCGAAACGTCGCTCATCGCTTCGGCTCCCAGGTGGTCGTGCCGTCCTTGTTATCCTTGATGGCCACGCCGAGCGCAGCGAGATCCGCGCGCAGCCGGTCCGACTCCGCCCAGTTCTTCGCCACGCGCGCGCTCGCGCGTTCCGCGACCAGCGCCTCGACATGGCTCACGTCGATGTCGGCCTGCTTCGCTTTGGCCGCGTCCCGTTCCGTCTTCGTTTGAAGCAACAGCCCCATAAGATTGGCGCCAGCCTTGAGCGCAGCCGGATCGGCCGCGCCCGCGTGAACCTCATGCGCGAGCGAGTGCAATTCCGAGATCGCGGCCGGCGTGTTCAAATCATCCTCGAGCGCCTCGAGCACGCGCGGCGCCGGCTCCGGCGTCGGCTCGACGTCGCCGACCGCTTCGTACCAGCGGTCGAGCGTTATTTCCGCCTCCTGGAGCGCCTGGACCGTCCAGTCGATCGGCTGGCGATAGTGGGCGCGCAGCATCGCAAGACGCAGCGTCTCGCCGGGCCATTCGCGTCCGCCGAAAACGGTCGTGTGCAGAAGGTCGTGGATCGTGATGAAATTGCCGAGGCTCTTCGCCATCTTCTCGCCCTCGACCTGCAGGAAGCCGTTGTGCACCCACACGTTGGCCATGCGCGGCGAACCGAAGGCGCAGCACGACTGGGCGATCTCGTTCTCGTGATGGGGGAAGACGAGGTCGACGCCGCCGCCGTGGATGTCGAAGACGTTGCGGTCGGGATCGTCGCAGTTGAGCCCGCCGCCGAACGGCTCGAGCAGCTTGACCATCGACATGGCCGAGCACTCGATGTGCCAGCCGGGGCGACCGGGCGGGACGATGCCGGCCGGGCTCGGCCAGCCGGGCTCGTTCGACTTGGACGGCTTCCACAAGACGAAGTCCATCGGGTTGCGCTTGTACGGGGCGACGTCGACGCGGGCGCCGGCCAGCATCTCGTCGCGCGACCGCCGCGCCAGGGCGCCGTAGGGGGGCGCGCCGGGCAGGACGTCCATCGCGGCGGGAGAAAAGAGCACATGGTCCTCGGCCACATACGCGACGCCGCGCGCGATGAGGCGCTCGATCATCGCCCGCATGGGCTCGATGTGCTCGGTCGCCCGCGGCTCGACGGTCGGCGGCAGCGCGCCGAGCGCGGCCACGTCCTCCTCGAACTGCCGCTCGGTCGCTTCCGTCACCTTGCCGATCGCCTCGTTGACCGGCAGGTCGGGAAAGTCTCGTTCGGCGCGCGCGTTGATCTTGTCGTCGACGTCGGTGACGTTGCGGGCGTAGCGCACATGTTCCGCGCCATATATGTGGCGCAGGAGCCGGAACAGCACGTCGAAGACGATGACTGGCCGGGCGTTGCCGATATGCGCGTAGTCGTAGACCGTCGGCCCGCAGACATAGAGGCGAACCGCGTTCGGGTCGATGGGCTCGAAATTTTCCTTCCGGCGCGTCAGCGTATTGTAGAGGCGCAGCGTCATCGGGCGGCTCGCCGCTTTGGCGGCGCCGGAGGTCGAGGGAAACGGACTTGCGTCATCGAAACGTCTCGTCAGGTTCAGCGGCGGCGCATTGCAACGCCGTCCGGGACTGGCCGGAGGATCGCTTCTCGAAGGTGTTCAGTTAGCTAGAGACGCGAAACCAGCCAGCGGGAAGCTAGCTGCTAATGATGCAAATCCGGGCGATGCGGAAAGAACGCGTCATGGCCGCTTCCTTCGGGCAGGGAAGGGCGAATGTCAAGGAGCAACGGGGATTTGGGGGAAGCGGCGGGTTGGATCGAGCTGATTCATCGAGATGATGGAGTGAGCCGGTTCTCACCGGCGCGGACGACCGCAATAATTTCTGTCGATATTTTCTTACTTTTTCTGAAAATCCGGGCTATCGTTTTCGGAATGAACGACACACGGCCATTCACCGGAAACAGCGGCTCGAAGCCCTCTGACGGCGCCGGCGGACGTGGCTTCGCTCGCGGGCGCCAAACGGCTTCATGGGCGCAAGGAGGGCGACGAAAAATCAATTTGGATTCCCTGTAACCCATTGAAAAGGCCCGATTCGGACGAGAAAATCCAAGAAAATCCAAGACTGTTTGCTTGGATTGGCATGGATTGGCATGGATTGGCTTGGGAAATCCAAGAAAATCCAAGAGCGTCCAAGAGGCTTTTGAACCGGCCACGATCGGGCGCGTTACATCTTTCGTCCAATCGCCAGGAACTTCTCCGCCCGCGCGCTGCGCAACTCGTCGCGGCTCATGTTGACCATGGACTTGAACGCCTCGCTGATCGCGCGGCGCGTCGCCGCGACGGCGGCGTCGGGGTCGCGGTGCGCTCCGCCAACGGGCTCGGCGATGATGGCGTCGATGATGCCGAACTTGATGAGATCCTGGGCGGTGATCTTCATGCTCGTCGCCGCGTCCTGGGCGCGCGAGGAATCGCGCCAGAGGATCGAGGCGGCGGCCTCGGGAGAGGCGACCGTGTAGATGGCGTGCTCCAGCATGAGCACCTTGTTGGCGGTGGCGAGCGCGATGGCGCCGCCCGAGCCGCCTTCGCCGACGACGACCGCGACGTTCGGGACGCCGAGCGACAAACATGCGTCGGTCGAGCGAGCGATGGCCTCGGCCTGACCGCGCTCCTCGGCCTCGACGCCGGGGAAAGCGCCGGCCGTGTCTACAAGCGCGATGACAGGAAGATCGAACCGGTCCGCAAGCTGCATGAGGCGCACGGCCTTGCGGTAGCCCTCAGGCCGCGCCATACCGAAATTGTGGCGAATGCGGCTCTCGGTATCGTAGCCCTTCTCCTGGCCGATGACGCAGACCGCCTCGCCCTCGAACCGGCCGAGGCCGCCCACGATCGCCTCGTCCTCGCCGAAATAGCGGTCGCCTGCGAGCGGCGTGAATTCGGTGATGAGGCCCTTGACGTAGTCTGAGAAATGCGGCCGCCCCTGCACGCGAGCGACCAGCGTCTTCTGCCACGGCGACAGGCTCGCATAGAGGTCGGCGAGCGCCTTCTCGGATTTGGCCTCGAGCTTGGCGATCTCATCGAGGAGGGCCAGTGATTCGCCCTTTTCCGCGACCGCCCGGAGTTCGTCGATGCGAGCGTCGATGTCGGCGACTGGCTGTTCGAAACTGAGGTACGTCCGCATCCGACCTTTGAACCCGCCGCCCAAAGGCCGGCGCCGCGGAAACTGGCCATGAGGGGCGGCGAAGTCAAGACAGGCGCCGTCGTGGTTCTGCGCTGACGAGACGAGGAGGTCCTTTGGGCGAGGCGCCCGGCGGGGAGATGGAAGCGGCAAGCCTCTGCCGTTCCAGGAGCTTGGCGATCTTGCGCCTGAGACGACACGAGCGCGGCTCGGGCGTCTTTTCCCATCGATAGAGCGTCGAACGCGGCGCGCCACCGGTCTGCGCCGCCAGCGCCACCGCGGCGCGGTCTCCTCTTTGCTTCGATATCCGGCGTCTTCGCTGCGAGAGACGCGACGCGGCAATGCCGGTCCTGATCATCTGCCGGGTCAGGCCACGAACTTGGATTGGGGGTCTCCCGAGATTGGTTGATTCGCAACTCTCAGCTTCGGACTATGCGCGCCCGTTACCGTCGCCTCAGCGCCACCGGCACAAGAAGCTGCCTGTCGTCGCAGCGGCGATCGCCCGCGAGATGGCCGCCTTCCTGCGGGCCATCGGCGGCGAGGTCGCGCCGGCGTAAGAGAGGACGCGCTCTCTTCTCTCCTCTTTGCTGCGCAGAGCTGGTTAGCGGCGCACGAAAGGTGGAGAACTCCCGTCGCTAACTATGTAGCCGGGCCGGGCCGCCGCCCGGCGCCCGTTCTCTAGACCGAGGAAAGCCCCGAGACGAAGAAACGGAGGGCGGTAACCAACCCCGCGGACAAGAGCCGGATCAACCGTCGTAGCTCCGGCCAGCACGGCATATAGCAAAACAATGACGTTAATATAAGGAGAGAGTTTCACTTTTCGGGGTCCAACCAAGCCGTTGAAATCGCAAGGAGCCGTGCAAAAGCCATAATGCTCCCCGCCTGCCCTCTGCGCGCAATCGCGAAATTTGGGCATGTCCCGCAGGTTCAGGTCACGCCAGCGATAGGTCGGACGGAAATGGCGCCGCAACCCATTGAGAAAGCCCGGTTCGTGCGCAAGAGTGGCAGGTCGCCTCGGCGCCTCGGGTCAACCGTCCTTGGCGGCCTCCCCGCGCGAAGCGCGGCCTCGGCGCCTCGTCCCTCGAGGCAACCGCGACGCCTACCTCGGGCAGGCGGAGGTCGGCAGAATCTCGAGTTTGCGGAGGCGCGCTTTCAGCGCAAACGATCCGTAGTCGAGCTTGAGGCTCCCCGACACGCCGTTCTCGTAAAGCTGGAAGGAGAGCGTGTATTCGGGCGTCGTATCCTTGGACGCCTCGTTGAAATAGGACACCACGACCGGCCAGCGCCGCACGCCCTTAAGCTCGCTTGCGACATTGTCGTCGTCGCCGGCCTTCGCTTCCTTCCCGATGATCGTCATGGTCGAATAGATCTTCGCGCCGGTGTCCGATCCGTCGTAGACGCGCGCCTGCACCACGCGGACGCCGTTTTTCGCTGCCTCGATCAACCGCTCGATATGCTGCGTCGGAAAAAGGACGTCGTGGCCGAAATGGATCTCCTTCGCCGTCGGCTTGGTCAGATCAACGCGCAAGTCGTCGTCCGCCTCCCGCGTCGCAACGCCCGCGACCGCCGGGGCGTTCTGCGGCCCCTCGGACACGACCCGAAAACGCATCGACTTCCCGTCAGCGTCCTCAAAGGAGGTCGCGTCGACTTTCATGGAGATGGGTTCGCCCTCGTTGCGGTCCATTTCCGTCATCTGGCGGAAGCTCGATGAGTAGCCCTCGCAGGCGGAGCCGCGGAATTCGTAAGCGATGAGGCCAGTCGCAGCGACCGGGACCTGCGCGGACGTCGGCGGCGGCGAGGTCGGATCGGCGAGGGAGAGCTCGTAAGCGGCGCGATGCGAGGCGAGCGGCACTGCGCCGGGCGCGTTCGCATGCGCGCTCGCAGCAAGGAGGGCGGCAAAGGCGGCGCCGGCAGCCAGTCGCAGAATCATGGAGTCTCCGTGCTCGGACGCACATTCAAACGTTTTTCCGGCGCTTTCGTGACGTGCTTTCGCTTAAGACTCGACCTCGGGCGACTGCGCGCCCCAGGTTTCTTTGAGCGGCTCGCCCATATCGAGGGGGTCCTCGTCGGGCCTAAGCGCCGGCGCGTCGCTCGGCTGGGGCACGCCGTAGCCCGCAGGCAACATGCCCTCAAAGAGGCCAGCGGCCTGAAGCTCCTCGAGACCCGGCAGGTCGGCGATCGCCTCAAGCCCGAACTCAATGAGGAATTCGGTCGTCGTGCCGTAGGTGATGGGGCGCCCCGGCGCCTTGCGCCGGCCGCGCATGCGCACCCACCCCGCCTCCATGAGCACGTCGAGCGCGCCCTTAGCCACCGCCACGCCGCGTATGTCCTCGATGTCGGCTCGCGTCACCGGCTGGTGGTAAGCGATGATCGCTAGGGTCTCGATCGCGGCACGCGAAAGCTTGCGCTTCTCTTCCCCCTCGGGAACGAGAACCCAGGAGAGATCTGCTGCGGTGCGGAAGGACCAGCGTTTCGCGACACGGACGAGGTTGACTCCTCGTGCGGCGTAGAGCTGGCGCAACTCCTCCATGACGGCCCGGACGTCCGCGCCATCGGAGAGGCGCGCCGCGATGGCCGCTTCCTCGAGCGGCTCGGCGGAGGCGAAGACCATCGCCTCGGCGATACGCACGTCCTCCGGCGATGGCCTTGGCGCGATGGCGTCGAAGAGGGTCACGACGCCCTGCGTGCTGATGCGGCTCATAGGCGGCCTCGTGCGGCGCTGAAGGACAAAGGGATCATGCCGCGGCGCCTTCCTGGGCGCTTGGGACAGTGGCGCGGATGTATATCGGCGCGAACGTCTTCTCCTGGCGCAGCTCGATCTTGCCCTCGCGCATGAGCTCAAGCGATGCGGAGAAAGTCGAAGCGCGGGCGCTCCTCAACAGCTTGCGGTCGAGACAGACTTGCGCCAGCCAGTCATCGAAGGCGATCCAGTCGAAATTCCCTCCGATGAGATCTGCTAGCGCTTCGCGCGCGTCAGTGAGCGACCAGACTTCTCGCGCCTGGAAGCGGACCTTGGCCCGCGCGTGCTTCTGTGCCTGACGAGCGTAAGCCGCGAGCAGATCGTAAAGGCTCGCCGCGTAGCGCGCGCGGCGCGGCGCATCGACCGCTTCGGGCTCGCCGCGCTGGAAGAAATCGCGGCCGAGGCGCGGCCGAGCGATGAGGAGCTCCGCGGCCTTGCGGATCGCTTGAAGCCGGCGCAACCGCTCAGCGAGCGCATCCGCGAGCTCCGAGGCGTCGGGTCCCGCCGCTTGCGGTGGAGCGGGCAGCAGAAGGCGGGATTTCAGAAAAGCAAGCCAAGCGGCCATGACAAGATAGTCCGCCGCAAGCTCGAGCCTCAGCTTCCGAGCCTCCTCGACGAACACGATATACTGCTCTGCGAGCGCGAGGACCGAAATGCGCGAAAGATCGACCTTCTGCCGCCGCGCAAGCTCGAGCAAGAGGTCAAGCGGGCCTTCAAAGCCCTCAAGATCGACGGTGAAGGCAGACTCCCCCGCCGCACGGTCGACGTCAAACTCGCTCAGCACGAATCACTCTTCGCCTGTAGATGTCCCTTTCTGGCGCAGCGCCAGCGGGCCGGCAAGAGCCAGGAGATAGGCGACCGATTATGGTTCGAGATGACGGAATTGAGGCCGCTCCACCTCGTGGCTAGGCTGCTCTGTTTAAGTTGATTTTTTCTTAATTCCCCGCCTTCGAGAAGGCGACTTTCGTTTAACTTTGCTCATTGAGGTAAATCAGAGAGAAGCTCAAACAAGATTGGAAGAATTGTTGCGGAGCCCGTCTTGGCCGCTATGATCCGGATGCGGCCAAGACGATGGCCGATCAACGCCCCGTTGGAGGTCCGGTTTCCGCCGCATCTCCCGGCTTCCGGCGGGGCGGGCCGGCGGGAGCGGTTTGGGACGCCTCTCGCCGCCTCCGCCGGCCGGTGAGGCATATCCTTAATATCTCCGGAAGAGGCTCACCATCTTGCCCTGCAGCCGGACGCGGTCGGGCCCGAATATCCGTGTCTCGTAGGCCGGATTGGCTGCTTCCAGCGCGATCGAGGCGCCGCGCTTCCTCAACCGCTTAAGGGTCGCCTCCTCCTCATCGATGAGCGCGACCACGATGTCGCCCGTCTCGGCCGTATCCTGCTTGCGGATGATGACGATGTCGTTCTCGAGAATGCCAGCCTCGATCATCGAGTCGCCGCGCACTTCGAGCGCGAAATGTTCGCCGCCGCCAAGGAAGTCGGGCGGCACCGCCAACGTTTGCATCCGCGTCTGGATCGCGGAGATCGGCGTGCCGGCCGCGATGCGGCCCATGAGCGGCACCATGACTGGCGGCTGTGAGTCCGGATCGCGCGACGGCGAGGGGGCCCTGAGGCGCCCGAGGTTGCCGGGTATAACGCTCGGTGAAAACTTTTGCGCGCGAGGCGCAGCGACGGTCGCCGACTCCGGCAGGCGCAAGACCTCGATCGCCCGGGCGCGGTTCGGCAGACGTCGTATGAAGCCGCGCTCCTCGAGCGCCATGATGAGGCGGTGGATGCCCGACTTGGAGCGCAGATCGAGCGCATCCTTCATCTCGTCGAAGGACGGCGGCACACCCTGTTCCTGTAGACGCTCGTGAATGAAGCGCAAGAGTTCGCTTTGCTTCTTCGTCAACATGCTCACCCGCCAGGGCCTGCCCTCAATCTGGAAGATTCGCGCCAGCGAAGAATTCGCGGCGGCAGGAAAACGAATCACGAACAGAGGTTAGTTGTTCATGGCTTGTTCGGCAAGGGGGATTTTCCAGAACATTGGCGCTGCACAACGCGGGCGGTTAACAGGCGCGCTTCTTTTCGACGGAACCTGGACGACGAGCTGTGAGCTGCGGCCTTTACCGTTAGCCGTTGGCCCCTGAGCGGCTTCGGATTACCAGATGCCACGGTCATGGCCGGGCTTGTCCGGGACAAGCCCGGCCATGATCGGAAACAGCGCACTCCCCAACAAATGGCGCGCCGAACTCTCGGTCAGAGAGCCTCCGCCAACGCTCCCTCCCGCTCGACCTCCGCAACCGCCGCCTTGATCGCCTCGAGCCCTGCGCCGCGGCGGGTCGCTTCCGTCGCGAGGATCTGGCGATAGCGGCGCGCGCCGGGCCGGCCCGCGAATACGCCGTGCAGATGGCGGGTGAAGTCGTGCAGGCGCTCGCCGCGCGCCAAGCCCGCGGCGATCTGTGGCATGAAGGCTTCGAGCGCCGCGAAGGCGTCGGCGGAAGGGGCCAGCTCGCCGAACAGGACATGGTCCACGCCGAGCAGGATCTCCGGGTTCTGATAAGGAGCCCGGCCCAGCATGACCCCGTCCACGTGATCGAGATGGCCCATGGCCTCGTCCAGGTTGGAGACGCCGCCGTTGAGGACGATGGGCCAGTTGGGATGAGCTTCTTTAAGCTCGTAGACCAGCGGATAGTCGAGCGGCGGGATCGCGCGGTTGTCCCTGGGGCTCAAGCCCTCGAGCAGCGCTTTCCGCGCATGCACGATGAGCGCGGCGGCGCCGGCCGCCTTCACCGCCGCGGCGAAGGGGAACAGCGTAGCGCGCGGGTCCTGCTCGTCGACCCCGATGCGGCATTTGACCGTGACCGGAATTTTCACCGACGCGGCCATGGCGGCGACGCACTCGGCCACCAGCGCGGGCTCGCGCATGAGGCAGGCGCCGAAGTGGCCGCTCTGCACGCGGTCGGACGGGCAGCCGCAGTTCAGGTTGATCTCGTCGTAGCCGAAATCGGCGCCGATGCGGGCGGCCTCGGCGAGGCGCTTGGGCTCCGCCCCGCCGAGCTGAAGCGCGACCGGATGCTGGCCCTCTTCGAAGCCGATCAGCCGCTCGCGCGGCCCGAATGTGACCGCGTCCGTGGTCACCATCTCGGTGTAGAGGCGAGCGCGGCGCGTCAGGAGCCGATGGAACGACCGGCAGCGGCGGTCGGTCCAGTCCATCATAGGCGCGACGGAGAAGCGGGCGTCGTAAACGGGCATCGCCGCCGATATAGGGGCAAAGGCGAGTTTTGTCCTGCCTGCACAGCTAGACTAGCTCTCGCTTGCTGGTTGCTCTAAATCGATTTAGAGCGCCGTTCTATTAGAGAAGAACGAACTCCGTCATTGCGAGCGCAAGCGAAGCAATCGAGAATCTGAAGACGCCCTACGTTCTCCTGAATTGCTTCGTCGCTTCGTTCCTCGCAATGACGAGATATCGATCAAGACCAGCTCCAGGTCTGGCGCAAGAACAGCAAGGAAGGAAGCGCATGGCCAAGCCCGTCATCGTCATCGATCCGCAGCCGCGGGCCTTAAAAGAGATCTTCGATGAAGGCTTGTGGGAACGGCTCAAGACCGCAGGCGAGCTCGCCGTCCATGAAGGCGCAGGCCGCATGCCGGGCGAAAAATTCGACAAGCTCCTGCCCGAGATGGAGCTCCTCATCGGCCAGAGCGACATGCATAAGAGTCGGCTCGACCGCGCGCCAAAATTGCGCGCCATCATCAACATCGAGACCAACTTTCTGCAGAACGTGGATTACGAGACGTGCTTTCAGCGCGGAATCCACGTGCTGGCTCCGGGCGGCGCGTTCGCTAAGCCGGTGGCGGAGATGGCGCTGGGCATGGCGATCGACCTTTGCCGCGGCATCACGACCGCCGACCGCGCCATGCGCCGGGGCAATGAGAAGTGGCTGCTCGAAGGCGCCGAAGGCTGCTTTTCGCTCTATGGCGCGCGCGTCGGCCTCGTCGGCTTCGGCGATCTCGCCCGCGCCTTCACGCCTCTGCTTAGCCCCTTCGGCTGCACAATCATCGCCTATGACCCGTGGGTCTCGGCGCATTTCATGTCCGCTCATGGCGTAAAGGCCGCCTCGCTCGAAGAGGTGCTGCGCAATAGCCAGGTCATCGTCATCTTCGCCGCGGTCACGAGCGAGAACCAGAATTTCCTGGCCAAGCGCGAGTTCGACATGATTGCGCCGGGCTCGGCGGTGCTGCTGATGAGCCGGGCGGGCGTGGTCGATTTCCCCGAGCTTTTGCGCCAGGTAGAGAGCGGTCGCTTCCGCGCCGCGACCGACGTGTTCCCCGAGGAGCCGGCGCCGCTGAGCGCGCCGGCGCGCAAAGTCGAAGGCCTGCTCCTCTCGCCGCATCGCGCGGGCGCGATGGCGGATTCGCTCTTAGAGATCGGCCGGCAAACGGTTGCGGACGCCGAGCTCATCCTGAGGGGCCTGCCGCCGCTCTCCTGCCGGCGCGCCCAGCGCGAGACGGTCATGAGATCGCGCTCGAAGCCGATTGAGCGCAGCTGAGCTTGACAGCGAGGCCAGAGCCGGGGTTACAACGTTATAGAAGCCGGTCCCTGATCGGCCCGCGGGAGGGAGACGCGTTGGGCAAGGCCCCGACCATTCGCGACGTAGCGGCGCGGGCAAGCGTCTCGGTCGCGACCGCGTCCAACGTCGTCAACGGCAGGCGCCCGGTCGGCGAGGCGAGCCGCCAGAAGGTCCTCGACGCGATCGCGGCGCTCGGCTACCGCGTCGACCGCTCGGCGAGCGCGCTGCGCGGGCGCGCGACTCGCCTTATCGGCATGGCGGTCCCCGACATCACCAACGTCTTTTTCGCAAGCCTCATCCACGGCGTCGAGGCGCTCGCCGAGCGCGACGGCTACGATCTGCTGATCGTGTCGAGCAACGAGGACGCGGGCGTCGAGAGGCGGCGGGTCGAGGCGCTGGTCGCGCGCAGAATTGACGGGCTCATCGTCGCGCCGGCGACCGACGACTCCGTGCCGCGCCTTGCCACGGAAGGTTTGCGGTTGCCGCCGACGGTGCTCGTCGACCGCGGCGCCGGCGCGCCGGGGTTCGACACCGTCAGCGCCGATTGCGAGGCGGGCGCCTACGCCGCCGTCGAGCACCTGCTCGAGCTTGGGCACCGCGACATCGCAATTCTCGGCCATTCCGGTCATCTTCAGAACATTGCGCTTAGGGTCTCCGGCTGCCGCCGAGCGCTCGGCGAATCCGGCCTCGAGGGTCGCGAGCGCGTCATTTACGGCGGGCGCAACCTCGATAACCTGCGCGGCGCGATCGAGATGGAGCTCCATCGCGCCGACCGGCCCACCGCGATATTCGCCCTCACCAACATTTGCGCCTTCGCCGCCATCAAGGCGGCGCGCGGCCTTAACCTCGATATCCCCGGGGACATCTCGATCCTTGGCTTCGACGATTTCGCCTGGATGTCGGCGCTCAGGCCCTATCTCTCGACCGTCGCCCAGCCGAAAGAGGGCCTCGTCGAGGAATCCTGGCGGCTTCTCATGCGCCGGCTGTCGCCAAACGGCGCGCCGCTCGAAATCGAGCGCATTGAACTTCCCTGCGCCCTGAAAGTGCGGGAATCTACTGGCCCCGCGCGCCCCCGGCTCAAAGCCGTCGCGGAAGCCTAGGTCACGCCAACCACTGGGAGAGAAACATGTTCAAACACTGCATCGCCGCCGTCTCGGCCGCCGCGCTCGCGCTTGGGCTCGCGGCCTCCAGCGCCTCGGCGGCCGACAAGCCGACCTACGGCGTGCTGATGAAGACGCTGTCCAACCCGTTCTGGGGCGCGATGGAGAAGGGCGTCGACCAGGGCGCGAAAAAGGTCGACGTCGACATCTTCCTGCAGGCTGTCGAATCCGACCAGGCGGCCGAGCCGCAGCTCAACGCCTGCAACACGATGCTGCAGAAGAAGCCGGCGGCGATGATCACCGCCGCGATCAATTCGACCATCCTGCTTCCCTGCCTCAAGCAGGCGAACGAGATGAAGATCCCGGTCGTGGACCTTGACAACAATCTTGATCCGGCCATCACCAAGAAGGCCGGCGTCGAGGTCGCCTTCCACATCGGCTCGGACAACGTCGCTGCGGGAGCGAAGGGCGCCGACTATCTCGTCAGCGTCCTCGGTAAGGACGCCGAGGGGCCGGTGCTGGTGATCGAGGGCCTGTCCGGCAATATCACCGGAGAGAAGCGGGCGCATGGCTTCGCCGAGGAGCTCAAGAAGCAGGCGCCGGGGCTCAACGTCGTCGCCTCGCTGCCGGGCGACTGGGACAGCCTAAAGGCCGCCAACATCACCAACGACATGCTGCAGCGGAACCCGGGCCTCGTCGCGATCTTCTGCGCCAACGACGATATGGCGCTCGGCGCCGTTGAGGCGGCGCGCTCCGCCGGCAAGGACAAGCTCATCGTAATCGGCGTCGACGGCAACACCAATGCGGTGAAGTCGATCAAGGCCGGGCGTCTCAACGCCTCGGTCGCGCAGCTGCCCTATCTCGTCGGCATGCAGGCGGTCGAGGACGCGAAGAAGCTCCTCGCCGGGGAGAAGGTCCCGGAGATGACGTATGTGCCGACGCTCGTGCTGACCAAGAAGGTCATCGAGGAGAACAAGGACCCGCTGCTGCAATACGTGAAGTAAGCGGCGGCCGGGGAAGGCGCGCCGCTCGCTCCCCTCGCTCTGAGCGGGCGGCGCGTCGTTTTTTGCGGATGGCCCAATGACTTCGAGCACCACTCCAGCCGCGCCGGCCTCGTGGCGCGCCCGTTTTTCGGGCGGCGCGTCCGTGCGCCTCGAGTCGCTCGTCGTGCTCGTCGTCCTTTCGGCCGCGATGGCGCTCCTGTCGAACGCCTTTCTCTCCGTCTCGAACATCCTCAACATCCTGCTCTCGACCTCCGTGTTCGGCGTCTTGGCGATCGGCATGACCTTCGTCATCTCGTCGGCCGGCATCGACCTTTCAGTGGGTTCCATCCTCGCGCTTTCGGGCGTCGTCGGCGCCATGCTGACCTCAAACCTAGAACTGCCCTGGTGGATTGGGATACTGGGCTGCCTCATGACCGGCGCCTTGACCGGCGCGGTCAACGGCTTCCTCGTCACCAAGGCCGCGATCCCGCCGTTCATCGTGACGCTCGGCATGCTGGGCGTCGCGCGCGGGGTCGCGCTCGTCCTCAGCGACGGCGTCTCGATCTACGGCCTTCCGTTCCAGATGGTCTGGCTGGGGCAGGGGAGGCCATTCGGCGTGCCGGTCCCGGTGATCGTGCTCCTGCTCGCCGCGCTCGTCGCGCATGTCGTGCTCATGCACACCCGCTTCGGCACTTACGCGCAGGTCATCGGCGACAACGAGGTCGCGGCGCGCGCGATGGGCGTGCGGGTCGAGCGCATGAAGGTCTTGCTTTACACGCTCTCCGGGCTGCTCTCCGGCCTCGCGGGCCTACTGTTCGCGGCCCGCATCAATTCCGGAGAGCCGACCGCGGGCTTGAACTACGAACTCACCGCCATCACGGCGACTATCCTCGGCGGCACCAACCTCTTCGGCGGGCGCGGAAGCGTCGTTGGCACGCTCATCGGCGCGCTCATCATGGGCGTATTGCAGAACGGCCTCAACCTCATGGCCGTCCGCCCGTTCTATCAGCAGATCGCCATCGGCGCGGTGCTGATCCTGGCGGTCTGGCTCGACCGCATCAACAGTTCCGAAGGATGGCGGCGATGAGCCTGCTCGAGCTCAAGGATGTCCGCAAGACGTTCGGCGCCATCGAGGCGCTGCGCGGCGTGACCTTCTCGGTCGAGGAGGGCAGCGTCGTCGGCCTGGTCGGCGACAACGGCGCCGGCAAGTCCACGCTGATGAAGACCATCACCGGCGTCTACCGCCCGGACGGCGGCGAAATCCGCTTCAACGGCGTCTCGCTCGTCGGCAAGGACCCGGGCGAGATCCGCGAGGCCGGGATTGAGATGATCTACCAGGACCTCGCGCTCGCCCGCATGCGCGACGTCGCCTCCAACATCTTCCTCGGCCGCGAACTCACCCGCAACATGCTTGGCGTCAAGCTCATCGACACGAAGCGCATGCGCTCGGAGGCTGAAGCGATGATCGGGCGGCTCGGGGCGCGGGTCAAATCGGTCACGCAAATGACCGGGCAGCTCTCCGGCGGCCAGCAGCAGTCGGTCGCGATCGCGCGCGCGCTCACCTTCAACCCCCGCCTTGTCATCATGGACGAGCCGACCGCGGCGCTTGCGGTGCGCGAGGTCGAGCACGTGCTCGACCTGATCCGCAACCTGAAGAAGCAGCGGATCGGCGTCATCCTCATCAGCCATCGCCTGACCGACGTCTTCTCGGTCTGCGACCGCATCGTCGTCCTGCGCCAAGGGACGGTGATCGCCGACGACGCCACCCCCGACACCAGCATGAACGCGGTCGTCTCCCACATCGTGGGCGCGACCGACGGGCCACAAAGAGGAGCACATCCATGATTCGCTTCGGCATGCATTCGAGCCTTTGGACCTCGGCCTGGACGCGCGAGGGCGCTGAGATCAGCGTCAAATCGTGCGCCGAACATGGGCTTGAGGTCGTGGAGATCGGGCTCCTCGAGCCGGACATCGTCGACGTGCAGCACTCGCTCTCGCTCTTCGACCGCTACGGCGTCGCGCCGACCGCCTCGCTCTGCCTGCCCGAGGAGGCCGAGGCGACGCGCCATCCCGAGATGGCGACGGCCTTCCTGTCCCGCGCGCTCGACGTGGCGCATGCGCTCGGCTGCAGTACCCTATGCGGCGTGACCTATTCGCAGCTCGGCTATCGCTCGGGCTCCGCGCCGACCGAGGCCGAGTACGACGCGATCGTCAAGGCGCTCAAGCCTGTCGCCAGGCGCGCCGCCGATTACGGGATGACCATCGGCATCGAGGCCTGCAACCGCTACGAGACGCATCTCGTCAACACAGCCGCGCAAGCGCGGGCGCTCGTCGAGCGCATCGACGAGCCGGCGGTCATGATCCACCTCGACACCTACCACGCCAATATCGAGGAGAAGAGCTTTGCCGACGCGCTCGCGGTCGGCGGCGACAAGGTGCAGTACGTTCATCTCTCGGAGAGCGACCGCGGCGTGCCGGGATCTGGAACCGTTCACTGGCGCAGCGTCATGGAGGCGCTCAAGCACGCGCATTTCTCGGGCGACCTCGTGATCGAGTCGTTCGTGACCTCGATGCCGCAGCTCGCCGCCGCGCTCTCGGTCTGGCGGCCGGTGGCGAAGGGCGCGGACGAGGTCCTGAAGGTCGGCGTGCCCTATTTACGGAGCCTCGGGCAAGCGAGCGGCCTGCTGGCCGCGTGACACCGGTCATCTTGGAGCGTTTCGGTATTCCAAGAGCGCGCCCCACTTGAACCGCCACGAAATCGTCCGCCACGGATGGCGGTGGCTGGACTATTGCTAGATTGCCGAGGACGAGGAACTCGATAAATCGGAACCGAACATGTTCGCGCCCGA
>DATJXI010000180.1:0-6091 GCA_035500275.1 Roseiarcus sp. | reverse complement strand
GTCGATCGCCCATGAAGTGAACCAGCCGATCGCCGCGACGGTCGCCAACGCCCAGGCGGGGTTGCGCTGGCTTCACGCGCAGCCGCCGAACCTGGACGAGGTGAGGCAAGCGCTCGATCGCATTGTGAGGGACGGCGGCCGGTCCGGCGCCGTCGTCAGCCGCATTCGCGCTCTCATCAAAGGGGCGCCACCGCGCGAGGAGCGCGTGGAGATCAATGAGGCGATCCGCGAGGTGATCGAGATCACCCGAAGCGAAGCGACGAAGTGCGCCGTTTCGGTGCAGACGGAAGTGGCCGTGGGCTTGCCGCCAGTTCGGGGGGACCGGGTCGAACTGCAACAGGTGATCCTCAACTTGATCCTCAACGCCGTTGAGGCCATGAGCGAGACGGGCGAAGGACCGCGGGACCTGCTGATCACGACCGGCAAGACCGAGTCGGGCGACGTGCTCGTCGCGGTGCGCGATTCGGGTCCTGGATTGGCGCCCGCGACGCTTGAAAATCTCTTCGAGGCCTTCCACACGACCAAGGCGAACGGCTTGGGGCTGGGATTGTCGATCTGTCGGTCGATCATCGAAGGGCATGGCGGACGCTTGTGCGCGAGCGCCAATGCGCCTCGCGGCGCCGTCTTTCAATTCACCTTGCCCGCCCGTCCAGACATTGCATCGCGCGAGTGATGGTCGCGCGTTCTTGTGTCAGCCTGGTCGCTTCCGAACGCTTTAGCCAGATTTGCACCTCAACATTCGAGGGAACGCGCGTCCGTTGCTAAACAGGCCGCCTATACCTTCGGTCATTCGGGGCATGGGGGCCGATGAACGCATCAATCATATCCGCCCTCTCGGCGCTTGCCGGAGCCGCCATCGGCGGGCTCACCTCTGTCGTCATGTCATGGCTGACCCAGGTCATCCAAGCGAGGGCGCAGCAGTCCGCCCATGACAAAAGTCTCCGGGAAGACCTGTACAAGGAATTCATCGACGAGGCCTCGAAATCCTACATCGACGCGCTCCAGAACAACAAAGCGGACATATCCTCCCTGGTCGGACTTTACGCGAAGATCAGCAGGATGCGGGTGCTGTCCTCGGCAACGGTCGTTGAACGCGCCGATCAAATCGCCAGAAAGATTGTCGACACCTACCTGGCGCCGAACGTGAGTTTTCCCGAGTTGCGGGAGCTGATGATCAACGGGAAGCTTGATGCGCTTCGAGATTTCAGCGAAGCCTGCCGCGCAGAATTGCTGCCGCTTCGCTCCGAACCGCTCTGGACGAACTCCATGACGCCGAGCCTGAAGCCCCTCTCGCCGACGTCACGGTAGAATGACCGACCGCCGCATCAACAGCCAAATTGGCGATTTCCCGTCTCGCGCGGGGCCGTCGCGCTCACGCTCAAGGCAGCGGTCGAAGAACGTCTCGCAGTGGAACCGGCGTCGGTTCTCCCGCCTCCAAAAAGGCCAACAATTTCTTGACAAGGCTGCGAGATCGTTCTATCTGTGTTCGCTCGTCACCGCCCTGAACGAGAAGGCCGAGTGTCCAGTCTCGTCGAAGCCCTTCCCGACTCCGAGGCTTGCGGCCGATTGGGTCGTGGCGCGGCGCGCTTGGCGACAGCCGGACGAACCGGGCGTCGGTCCTTGGGTCGCCCGCATCGCGGAGGGCCCGGGACGGCAGAGCCGGCTCGCCCGGAAACCGGGTATGGGCGCCGCAACGGCTTGAAAAGGTTGGATCCGCGCCCAGAAATGGTAAGGCCGCGGCAGCCTTAGAGCCGCAAGATCTGGTACTGGGAGCGGCACGACCGTCATCCCTAACAATTCCCGTTGCCGTTCGGAGAATGAGCGAGGCAACGAACGACACGCGCGGCGCGCATGTGTCGGTGCCGCCGCTAATCGCCTGGAAACGGCGCCGCAAAAGCTTGAAATGATTGAATCCGCGCCCGGGGATGGCATGGCCTCGAACACGTCCAAGCCCCAACATCTGGCGCCCGGCGCGGCGGAGCGAAGGAGGCCGAGAGTCACGGCGACGCTGACCGGGGGCGCAAGTCTCGGGGAATGCAGGGACCGCCGCCAAAGCGGCGCTATGCCGCAATCAACCCGAACCCGTCATCGCGAGCGGCGCGAAGCACCAGCGGCTATATCGCCGAGTATTTCTAATATCCGTTGCTGCTGTCGTCCGCGAGCGCGGGCGTGAGAATGATCGTTATGCTAGCGGCGACCCCACAGGTGATCGTGATGGCCACCAGAAGGACCAGCAATTTTCGCATCTTCGCCTCCGTAGGGGTGCAAGATACTTGCACCGATTACGTTGGACGGCGAATAAAGGCTGGCAAGCTATGCCAAAGCTTCGCGAAGACGCGATTGACAGGCCTCCGGCGGCTCAACCGTTCTGCGCCAGGGCCTCGAGCACGGCGCTGGGCCGGATCGGCAAATGACGGAGCCGGACGCCGACGGCGGCAAAGATTGCATTGCCGATGGCGGGAGCAACGACCGTCGTCGCCGGCTCGCCGAGGCCGACCGGAGCCTCTGAACTGTCGATGAACTGGATATCGAGCTCAGGGACCTGGCCGATGCGCAGCGGCGTATAGGTGTCGAGATTCGTATCCTTCACCTGGCCTTTGACGAATTCCGTCCCTTCGTGCAACGCCATGCTCAGGCCCCAAAGGGCGCTGCCCTCGACCTGAGCGAGCGCCCCGTCCGGATCGACGATGGTGCCGGCATCGAGGACCAGCGTCAGCTCCTCGACGATGACCGCTCCGCTGCTGCGCTCGATCCGGACGCGCGCGACGCAAGCCGTCCAGGTCGGCATGCCGCGTTCCTGGCCGAATGTCGTTGCAATGCCGAGCCCCGCATCCTTCGGCATGGCGGAGCCCCAAGTCCCTCTTTGCGCGGCGCGCTGAAGAACCGCCGCCTGGCGCTTTGCCCCGCCCACGGCGCTGGGCGCCGAGCCAGCGTTGCGCCCCTTTCCGTCCAGCATGCCCAGGCGAAATGCGACAGGATCGACTGCGGCCGCATGGGCCGCTTCGTCCATGAACGACTCGAGCGCCCAATTGGTCCAGCCGGGCCCAACCGAGCGCAGCCACCCTGGCCGGAAGGAACGATTGGCGAGATCGTTCGAGAGCGCCCGCACACGATGCGCGCCGACGTCGTACCAATGGTCCGCGCCTGCAATCGCGAAGGGATCATAGGAACCGTTCAGCCCCTTCGCCATGAAGCCCTGCGCCATGATCCGTGTCGGCCAGCCAGCGGACGCATGATGCTCCATGGCGACAACTTTGCCGCCGTCTCCGAACGCCATGCGCAGCGTCTGGATAGACGGTGAGCGAAACGAGTCGAAGCGCATGTCGTCGGGACGCGTCAGCACCAGCTTCACCGGCTTGCCGAGAGCCTTGGCGGCGAGCGCCGCAGGCACGGCATAGTCACCATTCAGACGCCGCCCGAAGCCGCCTCCGATCGAATAGGTGCGCATCACGATTCGCTCTTGCGGCAGATCAAGCGCCTTTGCGATCACCGGTAGGAACAGGCTCTGCCACTGGTTGCCGGTATGAATCTCGAACACGCCGTCCTTCTCGAAGGCGAGCGCGTTGACGGGTTCGAGTTGCGCGTGCAGCACGCTGCTCGTCGTATAGCTTCGTTCGAGCGTCGAACTCGCGTTCCCGAATGCCGCGTCGAGTCCGTCGTCGTCGACCAGAAAAATGCCGCCGCTCGGATCGGTGACCTGCATGGCGCCGTAGGCGAGAACATCCTGCTCGGAGACGTTTGCGCCCTCGCCCGGCGTCCAATCGACTTTGACGAGATCAGCCGCGCGGATGGCGGCCGGATATGAGCTCGCAAACACCATCACCCATCCTGGAACCGTGCCCGATGGGTCCTCGAGCGCGAGGCACCTGATGTAGCCCTTCACCCTCCTGGCGGCGGAATCGTCGATCGAGCGTACGCTCGCGCCGTTGCGCGTCGGCGGAATCTTTGGACGCGCATAGACCATGCCCTCGACGGTTGCGTCGATCCCGTAGCGCGCCGTCCCGTTCGTCTTGGCGGGAATGTCGATCGCCTTGACGGCGCGCCCGATGAGCCGGCGCTCCGAGGCAGGCTTGATCGGCATGTTCGCCAACTCATCGGCGGTGAAGGTGCGGCGAAGATCGCCGCGCTGGATGATTTCAGCGTAGGAGATCGACCGGTCGGCCGCACCAACCGCGCTCTTGCGCGCGACGCATTGATGCGCCGGAACGCCAAGAAGCCTTGCTCCCTCGTCCACGAGGGCGATGCGTCCGGCGGCGCCTGCTCGGCTGAAGACTGGGAAAGTCATCCATACCGACCAGCTGCCGCCGGTCACCATCAGACCCCATTTCGGATCGGTATCGACGGCGACGATCCGCACCTTGCCCCAATCGGCCTCGAGTTCATCGGCGAGAATGCGGGCGAGCGCAGTGCCGACATGCTGGCCCATCTCGGCGCGGATGATGTTGACGGTGACGATGCCGTCGCGATCGATGCTGTACCAGATGGTCGGCTCGAAGTCGCCGGGCGCCGCCACCACGGCTGAATTCGTCGCCGCATCCGCCGGCGCGAAGCCGAACGCGCAACAGGCGCCCGCCATGCCGATCAGAAACGCGCGGCGCGACGGCGAAAACGTCTCGTTCAAGCCCCGGTGCTGCAGTCTAGTCATTGCTGGCGCTCCTCCGGAGTTCAGCGGCGGCCTGCTTGATCGCCTTGCGGATGCGGACATAGGTCATGCAGCGGCACAGGTTTCCCGTCATGACGCCATCGATGTCCTGGTCGGTCGGAGACGGGAAATCCTTCAGGAGACAGACCGCCTGCATAATCTGGCCGGATTGACAGTAGCCGCATTGCGGCACCTGCAGATCGATCCAGGCCTTTTGCAACGGATGACGTCCCTCGGGATCGAGCCCTTCGATCGTGGTGACCTCTGCCCCCGGGATGCTTCCCACAGGCGTGATGCAGGACCGCGTCGGGCGTCCTCCGACATGCACGGTGCAGGCCCCACACATTCCGATGCCGCAGCCGAACTTGGTTCCGGTGAGGCCGATTACGTCGCGAATGACCCACAGCAGCGGCGTGTCGTCCTCGACATCGACGGTGACGGGGCGGCCGTTGACGTGGAAAGTGAGCATGTTCAACAACTCCGAACGAGGATCTTCACCGCGAGGCGCTGGCCACGCGCCGAACCGCGGCGACCTTCGCTTCGAGATCTCGCCAAGGCGGCAAAGAGGTGCGCGTGCTTCGCAGATAGGAGGCAATATGAGCGATGTCGGCGTCGCTCAGCCCGCTGAAGCCCGGCATGACAACGCCTGGAATGCCCTCGTCCGTGCGCACGCCGTGCAACACGACTTGGATCAGGTTGGTGGGGTCTGGCAGATTCAGCGGGGTGTGGAGCGCGAGGTCGGGCCGGTCCGCGAGGGGGATGCGGCCTGAATTGTAGTGGCAGGATGCGCATGCGACGGCGTAGAGCCGCGCCCCTGGGTCCAAATGCTGACCGGCGGAGGCAAGACGCGCGTATGACTTCGCACGCGCCACCGTCGGGTCAGCCGCCGCCATGCGGTTGGCCGCATGATCGATATCGGCGAAATAGGAAGCGATGGCCTGGACGTCCGAGTCAGGAAGCGAAGAAAGACCATGGACGACGGGAGACATCGATCCTGCCGCGATACCGTGGAAAACGGTGACGCCACTGTGCAAGTAGCGGAATAGCTCCTCTTGGCTCCACGGTACGGGGCTAGGATTGGCTGCGGTCAACGCAGGAGCGACCCAGTTGTCCACGACCGCGCCCGCATAGGCGTCGCTCGGTTTTTCTGCGCCGAGCAGGTTGCGCGGCGTATGACAGGCGCCGCAATGGCTCAACCCAAGGGCGAGGTAAGCCCCGCGATTCCATTCGTCACTCTTGCCGGCAACCGCCTGAAACCCACCGGGTCTGAAGAACAGAATTTTCCAACCTTCCTGGAGGGCGCGAATATTGAGCGGGAAAGGAATTGTATTCGCCGGCGGCGTCGCTTCGACGGGCGGCCTGGTCATCAGGAACGCATAGATGGCTCTCACGTCGTCGTCCGAAACTATTGTGAAGTGGTCGTATGGGAATACAGGAAAGAGGTGCGAC
>DATJXI010000179.1:0-5214 GCA_035500275.1 Roseiarcus sp. | reverse complement strand
CGGGCCGTCCGGCGTGCTCCTCACGCCGGACGAATTCCGCCGCCATATCGCCTTCGAGGATGTGCCGACCGCCGGCGCCTTCATGGTCTTCGGCAAAGACCGCGACCTCTTCGAGGTTGCGCGCAATTTCGCGCATTTCTTCGCTCACGAGAGCTGCGGCTTCTGCACGCCCTGCCGCGTCGGAACGACACTCGTTCGCGACGCGCTCGACAAGATCGCGGACGGGCGCGGCTCGCGCTACGAGATCAACGAGCTGATGCGGCTTTCCGAGCTTATGCGGCGCACGAGCCACTGCGGTCTCGGCCAGACCGCAGGGAACCCGATCCGCGACACTTGGCTCAAGTTCCGCCCCGCCTACGAGCGGCGCCTCATCCGCGCGGACTTCGACCCGGCGGTCGATCTGGATGCTGCGCTCGCCCGCGCGCGCGAAATTTCGGGCCGAGACGACGCGGGCGCGCACATCGACACGCACATCGGAGCGGAGGCATGACCGGGGCCGACAGCACGATCCTCATCGACGACGTCCCGGTCCCCTTCAAGCCGGGTCAGACCATCCTGCAGGCGGCGCTCGAGGCGGGCGTCTTCATTGCGCATCTCTGCTACCATCCGGAATTCGGCGCTCACGGCAGCTGCCGGGTGTGCACCGTCATGGTCAACGGCCGCAACGCTTCCGCCTGCACCATGAGGGCCGCGCCCGGCCAGGAGATCGAGGTCGACACGCCCGACCTGCACGCCTATCGCCGGACGCTCGTCCAAATGCTGTTCGTCGAGGGCAACCACTTCTGCCCGAGCTGCGAGAAGAGCGGCAATTGCCAGCTGCAAGCGCTCGGCTACGAATACGAGATGATGACGCCGCATTTCGTCGAGTTCTATCCGACCCGGCCGGTGGACGCCTCCCACCCGGACGTGCTGATTGAGTTCAACCGCTGCATCCAGTGCGAGCTTTGCGTGCGGGCCAGCCGCGACGTCGACGGCAAGTCGATCTTCGCGCTTGCCGGGCGCGGCATGGCCTCGCACCTCGTCGTCAATTCGCCAACCGGCAGGCTCGGCGACACGAATTTCGCCGCCACCGACCGGGCTGCGCATGTCTGCCCGGTCGGCGCCATCCTCATCAAGCGGGTGGGCTTCGCCGTCCCGATCGGCGAGCGCCGCTATGACCTCGAGCCGATCAGCGAGGAGGCGACCCGCTGCGAGGTGGAGGAAGCCAAATGAGCGCGACCGCGGATGCCATCGCGTTGCCGAAGGTTCGGATCGCGACAACCTCCCTCGCTGGCTGCTTCGGCTGCCACATGTCGTTCCTCGACATCGACGAGCGCATCCTCGACCTCATGAAGATCGCCGAATTCGACCGCTCGCCCTTGACCGACATCAAGCATTGCGGCCCGTGCGACATCGCGCTCATCGAAGGCGGCTGCTGCAACGCCGAGAACGTGCACGTATTGCGAGAACTCCGCGCCAACGCGAAAATTCTCGTCGCGATCGGCGCTTGCGCGATCAATGGCGGGCTGCCGGCGCTGCGCAACAAGCTCGACGTCGGCGACATCCTGAACGAGGTCTACCGCACGCCCGACGGCGCGGCCTCGAACGTGCCGAAGGACCCCGAGCTGCCGCTGCTGTTCGACAAGGTCTATCCGGTCAACGAAGTCGTGCGCGTCGACTATTTCATCCCCGGCTGCCCGCCGTCGGGCGACGCCATCTGGAAATATCTCAACGATCTCATCCTCGGGCGCATGCCGCGCCTCGATCACGATCTCATGCATTACGACTGAGGGCCGCGCCATGCTGAACCTCGAAGCCGCCGAGCAGCCGCACAAGCTGCGTCGCGTCGCGATCGAACCGGTGACCCGTGTCGAGGGTCACGGCAAGGTGACAATCCTGCTCGACGAGGAGAACCGCATCCACCAGGTGCGGTTGCATATCGTCGAGTTCCGCGGGTTCGAGATTTTCATCCGCGGAAGGCCGTACTGGGAGGTGCCGGTCGCGGTTCAGCGCCTCTGCGGCATCTGCCCGGTGAGCCACCTGCTCGCCGCCACCAAGGCGATGGACCTTATCGCCGGCTACGGACCGCTGACGCCGACCGCCGAGAAGCTGCGCCGCCTCCTGCATTACGGACAGATCGTCCAGTCGCACGCGCTGCACTTTTTCTACCTCTCGTCGCCGGATCTCTTGTTCGGCTTCGAGAGCGAGGCGGCCAAGCGCAACGTCATCGGCGTGGCGGAGGAATTTCCCGATCTCGCCAAGCAGGGGGTTTTCACGCGCAAGTTTGGGCAGCAGGTCATCCAGCACATCGCCGGCAAACGCATCCACGGCACCGGCGTCATTCCGGGCGGAATCAACAAGGCGCTCGCCCTCGCCGACCGCGACGAGATGCGCGCGGGCATCGACCAGATCGTCGACTGGTCGAAGGCGGCTGTTGGGCTCGTCGTCAAGCTGCACGAGACGAGCCCCGAATTCTACAAGAATTTCGGCGAGTCGCGCGCGAACATGATGGGCCTTGTGGACCCGCGCGGCGCGGTCGATTTCTACCACGGCGCGCTTCGCGCCCGCGACGCTGACGGCGGCCCGATCTTTGATCAGGTCGATTACGCGACCTACAAGACCGTGCTCCAGGAGGACGTGAAGAACTGGAGCTACATGAAGTTCCCGCACATCAAGACGCTCGGGCCCGACAAGGGATGGTACCGGGTCGGCCCGCTCGCGCGCGTGCAAATCTCCGATTTCCTGCGGACGCCGCTGGCTGAGGCCGAGCGTCAGAAGTTCCTCAGCGTCGGCGGAGACAAGCCGCTGCATGGCGCGCTCATGTTCCACTGGGCGCGCATGATCGAGATGCTGCACGCGGCCGAGATGGCGCGCGAGCTGCTCGACGATCCCGACATCATCGGGACCGACCTCATGGCCGACAAGGGCCCGCGACGCGGCGAGGCGGTCGGCGTCATCGAGGCGCCGCGCGGCACGCTCTTCCATCACTACCGGGTCGATGAGAACGATCTCACGACCTATTGCAACCTCATCGTCTCGACCACCAACAACAATCAGGCGATGAACGAGGCGATCCGCGCGGTCGCGTCTCGGTACCTCTCCGGCCACGAGCTGACCGAAGGGCTCCTCAACAACATCGAGGTGGCGATCCGCGCCTACGACCCGTGCCTCTCTTGCGCAACGCACGCGCTCGGGCAAATGCCGCTTGAGGTGGAGCTCATCGACGCCGACGGGGCGCTCCTCTCGCGGGTGCGCAAGGGATGAACCAAACTGGTGAACCCGACATTGCGAGCGCAGCGAAGCATTCCAGGGGAACGTCGGGCGCCTCATGCTACCCTGGATCGCCGCGCCGCTTCGTGGCTCGCGATGACGACGCGGGTCATGCGGATAACGCGCTAGAGCAGTTGCGCATTGTCGTCTTCGGCTGGGGGAATGACGCGCGCGGCGACGATGGGCTCGGTCCGATCCTGCTCGGGCGCCTCGCGCGCGCCGGCTGCCCGCATGTGACGGCGATCGAAGATTTCCAGCTGCAGATCGAGCATGCGCTCGATCTCGACGGCGCCGACTTGAGCCTTTTTATCGACGCCGGAAAGGGCATGCCTTCGCCGTTTGCCTTCGCCGAGATCACGGCGCGGCGCGACGCGAGCCACACCACCCATTCGCTCTCGCCGGAGGCCGTGCTCGACGTTTACTCGCGCGCGCTTGAACGAAGCCCTCCGCCCGCCTTCGCCTTGTGCGTGCGCGGGGAGAGCTTCGAACTGGGCGAAAGCCTGTCGCCCGAGGGCGCCGAGCGTCTGGAGGCGGCCTGGGCGTTTCTTCAGGATCTCATGCGAGCGCCGAGGGTCGAGAGCTGGCGCCGCGCGGCGCTGTCCCCGACTTCGAGCGAGGCGTCCGATAGCGGGAGAACGCCTCAACGCGCCAAGGCCTGGACCTGATCGAGGCGGATTCGGTTGAACCTCCTCGCCTCCGCCCCGCGCGGGCTTACGCGGCTTTCTTCGACCATCCGTCGAGATACGTCTGAATCATCGGCGCGAGGTCTTCGGCGTCGAGTCCGCAGCCGTCGATGAAGGATGATCTCCGCCGTCGCAGGAACGTGAGCCCGATCACGTAAAGCCCCGGATAGGTCGCGACGCCTCCGTGATGGACGATTTCGCCGCGACCGTCGAGCGCCGGCGCCTTCAGCCATGGATAGCGGCGGACGTATCCCGTCGCCCAAACCACCGACCGGACGCCTTCGCGCGCCAGATCCAGAGCGACCGGCTCTCCCGCCGCCAGAAACGGAAGCCGTGACGCGGGATCAGGGTCCGACGCCGCGAGTCCGCGATCGCTGACGCATCGGTCGATTCGTTCCAGGATGCGCAGCATGCGCGTATGCGAAGCCCTCGTCGTGCGGTCGAGGTCGCCGGCAAACGCGGCCTTCGCGCCGTCAATGGCTTCGAGACGCCCGACGAGTCGAACGCCAAGGCGGCTGACGACGCCAAGATCGATGTCGCGATTGTCGGGTCGGCCAATGAGCTGCAGCGACGGCTGGCGGCGCGCCGCGTCGAGGTTGCCGCCCTCGAGCGCGGGATCGTCGAGGATGCCCGCCGTCTCCATCCAGGCGTAGACGTCCCGCCCTCTGTAGCGGCGCGGCACGCGCGTGTGATCGCCGACCGCAAGCGTCACAGGCCGCCCTGAAAGGTGAATCTCCTCCGCGAGCTGAAGGCCCGTCGCCGAGGCGCCGACCACGAGGACGCCGCCTTCGGGCAGTTCCTCCGGCGCCCAATATTTCGTCGGGCAGACCTGGAGGATCGAGGGCGCGAGCGCTTCCGCCGCCGCCGGACGAAACGGCGTCTCGCAAGCGCCCGTCGCAACGACGACCGCTTGTGACCGCCACTCCCCGGCCGTCGTCGCGACGCGGTAGCCGCCGGCGTTCGGCTCGACGCTGGTCACTTCCACACCGGATATGACCGGCGAGCCGATCGCCCGGGAGTAGCGCTTCAGGTAGGACGCGAAATCCTGCGCCGGCATGAACGCGTCCGGATCGCTTCCATTGTGCGGCAATCCGGGCAACGCGCTCATCGCGTTGGTTGTGAGAAGATGGAGCGAACGCCAGCGCTCCGAACGCCAGCGCTCGCCGATGCGCCCACGCTCGAGCACGACATGGTCGACGCCGCGCAGCGCAAGGCTTCGGCTCATGGCGAGGCCGGCCTGGCCGCCGCCCACGATGATGACGTCGGTTCTGGGCATGACGAA
>DATJXI010000178.1:0-10018 GCA_035500275.1 Roseiarcus sp. | reverse complement strand
TGCGCGAAGCTTGAGCGCGTGGGCGCTCTCGGCTCCGGGCCGCGCCCAGAGGCTGCCTTCCCTTCCCTCCGTCCGGCGACGAGACTACCGGACAGATCGTGCGCTACCTAAACCGGACCTATCCTGTGCTACTGACAAACGAGGAACAATTCCTTGCCTTTTCCGAAATACGGAGGTATCATCCGATTTTTCGGAAGGCAGACATGCGGGTCCATGAGTGATCGCGAGTTGAGCACCGGCCTTTGGCCGACGCTCAGCTTGGGGCGATGCTTTTTTTCGCCGGATTCCGGCGCAAGCCATTGAAAAGGCTCAAAACGGGAAAGGAAAGGGAAGGAAAGGGCCCACAACACGACCATTCCCGAACCCGTTTCGGACCCGAATGGGAAGGATTCGGACGCGTAGGGGAAGGACTTTCGCGCTCACGCCTGCGTCTGGACGCCGGCCTGCTCGACCCGGACCGCCGTCTCGACCTTGTCCTCGCCGCTCCCATGGGCGCTCCGGACGAAGGCGCCGTCCTGCGCGTCGAAGCCGAGAACCACCCGGACATAAGCCGCGTCGGCGCAGATGCACTCGGTCGGGTCGAAGGCGACCCAGCCGAGCGTCGGCGCATGCGCCTCCGCCCAGGCGAGCGTCCCGGCCTTATCCTCCGACGGATCGGCCCGGTAGCCGCCGACGAACCGCGCCGGCAGGCCGAGGAAGCGGGCGCAGGCGATGAACACATGCGCGAAGTCGCGCGCGCGGCCGCGCCTCAGCGCGAAGGCCTCGATCGCCGAATCCGGACCGTCCGCCTCGCTGGGGTCGAAGGCCATCGCGCCATGGACCGCGCTCATGAGCCGGTGCAGGCAATCGAGCGGGTCGGCGGCGCCGCGCGCAGCGTCGAGCGCGAACTCTTTCAGCGCGCCGTTGGCCTGCGCCAACGGGCTCTCGCGCAGATACATCTCCGGAGGCAGGCGCTCGATCGCGCCGCGGACGACCCCGGCGGCGTCCGACGTCTCGACCTCGCCCCGGGCCGAAACCGTGAGCCGTTCGACCGGGGCGCCGTGGTGGGAGAAGGTCGAGACGACATTGCCGTGCGCGTCCTCGCCCTGGCGCAGCCCCGCGTTGATATCGAGGTCGATGCGCCAGCCGAGAGCGTACTGGCTGTCGAAGCTGAATGGGGTAAGCCTCAGGTTTTGGATCAGCATGCGCGCCGGCGGCGCGTAGCGATGCGTGATGTCGTGCGAGATCCGGATCCGCATGGTTTCCGCCGCCTCAAGTGAACAGATATTGTTCGGAGATCGCGTTCGAAAGGCGCGCGTTGTCCTCGATGAAGGCCGTGATGAATTCGTGCAGCCCGCCCTGGAAGATCTGAGTCATGCTCGACCTCTCGAGCTTGGCGTACATCGCGCGCGCGTGCCGCTGCGCAAGGCCGCTGCGGCCGTCGTCGCGCGCCAGCGAATCGAGCGCGCGGTCGATGCTCTCGTAGCAGGAGATGAGCGAGCGCGGCATCGCGCGCTTGAGGATGAGGAGGTCGGCGATGAGCCAGGGCTTCACCCGGTCGCGATAAACCCAGTGGTAGGCGGTCGCGGCCGAGACCGCGCGCAGGATCGCGACCCACTGGAAATAGTCGAGCGAGCCGCCGACGGACTCGGTCGAGGGCAGGAGCAGATGATATTTGACGTCGAGCAGGCGGGCGGTGTTGTCGGCGCGCTCGATGAAGACGCCGAGCCGGTTGAACCAGTAGGCTTCGTTGCGCAGCATGGTGCGGTAGCACGAGCCGTCGAAGTCGAGCGAGGCCTTCTTGACGTAGTCGAGGAAGCGCATCAGCGCGAGGCGGTCCATCGGCCGGGCGAACCTGTGGCTCGCCTCGAAGCGCTTGAGTTCGAGCCATGCGTCGTTGATTGCGGTCCACGTCTCGGCGGTGAGCGCGGTGCGCACAGCGCGCCCTGCGGCGCGGGCGTTTTCGAGGCCGTTGCAGATCGAAGACGGATTCGACCGGTCGAAGGTCAGGAACTCGACCGCGCTCTCCTCGTCGAGCTCGCCATGCTCGGCCATGAAACTGTCATAGGCGCCGGCGGCGTTGAGCGCGCTCTCCCATTCCATCGTCCGGTCGCCGTCGGACTTGGGCAGGTACTCTAGTCGGAGCGTCGCTTCGATCGTGCGCGCTATGTAGTCGGCCCGCTCCATGGCGCGGGCGAGCCAGAAGAGATTATCGGCCGTGCGGGCGAGCATCCCTCAGTCCTCGCCATCCGCGTCGTCGACGATCCAGGTGTCCTTGGTGCCGCCGCCCTGGCTCGAATTGACGACGAGCGAACCCTCCCTCAGCGCAACCCGGGTGAGCCCGCCGGGGACGATCCGCACGCCGTCGGCGCCGGTCAGCACAAATGGCCGCAAGTCGACATGGCGCGGCGATACGCCGGTCTCGAAAGAGGCCGGGCAGGTCGAGAGCGCAAGCGTCGGCTGGGCGATGTAGTTTGTCGGATCGGTCTTGATCTTGGCGGCGAATTGCTCGCGCTGGGCCGCGGTCGCGTGCGGGCCGACGAGCATGCCGTAGCCGCCCGAGCCGTTCACCTCCTTCACAACCAGTTTCTCGAGTCTTTCCAGCACGTATTTGAGCCATTCCGGCTCGCGGCAGCGATAGGTCGGCACGTTGTTCAGCAGCGGCTCTTCGGCGAGATAGAAGCGAATGATGTCCGGCACGTAGCTGTAGATCGCCTTGTCGTCGGCGACGCCGGTGCCGATCGCATTGGCAAGCGTCACGTTGCCCGCCAAATAGGCGCCGACCAGACCGGGCACGCCCAGAACCGAGGCAGGGTTGAACACAAGAGGGTCAAGGAAGTCGTCGTCCACCCGCCGGTAGATCACGTCCACCCGCCGCGGCCCGAGCGTCGTGCGCATGAACACCTGATCGTCCTCGACGAAGAGATCGCGCCCCTCGACCAACTCCACCCCCAGCTTGTCGGCGAGGAAGGAGTGTTCGTAATAGGCGGAATTAAAGGGGCCTGGGGTCAGAAGGACGATGGTCGCCTCGCCCCAGTCTTGCCGCGGCGCTACCGACCGCAGGCACGCGAGCAGTTCGTCGGGATAGTCGTCCACCGGCGCGACCTGATGGCGGGCGAAGAGATCCGGTAAAAGCCGCATCGTGACTTCCCGGTTCTCCAGCATGTAGGACACCCCGGACGGCGTCCGGGCGTTGTCTTCGAGCACGTAGAACGACTGGTCGTCAGTCCTAACGATGTCGATGCCGGCGATTTGGACCCACACGTCGTGCGGCACGCTACGCCCGATCATTTCCGGCCGGTAGAAAGGGTTTCGAAGGATAAGCTCAGCTGGTACGACGTTCGCCTTCAGGATGTCGCGCGAACCGTAGACGTCTTTGAGGAAGAGGTTGAGCGCGCGCACGCGCTGCGTGAGGCCGGCTTCAAGCGCACGCCATTCCACACGCGACAAGAGGCGCGGGACGATGTCGAAGGGGATGAGGCGCTCGGCCGCGTCCTTGTCGCCGTAGACGCCGAAGGTGATGCCGATGCGACGGAACATGTATTCGGCCTGCGCGCGCCGTGCGGCGAGCAGATCCGGCGGCGTCTCCGCGAGCCATTGCGCCACCTTCCGATAAAGCCTGCGGACGGGATCGCCGCCGATCCCCATTTCGTCGAACGCCGCGACACCCGCCATGCAACATTCCGTCGTCAACATCAAGAAATGCAGGTCATCGTCCTACTTCGTCAACTTCGCAACTTCTGTGCCGATCGCATGCTGAAGCGCCTCGGCGCCGGACATGGGGAGGCCGGGCGGCCAGGCGCTAAAATCCGCGTCTCGATCCGTCGCGCGCGCAAGTTCGAGCCGGAACGCTTCGCGCGTGACGCCGATCGCGCCGAGCCTCTCAAGGTGCTCGGTGAGAAACTGTGTGTCGAGCAGGCGGAAGCCGCCGAGGCGCAGCCGCGCGAACAGGTGGACGAGCGCGACCTTGGATGCGTCGCGCGTTCGGTGGAACATGCTCTCCCCGAAGAAGGCGCCCCGCAGGCTTACGCCATAGAGGCCGCCGACAAGAGCCGCGCCGTCGTAGACTTCGACGGAATGCGCGTGGCCGGCGTCGAACAGCGCCCCGTAAAGGCGCAAGATCTCGTTGTTGATCCAGGTTTTCTCGCGCTCGGCGCAAGCGAGCATGACCACGCGAAAGTTGGCGTCTGCGACCACGCGAAACCGGTCGGACCGGACGGTCTTGGCGAGACTCCGGGAGACGAGGAGCCCATTGAGGGGAAAGACGCCGCGCTCATGCGGCTCGACCCAGAACAATTCCTTGGCCTCGCGGCTCTCCGCCATCGGAAAGACGCCGATCGAATAGGCCCTGAGCAGGACGTCCGCTGTCAGCTCGAATTTGCGCGGACCCGTTTTCATCGGCGGGATCGTGAAACTCTCTCCTTGGGCAGTCAAGCAGCCCACACGTGTGAGCAAGTCCCGGAACATCACGGTCTGGTGAACTTCAAACGTGCCCGGCAGACGGTTTGGCGATCTGTCCTTGTCAAACTCAGTAGAGAGAGAGAGTTGACTTTCCGGAGGCTCCAAAGGGTCAGGAGGCGAACTGCGAGGTGTCGCTTGTCGGGGCGACCTTCTAACCCAATCAGTTGACGCAAATCATGGGGACCGTACAGTCAGCTATGATGCTCTCGCTTTTGCGCGCGTCTCATTGACTCGAAAAAAGCTGGCATGTTAGCGGTGAGGCTCGCTTCGTCTAGTTAACGATAAAAGACAGGCGGGCGACCCGCATGGCGTCGTTGCGACGCCGCAAAGGAGGAAACCTGATGAGCCGCAACATTTCGACGCTGGCGCTCTGCGCCGCCGCCTGCGCGCTGCTCGCCGCGCCTGCGCTCGCCGACACGAGCAAGATGAAGATCGCCTTCTCCAACAACTACGCGGGCAATTCCTGGCGTCAGGCGATGCTGAAGAGTTACGACATCGTCACCAAGCAGGGGGTGAAGGACGGCGTCGTCGCCGCCGCGGACGTCTTCACCACCGCGGACAAGGAGGTGCCGACGCAGGCGGCGCAGATCCAGAACCTCATCCTGCAAGGCTATAACGCCATCGTCATCAACGCGAGCTCGCCCGACGCGCTCAATGGCGCGATCAAGCAGGCCTGCGACGCCGGCATCGTCGTCGTCTCCTTCGACGGCATCGTCACCGAGCCCTGCGCCTGGCGCGTCGGCGTCGACTTCAAGGATATGGGCAAGCAGGAAGTCGAGCACATGGCGAAGTTCCAGCCGAAGGGCGGGAACCTGCTCGAGATCCGGGGCCTCGCCGGCACTTCGATCGACGACGCGATCCATGCCGGCATCCAGGAGGGCGTCAAGGCTCATCCTGAGTTCAAGCTCGTGGGCTCGGTCGAGGGCGACTGGGACCAGACGACGGCGCAGAAGGCGGTCGCGACCGTTCTGCCCTCGTTGCCCCCGGTCGTCGGCGTCGTCGATCAGGGCGGAGACGGCTACGGCGCCGCGCAGGCCTTCGCGGCCGCCGGCAAGCCTCGCCCCACCATCATCATGGGCAACCGCCAGGACGAGCTCCAGTGGTGGAAGGAGCAGAAGGAGAAGGACGGCTACACCACGTGGTCGGCCTCGATCGCGCCGGGCGTCTCCACGCTCGCCTTCTGGGTCGCCCAGCAGATTCTCGACGGCAACAAGAACATCCCGCACGACCTCACCGTGCCCTATCTTGCCTTCACCCAGGACGACTTCGAGGCCGCGCTGCCGAACATCGCGAAGGGCGGCGTCGCGAGCCACGAATATACCCAGGCCGACGCGGTCGCCGCCATCAAGGCGAACATGAAGTAAATAGGATAGGGTGGCCGCCGCGAACGCTTTGGACGCATGAAGTCATGGCGAGCGGCGGCTCTCTAGTCGAATTTAAGGGCGTTGAAAAATCCTACGGCGCCGTCCGGGCGCTGGATGGCGTCGATTTCTCTATTCTTGAGCGCGAATGCGTCGGCGTCGTCGGCCACAACGGCGCCGGCAAGTCCACGCTCATGCATGTGCTGAACGGCGGCGTCAGGCCGGACGCCGGCCGCCTTGTCGTGGCGGGCGAAGAGCAGCGCGCCTATTCATCGGCGCGCGCCAAGGCGCTGGGCCTGCGCTGCGTCTTCCAGGAGCTGTCGCTCTGCCCCAACCTCACGGTCGCCGAGAACGCCCGAGTATTCCATCCGTCGATCCGGGGATTTGGCTGGCGCCGGCGGGCCGGGCGGCTCATTCTCGACAAGCTTGACGAGATTTTTCCCGGCCACGGCGTCGGCCCCGGCGACCTCGTGCAGGATCTCTCGATCGGCCGGCGCCAGATGGTCGAGATCGCGCGCGCCTTCACCGTTTCCGACGCGCCGGCTCGGCTCGTCATTCTCGACGAGCCGACGTCGTCGCTCGACGTTCGTACCGCCAGCCAGCTCCTGGCGCACGTGCGACGTTCGGTCGAAGCGGGGATCGGCTGCGCGCTCATCTCCCACATCCTCGCCGAAGTGCTCGAAACCTGCGACCGGATTGTGGTGATGCGCGACGGCAAGATTGTCGCCGCCGACGCCGCGCGAAATTTCGACCGCAAAAAGCTTGTGGCGGCGATGGGCGGGGTCGCCAGCGAGACGGCGACGTCCTCCGCCGGTCTTCAGCGCGGGCGCCGTGAAGAGGCCCCGGTCCAGGTTCGCATGCGGCCGAAACGCCAGACGGACGGGCAGGAGCTCATCGCCCGCGAGGGCGAGATCGTGGGACTGGCGGGGCTCGCCGGTCACGGCCAGACCGATCTCCTGCTTGCCGCCTTCGCGGCCGCCTCGCGCCCGCGCGCGGGCGCGCCGGTCGCAGGTCCGGTCGCGCTGGTCGCGGGCGACCGGCAGTCGGACGGCGTGTTCCCGCAATGGTCGGTGTCGCGCAACATCGGCGTCCGCTCGCTGAAGAGGCTGCGGGCTGGGCCGCTCATCTCGCCCCGCCTAGAGCGGGCGCTCGCCGAATCCTGGCGGCAGCGCATCAAGATCAGGACGCCCGACGTGGACAATCCAATCCTTTCGCTTTCGGGCGGCAACCAGCAGAAAGCGCTGTTCGCCCGCGCGCTCGCCTCCGACGCCCGCATCGTCCTGATGGACGACCCGATGCGCGGCGTCGACTACGGCACCAAGCTCGAGGTCTACGACCTCGTCCGCGCCGAGGCGGCGGCTGGGCGCACCTTTCTCTGGTACACGACCGAAACCGAGGAACTGAAGAACTGCGACCGCGCCTATGTCTTCCGCGACGGCGCGATCGTCGCCGAGCTCGCGCAGGGCGAACTGACCGAGGAGCGCGTCATCCATTCCTCCTTCGCGGAGGTCGCGTGACATGACGGCGCCCGCGGCGCCGGCGGCATGGAGCGCTGGCGGGACCGATGTCCGCCGGGCGTTGCGTGCGGCGCTCCCCGCTCTGTCGCTCGCGCTGGTCGTCGCTGCGATCGCCTGGCTCAATCCGCGCGCCATCAGCTATTTCGGCTTCACGCTGATGCTGAACCTCGCCATTCCGATCGCGCTCGCGACGATGGCGCAGATGTTCGTCATCGCCGGCAACGACCTCGACCTCTCGATTGGCCCCTTCGTCGGCTTCGTCTGCTGTGTCTCGGCGACGTGGCTTCGCGACGAGCCTTGGCTTGGCGCGCTGACGCTCGTCGGCTGCATTGCGATCTATGCGGCGCTCGGCGCGCTCATCTACTGGCGCAACCTTCCCTCGATCGTCGTGACGCTTGGCATGAGTTTTGTCTGGCAGGGTTTGGCGATTCTCCTTTTGCCGAAGCCGGGCGGAAAGGCCCCCGTCTGGCTGCAAGCCGCGATGGGCGTGAAGCCGCCGTTCGCGCCGTTCCCGATCCTCGCCGCTGCGCTCATCGCGGCGGTCGGCTGGTACGGCCTCATGCGCACGTCCTACGGCGCGATATTGCGCGGCGCCGGCGGCAACGCGCTGGCCATCCGGCGCGCCGGCTGGTCGCTGCTCAATGCTAAGGCGAGTCTCTTCGCGCTCGCGGGCCTGTTCGGCGTGCTCTCGGGCATGGCGCTCGTCGGCATCACGACCTCGGCGGACGCCAATATCGGCAACGGCTACACGCTCCTTTCGATCGCCGGCGTCATCTTAGGCGGCGGGGAGTTTGTCGGCGGAAAGGTGTCGCCGATCGGCGCGGTCCTCGGCGCGCTCACCATGGCGATGGCGGCCTCGCCGCTGCTCACCTTCATGCGCATTCCCCCCGACTGGCAGGTCGCCGCCAACGGCGCGATCCTCATCATCGTGCTCGCCGCGCGGGTCCTCATCAGCCGCAGCGAGGCGCAGCCGTGAGCGCCGCGAACGCGATTCTGGGGCGGCCGTGGATCTGGTCGTTCCTCGGCGCGGGCGTCGTTTGGCTGGCCGCGATCGCCTTCACGGGCGGCTACGGCGGCGGCGGCATGCTGACGGCGGCGTTGTCGCTCGCCGTCTTCATGGTCGTCGTCGGCGTCGGGCAGATGTTCGTCATCACGCTCGGGCCCGGCAATGTGGACCTGTCGCTGCCGGCCAACATCGGCCTCGCGAGCGCGGTCGCCATGAAGACCATGGCGGGCGACGACCGGCTGGTGGTCCTCGGGCTCGCGGCGGCGCTCCTTAGCGGCCTTGCCGTCGGGGTGGCGAACTATCTCCTCATCTGGGCGCTCCGCATCCCGCCCATCATCGCCACCATGTCGGCGAGCTTCATCATCCAGTCGGTGGACATCTCTTACGGGCGCGGCCTCCAGATCAAGCCGCCGCCCGGCTTCGCCGACTTCGCCAACATCCAGCTTCTCGGCATTCCGCTGCTCGCGATTTTGACGGCCCTGTTCGCCTGGGGCGCGCATGTCGCCCTGCATCGCACGGTCTGGGGCCGCTCGGTGACCGCGATCGGGCAGAACATCCACGCGGCCCGACTTGCGGGCATCAAGGTCGAACCGGCGCGCTTCGCCACCTACGCGCTCTGCGGCATGCTCGGGGGGTTGAACGGCGCGCTGCTCGCCGGCTATTTCCGCGGCGCGAACGTCGACATCGGGAACGAATATCTGCTCGCGTCCATCGCCGTCGTCGTCATCGGCGGGACGTCGGTGTCGGGCGGGAAGGCGAACCTGCCGGGCGTCTGGGGCGCGGCGCTGTTCTTGGTGCTGCTGCTCACGATGCTGAACACGTTCGGGGTCAGCGCCGGCGTGCGTCTCGTCGCGACGGGGCTCATCATCGTGGCGGTGATTACGGCCGCGGGCGGGGAGAGGGAGGCGAGGTGAGGGTCGTGCTTACGCCATCAATTTCTCGTTGTTCTTGACCTGTATTCCTCACTCTCCAGCAGTGCGTGAAGGGCACGAGGCAGTCCGTATTCCAGGCCCTCGCTTCGAAGCAAATTCGTATACGCATTCAGTCCGATCAAGTCGGGATTTCGACCGAGTAACGCATGGTATAAAGAAGCAACGATCAAAGCCTCCTGCCCGGGACCTAGTTCCGCTATAGGCTTGGATACACCAACATTGCTTTCTTCAAGAGGCTCTTCACCTAAGATCATCTTGTCGATCTTCTCTCGGATGACCGAGACTCTGTGCTTCATATTAATATTGGTTCCATTGCGCAGGATCTGACAAATAAAGGCCGCACTATCCTCTTCTTTCCCCATGGTCGTGTGGTTGATCAGCGATGCAGATTCGTAATGTATATCCCGCGTCAACTCAGGAGACTCCCTAAAAATTCGCTGCAATAGAGCTTGATCGCTTGGTATTGTGCTACCCCAATCCGATGCTGTTCTTAACATATCCTCGCTTAACTGCATGAAGTCGGTATACCAAAAGTGAACCAGTTTCCTCGCCCGATTGGTACCTAAATTCAAAAACAAGACTCCTGTATTGATATCCCATTTATGGGGAGTGACTCCCGTATGAGCAAATATTCCGCTATAATGCGCCTTATCGGCTAGATACGCATGCAAGTCAAATTTCTGATTAACGATTAGTGCGTCTGCGTCCATGTAGACCACCCAGCCGGAAAAGTCTCGCTCAAGCAATTCTTCTAACAAGACG
>DATJXI010000177.1:0-7097 GCA_035500275.1 Roseiarcus sp. | reverse complement strand
CGGGCGCGCCAGCCTCGACTTCGTCGAGCGCATGTGCGCGCTTCGAGGCAAGGTCCGCGCGCCCACGACCCTCAACGTCGGCTCGATAGACCTCATCCATCCGGAGCTGTTTCGCGGGTCGGACGAAGTCCGCGCCAACGGGCGCCGGCTCATGCAGGCGCACGTCGAGCTTGGCTGCGCGCCGACCTTCACCTGCGCGCCCTACCAGACCGCCTACCGGCCGCGCTTCGGCGCGCAGATCGCCTGGGGCGAATCGAACGCTATCGTCTTCGCCAATTCGGTCATCGGCGCGCGCACCAACCGTTACGGCGACTTCATCGACCTCTCATGCGCCATGACCGGCCGCGCCCCCGCGTATGGCCTTCACCTCGACGAGAACCGCTTCGCCCGCGCCGTCGTCGAGATCGCGTCGATCCCCGACAATTGGGACGCGGAACAAGTTTGCGTCGCCGTCGGCCACGCGATCGGGCGGCGCGTCGGCTCGCGCGTCCCCGCCATCATCGGCCTGCCCCGTGAGACGGACGAGGATGCGCTGAAGGCGCTCGGCGCCGCGGCGGCTTCATCGGGCGCGGTCGCGCTCTTTCATGCCGTGGGCCTCACGCCGGAGGCGCCGGACCTTAATACCGCGACGGGCGGTCGCGCGCCGGGGCTCGCCCTGCGATTGACCGCCGACGACCTGCGCGCGGCGGCGCGCTCGCTCTCCACCGTGCCGGACGGCGCGCCGATCGCCGCCGTCAGCCTCGGCACGCCGCATTTCTCGCTCGCCGAATTCGCGCGGCTCATGCCGCTCGTCGACGGGCCGCGCCCGCGCGTGCAAGTGTGGATCAACTGCAGCCGCGCCACGCTCGCGGCGATCCGCGAGAAAGGCTGGGAGGCGCGGCTCGCGGAGGCCGGCGTCACGCTCGTCACTGACACCTGCACTTACGTGACGACGCTCATGAAGATCGACGGCGGGGCGGTGATGACCAACTCCGGCAAGTGCGCCTATTACGCGCCCGGCAATATCGGCGCCGAGGTCGCCTACGGGTCGCTCGCCGAATGCCTGGCCTCGGCCCGCGAGGGGAAGGTGGTGCGGCTGTGATGATGCTCCGCGCAGCGGGGACGACGCTCGTTCCCGGCGTGGCGCGCGGCTCGCCGCTCAGGCTCGACGAGCCGCTGAGCTTCTGGGGCGGGCTCGATCCCACGACCGGCCTTGTCATCGACCGCATGCACCCGCAGCGCGGCGTCAATGTCGCGGGCCATGTCTTGATGATGCCCGCAGGCAGAGGGTCGAGCTCGGGCAGCGCCGCGCTCGCCGAGGCGCTCCGGCTCGGCATGGGGCCGGCGGCGATCCTTTTGCTCGAGCGCGACGCGATCGTCATCGTCGGCGCGCTGGTCGCGGCCGAGATCTACGGCGCGACCTGCCCGGTCGCGCTGGTGGGCGAACAGGACTGGCGCCGACTTTCTATGGCCACGCTGCTCGTCGTAACGGCGAGGCAGGGAAACGCGGCGGTCCGAATCGACACTTGAATTTACCCGCCGGGCGCGCGCCACTTCGCGCCGGCGCTGCCGGCGCCCGCACGGGTGCGCGATCCGCCAGTTTGAGGACGGCCGGCGCCGCGGGCGTCCCGATGGGGCGCGTGGTGCGGGCGCTGAGGCGCGGGCGCCGCAAGGCTCGCGGACTTGCGCATGACTGTCGCAGGCTTCGGTCCGGCGGCGCCGCGCCGGTCCACCTTGGGCAGGTTGAGCCGGGTCAGGCGCTCGATGGCGCGCAGAAGATCGCGTTCCGCATGATCGCAGAGCGAGATCGCCCGGCCCGCGTTTCCGGCGCGCGCGGTGCGGCCGATGCGGTGAACATAGGCCTCGGCGACCTCCGGCAGTTCGAAATTGACGACGTGGCTCACGCTGTCGATGTCGATGCCGCGCGCGGCGATGTCCGTTGCGACCAGCGCTCGTGTCTTGCCATCGCGAAAAGCACCAAGCGCCCGCTCGCGCTGACCCTGGCTCTTGTTGCCGTGAATGGCGGTCGCGTCCACGCCCGCCTCGTCGAGCGCGTTGGCGACACGGTCGGCGCCGCGCTTCGTGCGCGTGAACACGATAACGCGTGACAGCGCAGCGTCCGCGAACAGCTCGACCAACATGTCGCGCTTTTTCGCCGCCTCGACAAACACGACGCTATGCTCCACGCGATCGGCGGTCTTGGCGGCCGGCGACACCGCGACCTCGACCGGATTGGTCAAGAGTTCGCCAGCCAGCGCGCGAATATTGGCCGGCATCGTCGCCGAGAAGAAAAGGTTCTGCCGCTTCTTTGGCAGCGCGCGCACGATACGCCGGATCGGATTGATGAAGCCGAGATCGAGCATCTGGTCGACCTCGTCGAGCACGAGGAATTCGACCGCTCCGAGGCGCGCGACGCGGGCATCCAGGTGGTCGAGCAGCCTGCCCGGCGTCGCGACAAGAACGTCGAGGCCGCCGCCAAGCGATCGAACCTGCGGCCCATGCGGCACGCCTCCGAACACCACCCCAATCTTGAGCGAAAGCGCTCCGGAGAGATCACGGAAGCTTTGCGCGATCTGGCTCGCCAGTTCCCGTGTCGGGCTGAGGACGAGAACCCGTGCGCCGCCTTTCGGCGCCTGGCGGGGGTCCGTCGCCAGCTTGTGGAGGATCGGCAGAGCGAACGCGGCGGTCTTGCCGGTGCCCGTCTGGGCGACGCCGACAAGGTCGCGGCCCTTCATCAGCGGCGGGATCGCCTGCGCCTGAATTGGGGTTGGACGCGCGAAGCCGAGGCCAGCGAGCGCGTGATTGAGGGGCGCGGCCAAGCCGAACCCATGAAAATTATCCAAGATTAAAGTTCTTTCAGAGCGCCGCGGACGCGCGAAATCATCACGCGGGGAGCGGCTATTGGATTATGTGGGGAACGCCCCGCGTGTCCGGGCGTCGAGAGCGATATCTTTGGCGGCGCACGGCAGGCGGGCTTTTGCCCTCACGCGGCCGGCGCGCTATTGGCCGCTCTCACTTGAGCGACACCCTCATATGGACACCGTCGGCCCGAAAGTCAAACCAACGGCGCGAGATAAGGCTCAAGCCGCCCCGTTCAGCGCCAGATGACCGTGAAAGCGCTGGCGAAGCTCCGTCTTCAAAAGCTTGCCCGTCGCCGTATGCGGGAGGCTGTCCACAAACACGACGTCGTCCGGGACCTGCCACTTCGGCAGCTTCCCGGCCAGAAAGTCGAGGAGCGCCTTTTTCTCCGGCTTCCGGCCCTCGCGCGGATGGACGATGAGCAGCGGTCGCTCCTGCCAGACGGGGTGGGCGACCGCGATCACCGCCGCCTCGAACACGTCCGGATGCGACATGGCGAGGTTCTCGATCTCGATCGATGAAATCCATTCGCCGCCAGACTTGATGACGTCCTTGAGCCGGTCGGTGAGCTGCACGTAGCCGTCGGCGTCAATGGTCGCGACGTCGCCGGTGCCGAGCCAGCCGTCCGCGTCCACCACCTCCCCACCCTCGCCCTTGAAATATCCGGAGATGACCCAGTTGCCGCGCACCTTGAGTTCGCCGACAGAGATACCATCGTGCGGCAGGTCGCGCCCGTCGCGGCCGACCAGCTTGAGGTCGACGCCGAAGACCTGCCGGCCCTGCTTCACCTGCATGTCCACGACTTCGGACGGGCCTAGGCCCTCATGCTTGGCGAGCGGCGCTCCCGTCGTGACGATGGGGCTCGTCTCCGTCATCCCCCAGGCATGCAAAAGATAGACGCCGAGAAGGTCACGGAATTTCTCGATCGTCGCGCGGGGCGGCGCGGAGCCGCCAGAGGCCACCACCTTGAGCTTGAGCGGCGAGTTGTCGAGGCGCGCACGGTTGGCCTCGACCCAGGCGAGGAAATTAAGCCAGATCGTCGGAATGCCCGCGGCCTTGGTGCATTCTTCCTGCTCGAGCAGCATGTAGATGCTCTCGGGGTCGAGCTTCGGCCCCGGGAGGACGAGCTTCGCGCCGCACATCGCCGCCGAAAACGGCAGGCTCCACGCATTGGCGTGAAAGAGCGGCACCACGACCAGGATCGAGTCGCGCGCGGCGAGCGCGAGGGCGTCGGCGGCGCAGGCCGCAAAGGCGTGCAGCACGGTCGAGCGGTGGCTGTACATCACGCCCTTCGGATTGCCGGTCGTGCCCGAGGTGTAGCAGAGCGTCGAGGCGGCGTTCTCGTCGAGGCTCGGCCATTCGTACTCGGGGGACGCTTTCGCCAACAGGTCCTCGTAGCAGAGGAGCGGCGAGGCCTTGAGCGCCGGAAGCCCTTCGCGGGCGCTCAGCGCCACCCAGCCGCGCACGAGCGGCAGCCTCGGCGCAAGCTCGTCCACAAGCGGCGCGAAGACCGGGTCGAAACAGACATAGGCGTCTTCGGCGTGATGCATGATGTACTGGAGCTGATCCGGGAAGAGCCGCGGATTGACCGTGTGCAGCACGCGCCCCGAGCTCGTCACGCCGTAGTAGAGCTCGAGATGGCGATAGCCATTCCACGCCAGCGTCGCGACCCGGTCGCCGGGCTTGAGGCCGAGCGTGTCGAGAGCGTCGGCGACCCGCTTCGCGCGGGCGGCGATTTCCGCATAGGTCGAGCGGTGGAACGCGCCCTCGGGATCCCGGGAGACGATCTCGCGCGACCCATGCCACCTCGCGGCGTAGTCGATGAGGTCCGAGATGAGAAGCGGTCGCTGCTGCATCAGTCCGAGCATCAAAGCCTTCCTCGGGCCCGCCCGGACGTTTCTCGTCCGCCTTCAACACATGTCTCGGGTCAGGGATCGGCCCCGAGGGAAGCTTATCCAAATCGCGCTTGTTGGCAACGCGAAGCGGCCGCCGGCCGCCGGTGAGCAAGACCCGTGGCGCTCTCTACTTCGTGCCGCACTTCTTTTCGACGGCGCGCGCAGCCGCGTCGCCCTTAAGGCCGATATTCGCAATTTCCGAGGAGCCGATCTTGATCCTGCCAATCAGCACCCAGGTCCCGTCGCCGGCTTTCTCCCAGGCGCTGCACGGGATGTTGTCCACATCGCTCGGCCAGTGATCAACGACGAATGTCTCGGCCCCCGCCGAAACGTCGACCAACAGAACCGCGACGGCGGCAATTGCTCCTGCCCGCATAGCTCCGCTCAATCGCTCCATCTTCGTCTCCGTCGCCTTGCCGGCCCTAGGCGCCGCGTCTATAAGCGCGCCGCTTTCCTGACAACTGTTCACGAGCTTTCTCCCCATGGCTGTTCAGCGCACCTTCTCGATCCTGAAGCCCGACGTGACCGGGCGCAACTTGACCGGCGCCGTAAATCAGCGGATCGAGGCGGCGGGCCTGCGCATCGTCGCGCAGAAGCGCGTGAAGATGACGCGCGAGCAGGCTGAGACGTTTTACGGCGTGCATCGTGAGCGCCCGTTCTTCGGCGAACTGGTCGAGATGATGACCGCGGCGCCGGTCGTCGTGCAGGTGCTTGAAGGCGACGACGCGATCCAGCGCTATCGCACGGTCATGGGCGCGACCGACCCGAAAAAGGCCGACGCCGGCACGATCCGCAAGGACTTCGCGCTGTCCATGGGCGAGAATTCGGTGCACGGCTCGGACGCGCCGGACACCGCGGAGACAGAGATCGCGCAGTGGTTCTCGGGCAACGAGATCGTGGGGTGAGCTCTATGAGGCGCCGAGCTTCAATACGCTGGCGCGGAACGTCGGCGTCACGGTCGCCATCAACGCATTCAAAGTGAGCGCCGGGCACAGCGATGGCCAAGGCGGCGAACGAGCTCATCGCGCAGCTTGCGCCGAGGTAGGCGCCTCACTCACCGGGCGTAGGTCCCCTTGTGCTCGTCATCGAAGCGCCGGATCAGCTTGCCGCCGGGCGCGACGGTGAGGTCGAGCCGCTCAAACTTGCCCGGATCGTCCATATTGGCCTTGAATTCATAGGCGTGGAGCGTGACCGTGTTCCCGCTCCGCATCCAGCAGCCGGAGGCGAGTTCGTCGAGCGCGCCATAGGCCAGCATGTAGTTGAACCGCCCGTCGGACTTGAGGAGAAGCTCCGAACCGACCTCCATCACCCCGCGCAGCACGTAGTGGCCCGCCAGCGACGGGTCGGCCGGTTTGCAGGGCGCGGCGCCGGCGGGGAAGACCACGAGCGCGGCGAGAAGGATGCCGGCGGATCTGTCGCTGCAGTAAAACAAGCTCGCATTCTCCCTGCCGTCTGATCTGCCGGCCGTTTTGGACGAACTTCGGGTGGCGACCGCTTGACGCCTGACTCGCTCATGGGGCCGGATCATCGCTCAGGCGACAGCTCGCCGAAAATCGTCGGGATCAGCTCGGCCACGGTCGGGTGGATCACCATGACGCGCGTATAGGCCGAGGCGGTCACGCCCGCGGCCATGGCCTCGATCACGGCGTGGATCGCCTCGTCGCCGCCCACGCCCAGGATCGCCGCGCCGAGGATCGCGTCGGTCGCGTGATCCACTACGACCTTCATCAAGCCCTGCGTCTCGCCCTTTTCGAGCGCGCGCGAGACGCGCGTCATCGGCCGGCGGCCGACGCGCACCGCATGGCCTCTCGCCTTCGCCTCGGCCTCGCTCATGCCGGCGCGGCCCAGCGGCGGATCGACATAAAGCGCGTAAACCGGGATGCGGTCGCTGACCTTGCGCTTGGCGTTGTCGAGGAGGTCGGCGGCGACGATCTCGAAATCGTTGTAGGAGGTGTGGGTGAAGGCGCCACGGCCATTGCAGTCGCCGAGCGCAAAGATGTGGGGCGCGCTCGTGCGCAATTCGTCGTCGACGACGATATAGCCGCGCTCGTCGACCTTCACGCCCGCCGCTTCGAGGCCGAGGTCGTCGGTGTTCGGACGGCGGCCGACCGCGAGCAGCACGTGCGAGCCGACGACCTCGGGCTCGCCGCTGGCGCAATTGACACCGACCGCGACGTTTAAGCCGCGCGGCGCGAAACGTATGCACTCGGCGTCGCAGCGGATTTTGATCCCTTCGGCTTCGAGAATTTCGCGGACGGCGTCGGAGACCTCTTCGTCCTCGCGGGCGATCAGGCGCCCCGCCTTCTCCACCACCGTGACCTCGGCGCCGAAGCGGCGGAACATCTGGGCGAATTCGAGCCCGAC
>DATJXI010000176.1:0-24195 GCA_035500275.1 Roseiarcus sp. | reverse complement strand
TCGCGCACGTTGATGAAAATGCCGTGGGGCGACGGCCCAGGGTCGCTTCCTCTCGTCACCTTGACGCCGTCCGCGGCTTCGCTTGCTGAGGCGGTCGGCGGGTTCGCGCCAGGCTTTTCCGCCTCAGAGGCCTTCGCTTGCGCGGCCGGCGCAGGCTGAGGCTCGACCTTGGCGACCGGCGCAGGCTCGAGGCGCGGCGGCGGCTCACGCCGGTCGAGCGAGGAGGCGCTGAAGGCGAGCGCCAGCGCCGCCGGCGCGAGCGCGGCGAGATGCGCCTTGCGAAGGCGCAGCCGCGGCGCCGCCGGCTCTGGCAACGGCAGGCCAAGCGGCGCATACAGCTCGTCACAGACCATGATCTCGCTTCCCTAGGCGATCCCGGTCGTCATCATTTGCCGCGGGGAGCTTGCGCGACGCCGGATTGACCTTGCGAGACGGCGTCCGATAGTTCGGCGATGGCGAACGACCCTCTGATGCAGCCCTACCGGCTCCGCCACTTGACGCTGCGCAACCGCCTCATGTCGACCGCGCACGAGCCGGCCTATACCGAGGACGGCCTGCCGAAAAAGCGCTACCGGCTCTACCACGCTGAGAAGGCCAAGGGCGGCATTGCGCTCACCATGATCGGCGGCTCCTCGGTCGTCGCGCCCGACAGTCCGCAGGCGTTCGGCAACATCCTCCTCTACAAGGATGAGTGCGTGCCTTGGCTGAAAGAACTCGCCGACGACGTGCATGAGAAAGGCGCGGCGGTGATGATTCAGATCACCCATCTCGGCCGGCGCACGAACTGGAGCAAGGGCGACTGGCTGCCAGTGATCGCGCCGTCGCATGTGCGCGAGCCGGCCCACCGCGCTTTTCCCAAGGCGATGGAGGACTGGGACATGCGGCGCGTCGTGGCGGCTTACGCCGACGCCGCCGAGCGCGCCAAGGCGGGCGGCATGGATGGGCTCGAGTTCGAGTGCTACGGCCACCTTATCGACCAGTTCTGGTCGCCCGCGACCAACAAACGCACGGACGAATATGGCGGCAGCCTTGACAATCGCCTGCGCTTCGGCATGGCGGTGTTCGAGGCGGTGCGCAAGCGGGTGGGGCCGGAGTTCATCGTCGGCGCGCGGCTCGTCTGCGACGAGGATTGGGACCGCGGCTTGAGCCGCGAGGAAGGCCTCGCCATCGCGCGGCGCCTGACCCAGTCGGGGCTCATCGATTTCCTCAACGTCATCCGCGGGCATATCGATGCCGACGAGGCGCTGAGCCGCGTCATCTCCGGCATGGGCGAACGCTCGGCGCCGCATCTCGATTTCGCGGGCGAGGTCCGGGCCGAGACGCGAATGCCGACGTTTCACGCCGCGCGCATCCAGGACGTCGCGACCGCGCGCCACGCCATCGAAAGCGGCAAGCTCGATATGGTCGGCATGACCCGCGCCCACCTCGCCGACCCGCATATCGCCCGCAAAGTCGCCGAGGGGCGCGAAGCGGAGATCCGCCCCTGCGTCGGCATGGGCTACTGCATCGACTCGATCTACTTCGGCGAGGCGGTGTGCATCCACAACGCCGCGACGGGCCGTGAGGAGACAATCCCGCACGTGGCCGCGCGCACGAGCGGGCCGCGCAGGAAGGTCGTCGTCGTGGGCGCGGGTCCGGCCGGCTTGGAGGCCGCGCGCGTCGCGGGCGAACGCGGCCACCACGTCATCGTGCTCGAGGCTGCGGCGAAGGCCGGCGGCCAGGCGCTGCTCGCCGCTGCGCTGAAACGTAGGCGCGAGATTCTCGGGATCGTCGACTGGCGCGTCGCCGAATGCGAACGACTCGGCGTCGCCTTTCGCTACAACACGTTCGCCGAAGCCGAGGACGTGCTCGCCCTTCATCCCGACGTGGTCGTCGTCGCGACCGGGGGCGTCCCCAATCTCGATTTCCTCGATGCCGGCGCGGAGCTGGCGACGACGAGCTGGGACGTGTTGTCCGGCGCCGCGCGACCCGCGGGCGACGTCATCGTCTACGACGACAACGGCGCTCACCAGGGCATGACAGTGGCCGAGTTCATTGCGGAAAGCGGCGCGAGGCTCGAGATCGTGACGCCCGAGCGCATGATCGCCCCCGACGTCGGCGGCACGAGCTATCCGCCCTACTTTCGCGCCTTGAGCCGCGCCGGCGCGACGTTCACGCTGAACCTCAGGCTCGAATCCGTGGCGCGGCGCGGCAACCGCGTCGTCGGGACCTTCTTCGACGAATACGGTCTGAAGCGCATCGAGAAGGAAGCCGACATGATCGTCGTGGAGCATGGCGCCGCCCCTGCCGAGGACCTTTACTTCGAGCTGAAGCGCGGCTCGCTCAACCTCGGCGAAGTCGACTACGGCGCGCTCATCGCCAACCGGCCGCAAACTCTCGTCGCCAATCCGGCCGGCGCCTATCGCCTCTTTCGCATCGGCGACGCCGTCGCATGCCGCAACATCCACCCGGCTGTCTACGACGCGATCCGGCTCATGAAGGACGTCTGATGGCCGCCAATCTCATCACCGATGTTGAAGGCGTGCGCGTCGGATCGGCCCATGACGCCAGGCTCGCTTCCGGCGTGACCGCCGTTCTTTTCGACGAGCCGGCGACGGCCTCGATTGCGATCAACGGCGGCTCGCCCGCGGTGCGCGACACGGCGTTGCTCGAGCCGGAAATGACGGTCGAGCAGGTCGACGGCTTCGTGCTTTCCGGCGGCTCGGCGTTCGGCCTCGACGCCGCCGGCGGCGTCATGGCCTTCCTTGCGGAAATGGGCCGCGGCTTCCTCGCCCGCGGAGTGCGCGTTCCCATTGTGCCTGGCGCGAGCCTCTTCGACCTCGTCAACGGCGGCGACAAGGCCTGGGGACGCAAGCCCCCCTATTGGGAGTTCGGCTATCGCGCCGCCGAAGCTTCGGACACGATTTTCGCGCTGGGCACCGCGGGCGCCGGCTACGGCGCAAACGCCTTCGGGCTCAAGAGCGGCCTCGGGTCCGCAAGCGCCGTGACCGAGCGCGGGTTCCGCGTCGGCGCGCTCGTCGCCGCCAATCCGGGCGGTCGCGTCACCCGCGGCGACAGCCAGCATTTCCTCGCGGCTCGTCACGAGCGCGACGGCGAGTTCGGAGGCCGCGGCCACGGTCCCGAAGACCTTCAGGAAGCTCTCGCCTTCCGTTTGCGCGGCGACGAGCCGACCAACACCACGATCGCCGTGGTCGCGACCGATGCGGGGCTGGTGAAGGCGAAAGTCAAACGGCTTGCGGTCATGGCCCAGGGTGGCTTCGCGATCGCGTTCCGCCCGGCGCTGTCCCCGGTCGACGGCGACGTCGTGTTCGCCGCCGCGACCGGACGATCGGACCAGGAGGCCGACATTCGGGATCTCGCCGAGATCGGCATGCTCGCCGCCGAATGCGTCGCCCGGGCGGTGGCGCGCGCTGTGTATGAGGCGACGGCGCTTCCGTTTCCGGGTGCGCTTCCGTGTTGGCGGGATCTCTTCGGCGCCGCCGGGCGTTAGGCCGGCAAGCAGGCGCTATCTCCCCGTCAGCGCCCTCGCCGAGGGCCGAGGCTGCGCGGCCTTCAGCGCATCCGATTCGGCTCGAAGCCGCTCGGCTTCCGCGCGATGCCGCCGGGCGGCGCGCCGATAGCGCCCCTGAGCGAACCAGGTCGCTGACGCGCCGGCGACGACGCCCAGCATCGCAAAGACGATGACGACCGCAAAAAGCGGCGCCGGGATTGCGAAAGCGGCGTCCGCGGCGCTCGAGCTGAACGGATCGAACGAGACGATGACGGTCTGCCGATTGGCGGAGGCGAACAGGAGCAGGAGCACCGCCACCACGCCGAGGACGACGTACTTCATGAAGCGAATCATGCGCTCCTCGTTCGCCTCTTGACTCGGCGTCTTCGATTTCGGCCCGCCTGGATCAGACCTGTTCGATCGTGGCGCTATTGAGCCGCTCGCGCATTTCTTTGCCGGTCTTGAAGAACGGCGCGAGCTTCTCCGTCACCGACACCTTATCGCCGGTGCGGGGGTTGCGGCCGGTGCGCGCCTGGCGCTGCTTGGTCGAGAAGGCGCCGAAGCCGCGCAGCTCGACCCGCTCGCCGCGCGCAAGCGCGTCGGCGATCTCGCCCAGGATCGCGTCGATGATGTTCTCAATGTCCCGTTGGTAGAGATGCGGATTGCGGGCAACCATCCGCTGCACGAGTTCAGACTTGATCACGGGATCGCACCCCTTAACTCTTTAGAGATCGGACATATTGACGGGGCGTTCGCTGGACCCGAATCGCGTTTCCTCATCAATGCAAACCATCATAGCGCAATTGAACTCACGGTCGAAATCGGCCGTTGCGTCCGTCAGGCCGAGCGCTGGGCTTCATACTGGCCCGTCCGGCGGAAGCGCACAAGATAGGCGACGACAATCGCGTCCGGCGCCTGTGGCAGAACGCCGAGAGCGCGTAGAACGCGGCCCTCCGCTTCCGCCTTCTCGGAGACGACGTTGTCCGTGGCCAAAAGATCGACCTGGTCGCGGCTGGTCGTCAACATCTTCGGAAACCGCCCGAACGTTGCCCTGCTCGCTAGGCTTGTCAGCGAAGCGATCAATCCGGACGGTCCGAGCGGGACTCCGACGAGAAGGCGTCGGCGATCAATAGTTCTGAGGACGAGTTCGGCGACTTCGCGCAACGTCATCACTTCCGGCCCCCCCAGTTCATAGATCAAGCCGGGGCGCGCCACGCCCGCCAAGGCGGCGGCCGTGGCCAGGGCGACGTCGCCGGCATACACAGGCTGGAGCCTCGTTGTACCACCGCTAAATAGCGGAATGATGGGGAAGACGCGCGCGAGCGCGGCGAAACGGTTGAAGAAGTCGTCCTCCGGACCGAACACGACCGACGGCCTCAGGATCACCGCGTCGGGAAACTGGTCTAGCGTCGCGACTTCGCCGAGCCCTTTGCTTGCGATGTAAGGCGAGACGGATTCGGGATCGGCGCCGATCCCCGAGACGTGCACAAAGGATTCGACGCCGGCCTTTCTGGCCGCCATCGCGACCGCTCTCGCGCCCTCGACATGGACCGCGGGGTAGGTCTGGGCGCCGCTTTCGCCTCGCACGCCGACCGCGTTGACTACCATCTCAGCGCCTTCTACCGCGGCGGCGACGGAGGCGGGGAAGCGTAAATTGGACTGGACCGGCAAAACTTGCCCGACCACGCCGGTCGTCTGCAGAAACATGGCGAGATCCGGACGCCGCACGGCGACGCGCACCCGCCACCCGCGTCGCGCGAGCGTGCGGACGATATGCCGGCCTAAAAAGCCGGACCCGCCGAAAACGGTCGCCAGACGGCTCATCTCGTCAGTGGGGTCGGGCATTCAAGAATCGTCTCCAGCGAGCGCGGGAAGACTTTCTGCTTTATGCGATGGCGCCGCGGCTGTACAGCCACGAAAATGGCCGATTTTGCAAGCCTTTCGCGAATTCACGCGACCGCGCGCTTGCGCTCGGCGATGACCTGCTCCGCGGTCCGGCCCGACAATTCGGCGAGATGGTCGAACCTGGTCTCGAAAGCGCCGACGCCCGCGGTCGCGGAGCGCAGTTCAACGATGAGATCGCCGATTTCCGCCTCCGGGATGAGGGCCCGCAAGGCTTCCCATCCCGTCCAACCCTGCCGCGCCTCGAATCCGAGGATCTGACCGCGACGCGCGCTAACGAGCGCGCTCGCCCGCGCCAGCGCGTCCGACGGCACGTAGATCGTCACGGATAGTATCGGTTCGAGCAGCACCGGGCGCGCCTTGGCGAGCGCGTCGTCCAAGGCGATTCGGGCCGCGGCGCGGAACGCCATGTCGGACGAATCGACCGTATGGTAAGAGCCGTCGATCAGCGTCACCGACACGTCGACCACTGGAAACCCGAGCGGCCCGCGCGCCATCGTGTCCTTCGCTCCGGCTTCAACCGAGGAGAAATACTGCCTCGGCACCGAGCCGCCGTGCACGCGCTCGGCGAATGCGAAGCCTTCGCCCCGGGCGCGCGGCGCGACCTCGACCACCACGTCGCCGAACTGCCCGTGGCCGCCAGACTGCTTCTTGTGGCGCCCGCGAACCGTGACGGCGTCGCGGATCGTCTCTCGATAGGCGACCGTCGGCTTCTGCGTCGTGATCGTCACGCCGAATCGGTCCGCGAGGCGTTCTGCGGTCACTCTGAGGTGCATTTCGCCTTGGCCGAAGAGCTTCATCTCGGACATTTCGGCGTCTTGTACGAAGGAAAGGGCGCGATCCTCCTCGCACAGCTTTGCAAGCGCGGCTGCGAGCCTGACTTCATCCTTTCGGTCCTTGACATGGATGGCGACCCCTTGGGTCGGCGGCGGCGGCGCGGGGAGCTCGGCTTCCCCCGGCGCGGTCTTTCCGTCCGCGAAACGGTCTCCGGTTGCAAGGTTATCGAGTCTCGCGAAGGCGATCGTGTCGCCCTCCTCGGCGCGTGACAACTTCGACGAGGTCGCGCCCATGAGCCGCGCGAGGCCGCCTATGCGCTCCTCGACCCCGTGGCAGTTGACTACCGTCGCGCCGTCCGCAAACGCGCCGCGCAGGACTCGGGCGAGAGACAGCTTGCCGCCGTGTGCGGTATGAATCGTGCGGATGACCTGCGCCAGCGCCGGCCCGTTGTCGTCAAGCATGAGACGATTGCGCGTGTAAACGATCGCCGGGGCCTCGTGCCGCACGGCCTTGAGAATCCGCGTCACGCCGTGGCCTTGCGTCGCCGAGCCCATCAGCACCGGGACGACATGGCCTTCGCGCAAGTCGCGCGCGAGATCGTCGAAGACGAGGTCCTTCGGCGGCTCGATGTCGCTGATGAGCTGCTCCATCAGCGCGTCGTCGTAGTCGGCCAGCTTCTCGAGCATCGAGTAGCGCGCCTGCTTTTCCTCGGAAACGACGCCGACCGGCATTTCCACGACGGCGGAAGGGCCGGACTCGCGGTAGACGAAGGCGCGCTCGAGCGCCAAGTCGACGAAGCCGGTCGCAACGCCGTTCTCCCAGATGGGCAGTTGCCGCAAAAGCAAAGGCGCGCGCGACGCCGGCTGCAGCATCTCCAGCGTCTCGCGCAAGCCTCCGTTCGCGAGGTCGATCTTGTTGAGGAAGAGAAGGCGCGGCAGTCCGAGCTCCTCGATCTCCCGCAGGATCACCTGGAGCGCCGGAACCTTCCGGGCGTCCGCCTCGCAAACGACGATGGCGGCGTCGCACGCCGGCAAGGCGTAGCGCATGTCGTGGATGAACTCGATCGACCCCGGGCAATCGAAGAAGGTGAGGCGGTCGCCCATATAGTCAACGCTCGCCACATTGGGCTCCACGCTCATGGCGTGGCCGCGCGCCTCCGGGCTTGAATCGCCGATGCTCGTGCCTTCTCGGACTGATCCCTGGCGAGCGACGGCGCCGGCGCGCGCCAGTATTCCCTCAAGCAAACTGGTTTTTCCGCTCTGGAAGGGCCCTACGATGGCGACGAGGCGTGGACCCGGCACGCGATGCTCATTTTGGGCTGCGGTCAATGTCGGCTCCCTAAGGCTTTGTTGATTATCGGATGGCGGGGTCCTTAACGGGTCTCCCGCGGTCGCGGCATGCTCGCAAGAACGCTCGCGCGGCGCAAGCGGGGCGATCGTTGTCGCATCCCTAGCGTTTTTCTTGTAAGGGACGCGAATACGGCATGCGCGAGGTCAGACTTTATGGTTCAGGGTCAGCCGGTCGACGCGCGGCGCGTGGCTGTCGCTCTCGGCGACCGGTCGGTGGTGCTTGTCGGCATGATGGGGGCGGGAAAGACCTCCGTCGGCAAACGGCTCGCCGCGAAACTGGGGCTTCCCTTCGTGGACGCTGACGTCGAGATCGAGGCCGGGGCGCAGCTAACCATTCCGGAAATCTTCGATCGCTTCGGCGAAGCCTACTTCCGGGAGGGCGAGCGCAAGGTGATCGCCCGTCTCCTTGCCTCCGGGCCGCAGGTTCTGGCCGCCGGCGGCGGCGCCTTCATGAACAAGACAACGCGCGACAACATCGCTCGGCGTGGCGTCTCGATCTGGCTGAAGCCGGATGTTGAGGTGCTGCTCGCCCGCGTTCGAAAGAAGTCCAACCGCCCGCTCCTCAAGACGCCCGACCCGGAGCAGACGCTCAGGCGCCTCCTCGCCGAGCGCTCGCCGGTCTACGCGCTTGCCGACATCACCATCGAGTCGAAGGACGGACCGCACGAGGCGGTGGTCGACATGGCGCTACAGCGGCTCGCCGAGACGCTGCGCGCGGCGGCGCCCGGAGCTGCAGACAGGCGCGTCGTGGAAGCGCCGCTTGGCGCGCGCGCCTATTCGATACTCATCGGTCCCGGCCTAATCGACGACGCGGGCGACGAAATCGCGAAGGTCGCGCCGGGAGCTAAATGCGCGGTCGTCACGGACGCCCATGTGGCGCCGCTCTATCTCGACCGGCTCATGGCGAGCCTCGATGAGGCCGGGCTGGCGGCCGCTTCGATCGTGTGTCCGCCCGGGGAAGCGACGAAATCCTACACGGAATTCGCCCGCGTGTCGGACGCGCTGATCGAGGCTCGCATAGAGCGGCGCGACCTCGTCATTGCGCTTGGAGGAGGGGTGATCGGCGATCTCGCCGGATTTTGCGCCGCGACCTTGCGGCGCGGCGTGCGATTTGTGCAAATACCGACGACGCTTCTGGCGCAGGTCGACTCGAGCGTCGGCGGCAAGACCGGAATCAATTCGACGCACGGCAAGAATCTCGTCGGCGCTTTCCATCAGCCCTTGCTTGTGCTGGCCGACACGGATTCCCTGGATACGCTCGGCGAACGCGAGTTCCGGGCCGGCTACGCCGAGGTCGTCAAATACGGCCTCATGGGCGACAGCGCCTTCTTTGAGTTCCTCGAGGCCAACTGCCGCGACGTGTTCGCGGGCGGGCCCGCGCGCGCCGAGGCGATCGCGACGAGCTGCGCGGCGAAGGCGCGCGTCGTCGTCGCGGACGAGACGGAGCAGGGCGAGAGGGCGCTCCTCAATCTTGGGCACACGTTCGGCCACGCCCTCGAGAGCCTAACGCGGTACGACACAAAGCGCCTCGTGCATGGGGAGGCCGTCGCCATAGGCCTCTCGCTGGCGTTCCGCTTTTCCCGGAAGCTCGGCCTCTGCTCCGGGCAGGACGCGATGCGGGTCGAGGCGCACCTGAGAGCGACAGGCCTCCCGACGCGCATCCAGGACATTCCCCGGCTTGAGGCGAGCCCTCAGGATCTCCTTTACGCGATGCGCCAGGACAAGAAGGTCGAGCGCGGGCGCATCACCTTCATTTTGGCGAGGAGAATTGGCGAGAGTTTCATTGCGCGCGACGTCGAGGAGGCGCGCGTGCTTGCCTTTCTCGACCAGGAGATGGAACTCGCGTCGAACTAGGCGATCTCGCCTCGCCTCCACGTGCTAAACTTGTCCCATGCACTATAGTCTAGCCATCATCATCGTCCTTTTCAGCATTGTCTTGGCGGCGTTCTTTTCCGGCGCCGAAACGGCGCTGACCGCCGCTTCGCGCGCGCGCATGCATGCGCTTGAAACGGCGGGCGACGCCCGAGCGCCGCTGGTCACGCGGCTTATCGGGATGCGCGGCCGGCTCATCAGCGCCATGCTCCTCGGCGGCCAGATCGTCACCATCGGCTCGTCCGCCATCGCGACCAGCGTGTTGCTCGATCTCTATGGCGAGCACGGCGTCTGGGCCGCCACTGTGATCATGACCGCGCTTTTCGTGGTTCTGGGCGAGGTGACGCCCAAAACGATCGCCATAGCCTATCCTGACCGGGTGTCGCTCCTCATCGCGCCGGCGGTTCTGTTCTTCGTCACCATTTTCGCGCCGGTCGTCAGCGCCGTCCAGGCGCTCGTGCGGGGCATGCTGCGCCTTTTCGGCTTGTCTCTGGTCGAGACGGACTTCGCCGTCTCGGGGCACGAGGAGCTCATGGGCGCGGTCGACATCCTCCACCGCGAGGGCGGCGTGGAGCGCGCCGAGCGGGACATGTTCGGCGGTCTGCTCGAACTGGCGGAGGTGCCCGTCTCCAACGTCATGGTGCATCGCACCAAGATGCGGCTCATCGACGTCGACCTGCCGCCGGACGAGGTCCTGCGCGAGGCGATCGCCTCGCCCTACACCCGCGTGCCGCTCTGGCGGGGCGAGCCGGACAACATCATCGGCGTCCTCCACGCCAAGGATCTGCTGCGCGCCTATATCGCGGCCGGCGGCGACGCGAGCAAGCTCAAGATCGCCGAGCTTGCTCATTCGCCTTGGTACATCCCGGAGTCCACGACGCTCCGCGATCAGTTGCAGGCTTTCCTGCGCCGCAAAACGCATTCGGCGCTGGTTGTGGACGAGTACGGCGTTGTGCAGGGCCTAGTCACGCTTGAGGACATCATCGAGGAGATCGTCGGCGACATCCGGGACGAGCACGACGTCGCGGTCCAGGGCGTGCGTAAGCTGCATGACGGCTCCGTCGTTGTGGACGGCTCGGTGACAGTGCGTGAGCTCAATCGTGCAATGGAGTGGAATCTGCCCGACGAGATCGCCGCGACGGTCGCGGGACTGGTCATCCACGAGGCGCGCGCGATTCCCGAGCCTCGCCAGACCTTCGCTTTTCACGGGTTCCGATTCGAAGTGCTGCGCAAGCAACGCAACCGCATCGCGGCGCTGCAGGTCACGCCGCTGACCCAGCGGCGGACCGGCGCGCAACCGCTGGATCACGACCAAGCGGCCGGACCTGAGTAGCCCGATCCGCGGTGGACGCGGCCCCGCTTTCCGTTGCCGCGCCGCAAAACTGCCCTATATTTGCGCGCATGCATCGGCCGGCAGGCCGCGAGAGGTTTGAATGTCCTGGAACAATCAAGGCGGCGGACCATGGCGCCCTTCTGGGCGCGGGCCGTGGGGACAGGGACCCTCCGGGCCGCAGCCGACGGCCGACCTTGAGGAGATCATCCGCCGCGTCCAGGAAGCGCTAGGCAAGCTGACCCCAGGCGGCCCAAAGGGCGGCGGCGGTTCGAGCGGCGGCGGATTGAGCGCCACGACGATGCTTTTTCTCGTCCTTCTCGCCGCGCTTGTCTGGTTCGCCTGGGGCACGTTCTATACCGTCCAGCCCAACGAGGTCGGCATCAATCTCGTTCTCGGCCGGTACACGGGCAAAACCGCCGCCGGACTCAACACCAACTGGCCCTGGCCGATCGGCTCGGTCATCAAGGTTCCCGTCTGGGATCAGCAGATCACGGAAGTCGGCTACCGCACGCTTGGGTCGAATGCGGACATCCCGGAGGAAAGCCAGATGCTGACCGGGGACAAGAACATTGTTGATGTGCATTTCCGCGTGAACTGGCAGATCGATCCGGCCAAGCCCGAGGATTACGTTTTCAACATCCTGAGCCCGCGCGAGACGGTGAAGGCCGTGAGCGAGAGCATCATGCGCGAGGTCGTCGGCCTCAAGACCATCGACGGCATCCTGACGACTGACCGCAAGTCGGTCGAGGCCGACGTGCAGAAGCGCATGCAGGACGTCCTCAACGGCTACGGCGCTGGCGTGCTGGTCAAGCAGGTGCAGCTCCAGTCGGTGGATGCGCCGAGCCAGGTCATCTCCGCCTATCGCGACGTGACCGCCGCGCAGCAGGACCAGCAGCGCATGGTCAACGAAGCCGAGACCTACGCCAACAAGGTCGTGCCCGAAGCCGAGGGGGGCGCCTCCCGCATCGTCGCCGAAGCCAAGGCCTATCGCGAGCAGACGATCCTGGACGCCAAGGGCCAGACGGCGCGCTACAAGCAGATCTATGAGCAGTACAAGAAGGCCCCGGGCGTCACGCGCGAACGCATGTATCTCGAGACGATGGAGAAAGTCCTCGGTCCGATGGAGAAGACGCTGGTCGACTCGAATTCGGCGAGTCCGCCCGTTCCCTACATCGCGCTTGATCCGTTGCAGTCGAAAACGGGAGCCGTGAAATGAGACGCTCCCTTAACGGCTTCGTTCTCGTGGCGATCGCGGCCGTCGCGATCATCCTCGCTTCGATGTCGATGTTCATCGTCAATCCGATGGAACAGGCGCTTGTTCTGCGCTTCGGCAAGCCCGTCCGCGACCTCATCGGCGCTCCGGGACTCTATTTCAAGTGGCCGTTCATCGATGCGGTCGTCTATATCGACAAGCGCATCCTGGCGCTCGACAATGAGCGTCAGGAAGTGCTCGTCTCCGACAATCAACGGCTCGAGGTGGACGCCTTCGTGCGCTACCGGATTGATGATCCGCTGCTTTTCTACCAGTCGGTCTACAATACGCGCGGCGCCAACGCACAATTGGGCGGCATGCTAAACTCGGCGCTGCGCCGCACGCTGTCGGAGGCCTCGATCACCGACATCGTGCGCGACAAGCGCGACGCCCTGATGGCGGATATTCGCGACCAGATGATCGCCGGCGCGAAGCGGTTCGGCCTCCAGGTCGTCGACGTCCGGATCATGCGCGCCGACCTGCCGGCGGAGAATTCGGAAGCGGTCTTCCGCCGCATGCAGACCGAGCGGCAGCAGCGCGCCGCCTCCTACCGGGCGCAAGGATCGCAGCAGAGCCAGCAGATCAAGGCCGAGGCCGACCGCAAGGTGACGGTCATCACCGCGACGGCTCAGCAGCAGGCGGAGCAGATCCGCGGCGAGGGCGACGGCGAGCGCAACCGCATCTTCGCGGCGACCTATGGCGCCGACCCGGAGTTCTTCTCCTTCTATCGTTCGATGCAGGCCTACCAGAACGCCTTCAATAACGGTCAGACGCGCGCCCTCGTCAGCCCGAAGTCCGACTTCTTCCGCTACTTCTCGACCCCGACTCCTCCGCCGGAGACCGCCGCCACGCCCAGCCCGTCCGTGAAGGCGGACTGACGTGCGTGACTTCGGCGCCGCGATCGGGCTTGTTTTCGCCATCGAGGGCTTGCTGATGGCGGGGTTTACCGACGCTATGCGCAGGCGGATGGCCGCAGCCGCGCGGGAGGATCCGGGGAAGCTGCGCGGCGTCGGCCTCGGCGCGGCTGTCGTCGGGGTCGCAATCGTCTGGGTCTCGCGCGCGCTGTTGCAATAATCGGCCCCGGCAAGCTCGCGGGGAGGAACGAATTCGCAAGGAGGACGTAGATGAACGCCGCGCGACCGCAAATTCCCCGCCGCTGCACACGTCAGGCCTTCGCCCTGGCCATCGTTTCGATCTTCGTCGGCGCGCCTACCGCGCTCCAGCCGAGCGCGCCGGCTCATGCGCAGACGAAACCGAGCGACATCGCCGACCTCGTCGATTCCGTTGCCGAGGCGGTCGTCAACATTTCCGCGACCCAGACCATCGAGGACAAGGGCGCTTCGCAAGACGTCCCGAAGGGGACGCCTTTCGACGACATGTTCGAGGAGTTCTTCCGCCGGCACGGCATCAACCCGCGTCCCCACCACCGCCAGGCGCAGTCGTTGGGCTCGGGGTTTGTCGTCGATCCGAGCGGCATTGTTATCACCAACAATCACGTGGTTGGCGACGCCAACGAGATCATGGTCATTTTCAACGACGGACGAAAGCTGAAAGCCAAGGTTCTCGGCAAGGACTCCAAGGTGGACGTCGCGGTCCTCAAGGTCGACAGCGACAAGCCGCTCAAGACCGTCAAGTTCGGCGACAGCGACAAGATGCGGGTTGGCGACGGCGTCATCGCCGTCGGCAATCCGTTCGGGCTCGGCGAGACGGTGACGGCCGGCATTATCTCCGCTCGCAACCGCAACATCGACAGCGGCCCATACGACGACTTCCTGCAAACAGACGCGTCGATCAACAAGGGCAATTCGGGCGGACCGCTGTTTAACATGCAGGGCGAGGTCATCGGCATCAACACCGCTATCCTCTCGCCGTCGGGCGGCTCGATCGGCATCGGCTTTGCGACGCCGTCGGCGAGCGTCATGCCGGTCATCGCCCAGCTGAGGGAGTTCGGCGAGACGCGGCGCGGGTGGCTGGGCGTGCGCATCCAGCCGGTCGATGACACCATCGCCGACAGTCTCGGCCTGGGCGCGGCGCGAGGCGCCCTGATCGCAGGCGTGGACGAGAAGGGCCCGGCGAAGCCAGCCGGGCTTCAGGCCGGCGACGTCATCGTCAAATTCGACGGCAAGGAGATCAAGGAATCGCGCGATCTGCCGCGCCTTGTCGCCTCGATGCCGGTCGGCAAGTCGGTCGAGGTGGTCCTGTTCCGCGACGGCAAGGAGGTGACCAAGACCGTGACGCTCGGCCGCCTTGAGGACGGCGAGAAGAAGACCGCGAGCATCGAGGACGAGAAGCAGCAGGAAGGCGCGGTAGAGAAGGCGCTCGGCATGGAGTTCTCCAGTATCACGCCCGATCTCAGGAAGACCTTCAGCATCAAGGACGGCATAAAGGGAGTCGTTGTCACATCAGTCGATCCAGGGTCGCCCGCGGCGGAACGTGGCCTGAAGCCCGGCGACATCATCGAGGAGGTCAACCACAAAGCGGTGGAGAGCCCCGGCGACGTCGCCAACGCGATCGCGAACGCGAAAAAGGCCGAGGCGAAGAAGCCGGCCCTGCTCCTGGTGTCGAACGCCCAAGGCCTGTCCCGCTTCGTCGCCGTCCCGGTCGACTGAAGAGCGCCCCGATCGTGGACGAGGAAGGGCCGATCCGCCCCGTTGAGGCGGCCGACAATGCGCTTGCGGTTGCGCGCGGCGTGCTCGAGCGCGCGCCGCTGTTCGACGGCCATAACGATCTGCCCTGGGTGATCCGGACGAAGGCGCCGCGTGGCGACGTCATCGCCTACGACCTCAACCGCGTTCACGAGAACGCCGACACCGACATTCCGCGCCTTCGCGAGGGCATGGTCGGCGCCCAGTTCTGGGCGGCGTTTCAGCCGACGGGCGCTCCTCATCCAGCGCGCACCGCGCTTGAGCAGATCGATCTCATCCGCCGCATCGAGGACGCCCATCCGGATGTTTTTCTGGCGGCGAGGCGCGCCGCCGACTACGCTCGCGCCAAGGCGCGCGGCAAGATCGCGTCCTTCATCGCGGTCGAGGGCGGGGTCGGGCTCGAGAACTCGCTCAGCCCCTTGCGCATATGGCATGCCGCCGGCGTGCGCCTCATGACGCTCTGTCACAATGAGACCCTCGACTGGGTCGACTCGGCGACGGACGCGCCGCGCAATGGTGGGCTCAATGCGTTCGGCCGCGCGGTCGTCGGCGAACTGAACCGGCTCGGGATCGCCGTGGACCTCGCCCATACGTCACACGAGGCGATGCGCCGGACGCTCGACGTCACGGAAGCGCCGGTCTTCATCTCGCATTCGAACGCCTTTGCGCTGTGCGACCACCCGCGCAATGCGCCGGACGACGTGCTGCGCCGCCTCAAAACGAACGGGGGCGTCGTGATGGCGACCTTCGTGCCCGGCTTCGTGTCGCAGCTTCTGCGCGACTGGTTGCGCCGCTCGCGCGACGCTTATGGCAAGGCGCCGCTCGCGGCCGACCCGAAGGCGCAGTTCGCGGAGCTCGAGGCCAGCCATGGGCGAGCGCCGAAAGCGACTCTCCAAGAGGTCGCCGACCACATCGTCTTCCTCGTCGAACTGGCGGGCGTCGATAACGTCGGCGTCGGCTCCGACTATTTCGGCGGCGCTTCGCCCGTCGGGCTGGAGGACGTCAGCCGCTTCCCGCATCTTTTCGCCGAACTCGTTCGCCGGGGCTTTTCGGAGCGAGACCTCGAGAAGATCTCGTCGCGAAACGTTCTTCGTGTGCTGCGGCGGATCGAGAAGGCAGGGGAGGCGCTCCGCAAGACCCGACCTCCTGCGATCGGCAGGCTGGAGGACTATCCCGGGCCTTGACGATTAAGGGGCGCCTTGTGGCAGATTCGATTATATCTTAATATCTTCGTGTGAAAGTCATACGGTCGCCCATGCCGCTTGCGAAATCCTCCGAACACCACGCCTTGGACCTCGCCCGCGTGGCGGACAGCGCCCGCGAGGCGAGCGAATTCCTCAAGGCGCTGGCGCACCAGTCGCGGTTGATGATCCTGTGCAATCTCCTGTCGGGCGAGAAATCCGTCGGGCAGCTCGAGGAGTTCCTGGAGCTACGCCAGTCGACCGTGTCGCAACAGCTCGCCCGGCTGCGCCTGGAGGGGCTCGTCTCGGCTAGGCGTGACGGCAAGACGATCTACTACAGCATTGCCAGCGACAAGGTCCGCGCGATCATCGGCGCGCTCTACGACACCTTCTGCGTCGCCAAACCCCCGCGAGCGGCTTGAGGCCGTCCGCAGCGCTCGGGTAGGCGTCCGGCTTTATTCCTGCAGCCGCCGGCGCACGCAGCGATTGTCTTTGCTGCGGCGCGCGGCTAGTCTTTGCGGCGAAGTCTAGGTCTAGGGAGGCCGCACATGACGGCGATGTCCGACGCGCGCACGCAAGACTTCGTCGCCAGATTCAAGGGCCGAGCGCTAAGGCCCGGCGACCCCGACTACGACGCCTCCCGCGCCCTCTGGAACGGAGTCATCGACCGCAAGCCGGCAATGATCGCGCGTTGCTCGAACGCCGAGCAGGTCGCCGATGCCGTCCGCTTCGCGCGGGCTTCCGGCCTTGAAATCGCCGTCCGTGGAGGAGGCCACAACTACGCCGGCAATGCGGCCTGCGATGACGGGATGATGATCCACCTCGGCGACATGAAAAGCGTGAGCGTTGACTCCGCCAATCGGCGCGCGACATGCGGTGGCGGGGCGACCTGGGGCGACGTGGACGCGGCGACCCAGCAGCACGGCCTCGCCACGCCTGGGGGGATCATCAGCCATACCGGCGTCGCCGGGTTGACCCTCGGCGGAGGCATCGGCTGGCTCACCAAACTGGCGGGCCTATCGTGCGACAATCTTCTCTCGGCCGAGGTCGTCGCCGCGGACGGACGCATCGTCCGCGCGGCGCCGGATGAAAACCCCGATCTCTTCTGGGCGCTCACCGGCGGCGCCGGCAATTTCGGCGTCGTCACCGCGTTCGAGTTCTCCCTGCATCCGGTCGGTCCGATCGTCCAGTTGGGGCTGTTCTTCACGGGGCTCGAGAACGGGACGGAGGCGCTTCGCTTCTGCCGTGATTTTGTCGATGAGCTGCCAAATGACGCGACCGCTTTCTTCGCGCTGGGCCTCAGCGCGCCGCCCGAACCGTTCGTGCCTGAAGAGCATCGTTTCAAGATCGGCCACGCGCTCGTTGTCGTGGGGTTCGGCTCTCCGGAGGCCCATGCGAAGGCGATCGCGCCGGTGCGCGAGGGGATCAAGCCGCTCTTCGAGCTTGTGACGCCGATCCCCTTCGTCGCGCTGCAGAAGATGTTCGACGAGACCGCGCATTGGGGCAGCCTGGCTTACGAGAAGGCGCTCTACCTTGACGAACTGACCGATGCGGCGATTGCGGTCATCGGCGAGCACGCCGCGCGGAAGAAGTCACCGCTCTCCTTCATTCCGACCTTCGACCTCCCCGGAAAATATCGGGCGAAGGGCGACGCCGACACCGCCTTCGGCGGCAGCCGCTCGGCCGGCTATGTGGTCAACATCGCGGCGCACTGCCCGCCGGGCGCGCCCGGCGAACTCTATGAAGCCGATCGCGCCTGGGTGCGCAGCTTCTGGGACGCCTTGCGGCCGCATGCGACCGGCTCGGGCTCCTACGTCAATTTCATGACGGACGTCGAGGAGGACCGGGTCAAGGCGGCCTACGGGGCGGAGAAATACGCGCGCCTCGCCCGGATCAAGCGCGAATGGGACCCGGACAACCTCTTCCACCTCAACGTCAACATCAAGCCGGCGTGAATGTCGTCCCGCCGACCCGCAAGCGCCGTCGGCGAAGGCGCGGCGAAATGTTGCGAGCCGGGTTGTGTCGAGGGCGCCGCCCGGGTGAATCGAGGCGCCGCGCGCAAAGGGTGGGGAGGCGACAATTCCTTGCCTTTTCCGAAATACCGCAGCATCATCCAGTTTTTGGAAGAACCGACATGCGTCGAGCCGAGTTCGTGACAACCGGGACCGCCAGGCGGCGAAGCTTGAAGGGAGTCGAGAACGTATTTCACATAGAATCAAGGACTGTGCCAGCCTGGATTTTTCCATTTTTCAATTTTTCCCAAATTTCGGTTTAAGTAATTGAAAACGCTCGATTCAGGCGCAAGTTTTCCGTATTTTATCGCATTTTTTCTGCATTTTATCGCATCTTTTCTGCCTTTCGGAAGGCGACAAAATGCGAAAAACGGCGGCTTTTTGCGCCGGCGCCCCTCCCTCTTCTCCCGCGAGAAGGGGCCGTTCGCGCGCCGCGCGCTACAGCCGCCGCCGGCGAAAGTCGCGCAGGATCTCGCGCGCCGCATTGTGACCGGGGGCGCCGCTGACCCCGCCGCCCGGGTGGGTTGAGGCGCCGCACATGTAAAGACCGGGGATGGGCGAGCGGTAGTCCGCATGCCCCAGAACGGGGCGCGCGGAAAAAAGCTGATCGAGCGACAGGCGCCCGTGGAAGATGTCGCCGCCCACAAGGCCGAACTCGCGCTCAAGATCAAGCGGCGACAGGATCTGGCGCGCGATCACCGACGCCTTGAAGCCCGGCGCATAGGCCTCCACGGCGTCGAACATGAGATCGGCCACGGCCTCGCGGGCGTCGTCCCAGCTCTTTCCATCGGGCAGTTCCGGCGCAACATGCTGGCAGAAAAGCGAGGCGACGTGCCGCCCGGGCGGCGCGAGCGTAGGGTCGATGGTCGACGGAATCAGCATCTCGATGATCGGCGCCTTCGACCAGCCGGACGCTTTCGCGTCCATCCATGCGCGCTCCATGTAGCCGAGGCTCGGCGCGAGGATGATGCCTGCGCCGTGATGCTCGGCCGGCTCCTCGCCCTTGAGGCAGGAGAAGCTCGGCAGGCGCTCAAGCGCCAGATTCATCCGGAACACGCCCGAGGCGCTCCGCCAGGTCTTAATCCGCTGCCGGAAGTCGGACGGGAGCGCCGCCAGATCGACGAGCCTCTCGAACGTGAGCTTCGGATGCAGATTGGAAACGACCGCGCGCGCGTCGATCCTGTCGCCCTTTTCGGTGACGACGCCGGCCGCTCGGCCCTTCGCGACGCGAATTTCCTCAACGCCGCTCGCTGTGCGGATATCGACTCCGCGGGCGGCGCAGGCGCGCGCCATCGCCTGAGTGATTGCGCCCATGCCGCCGATCGCATGCCCCCAGGCGCCCTTCCTGCCGTTCGTTTCGCCCCAGCAGTGGTGCAGCAGCACATAAGCCGTGCCCGCGGCATAGGGGCTCGCATAAGTTCCGACGATCCCGTCGAAGCCGAAGAGCGCCTTGATCGGATCGCTCTCGAACCATTGGTCGAGAAAATCTCCCGCCGAGCGGGTGAAGACTTCGACAAAGTCGCGCCGGCCCTCCAGGCCCAGCGGGCGCAGCCGGTTCGCGACCGGCGCCGCGTCGAACAGGGCGCGAGCGCCCGCAAAGAGGCCTCCCTCGGGAGGAAGATTTGGTGGGGTTTGAAGCGCAACCGCCCGCAAAAGGTCGGCGATGTTTTCGAGGCGGGCTTCGTATGCCTCGAGCCGCTCCGCGTCGGAGGCCGAGAATTTCGCGACCTCCTCCCGGGTGCGGCCCGGTCCCGCCTTCAAATAGCGTCCGTCGGGCAGCGGCAGGAAGTTCGCGACCGGCCGCTCGACGATCTTAAGGCCATGGCGAGCCAACTCCAGATCGCGGATGACTTTTGGCTCGAGCAGCGACACCGCATAAGCGGCGACGGAGTTGCGAAACCCGGGATAAAACTCCACTGTCGCCGCCGCGCCGCCGACATCCTTGCGGCGTTCGAGCACCGTCACCTTGAGGCCGGCCGCCGCGAGATAGGCCGCGGCGGTCAAGCCGTTGTGGCCGGCGCCGACGATGACGACGTCAGGCATCGGGTTACGTGTTTGCCGCGCCGCTCACACGTCGAACCTCACCCCCTGGGCGAGCGGCAGCTTGGCCGAATAGTTCACCGTGCTCGTCTGCCGGCGCATGTAAGCCTTCCACGCGTCCGAGCCGCTCTCGCGGCCGCCGCCCGTCTCCTTTTCGCCGCCGAACGCGCCGCCGATCTCCGCGCCCGACGGGCCGATATTGACGTTGGCGATGCCGCAGTCCGAGCCGGACGCCGACAAGAACCGCTCCGCCTCGCGCATATTGAGCGTGAAGATGCAGGACGACAGGCCTTGCGGGACGTCGTTCTGGATGGCGATGGCCTCGTCCAGGCTCTCATATCCCAGCGTGTAGAGGATCGGGGCGAAGGTCTCCCGCCGCACCGTGTCGGTCTGCTGCGGCATCTCAACAATCGCCGGCTCGACATAGGCGCCGCCGTTCGGCACGCCATCGGCCACCGCGCCGCCGCCATGGACGACGCCGCCCTCGTCTTTCGCTTGTTTCAGCGCGTCCACCATTCGGTCGCGCGCCGCGTGATCGATGAGCGGCCCGACCAGCGTCGAGGGCTGGCGCGGATCGCCGATGGCCAGGCTTTTGTAAGCCTTGACCAGCCGCCCGGTGAGCTCCGGGCGGATCGTTTCGTGGACGATGAGCCGCCGCAGTGACGTGCAGCGCTGCCCGGCCGTGCTGACCGCGGAAAAGAGGACGGCGCGCACCGCCATGTCGAGGTCGGCGGAGGGCGCGACGATCATCGCGTTGTTGCCCCCGAGTTCGAGGATCGCCCGGCCGAAGCGCGCTGCGACCTTCGGCCCCACCATCGCGCCCATGCGCGTCGAGCCGGTCGCCGAGATGATCGGCACGTCGCGCGAGGCGACCACCGCCTCGCCAGCCTCGGGCCCGCCGATGACGAGCTGCGCGAGTCCCTCGGGCGCGTCCGCGCCGAAGCGCCCCAGCGCGCGCTCAAAAACCTTCATGGTCGCAAGCGCCGAGAGCGGGGTCTTCTCCGACGGCTTCCAGATGACCGGATCGCCGCAGACGATCGCCAGCGCCGCGTTCCACGACCAGACGGCGACAGGGAAGTTGAAGGCGGAGATGACCGCGCATGGCCCCAGCGGGAGCCAGGTCTCCATCATGCGGTGGCCCGGGCGCTCGGAGGCGATGGTGAGGCCATAGATCTGGCGGGAGAGGCCGACGGCGAAATCGCAGATGTCGATCATCTCCTGCACTTCGCCGAGACCCTCCGAGACGATCTTGCCCACTTCGAGCGTGACGACCGCGCCGAGCGCCTCCTTGGCGGCCCGCAATTCCTCGCCAAGCAGGCGGACGAGTTCGCCCCGGCGCGGCGGCGGGACCTCGCGCCACGTCGAGAATGCGGCCTTGGCGCGGGCGATGACCGTGGGCATTTCGGACGCCGGCTTCGCGCGCACGCGCGCGATTTCCGCGCCGTCGATCGGCGAGCGGACGACAAGCGAGCCGCCGGTCAGGTCCGCGGCTTCGAGGCCGGCCCGTCGGAGCGTCTCCTCGGCGGTCATTGAATTTCTCCTTGTCCGGTCGGCTCTTATCGACCTCATTCGCAGTCGGCCGCAACCTCTTCGACGGTGCGCGCCCTAAGGTCGGCTCGGATTGCGTCGTTTACGCCCACAATCTATGTTAGCTACATCGGGCCAAGTTTGAACCCGCGAGGCTCAATAGTGACGCGTCCCGCCAACCTGATGATGTGTTGTGCGGCCATGCTGGCGGCTGCGTTGCTGGCGTTCGCCCTGACGCCGCGTCACCTCATGGCGCGGACGCACGAAGCCTTCGACATCGACAGCCACATCCCGAAGGGCTTTGGAGACTGGACGCCGCTTCCCGGCGGGGGAGTGGTTCGGCCGCCGCCGGACGGGCTCGAAGCGGAGATCTACAATCAGGAGGTCGGGCGCGCCTATCAGGACAAGGACGGCCACGTCGTCTTCCTGATGATCGCCTATGGCGAAAGCCAGAGCGACCGCCTCCAGTTGCACCATCCGGAGGTCTGCTACACCGCGCAGGGCTTCCGGGTGACGAGGCCGGTGATCTCGAAGTTTGAATGGTCGCCCTCGGCGCCGCCGATCGTCCTGACCCGTCTCGTGGCGACGCGCGAGGACCGGCTGGAGCCGATCAGCTACTGGATGCGCGTCGGCTACGACGTATCCAACAGCAATTGGGCCCGACAGGCGCTGAAACTGGAATACGGCCTCAGGGGATGGATCCCGGACGGGGCGCTGTTCAGGGTTTCGACGGTCGGCGTCTCCCCCAGTGTCAGTTTCCAAGTTCAGGACAAGTTCATCCACGACCTCTTGAACGCGGTGACCCCGGAGACGCGCGCCTTCATGGTCGGCGATCCGTCCAAGGCGCTGCTTGGCTCCTGAGCGCGCTCCGGTCAATGAACCTCGACGACCCGCCTGGTTGTTCGGTCGACGACAACCACGACGGCTCGGTCGACGATCAGGATTGCGTAAGGCCGATTCGGAAATCCGTCGTCGTCAAATTGAACGGATGGCGGAACCTGATCGCCGACCGCATAGTGCCGCCCCCCAGCGGGCTGAGGGCCTTGCGCCGCCGCATAGGCCACGCTCCGGGGCGGCATCGCCACGAGCAGCATGAGCCCGAATGCGGGACCTCTCAGGTACGATGAAGCCATGGTCGCCATTCTCAACGCTCCGGGCAGGTCGAAGCGACGCCGCTCCTAGACTTCCTATGCAATGGGCGCGGAGTGGTGAATCACACGAACGGCGGCTCGCCTGATGTTTTCGGATGGGAGGCCTGAACCAAGGCGCAATACGCCGCTTAGCGCAGAGTCTTGCGCCGCATGACGTGTAGGCTGCGCCGCGTCGCTCATGGGCGTCCCGCCCCCCGAGGAGCCTTTCGATGCGGCGAAGCTCTCACCCAGGGCGGCGAGCTTTCACCAGACGAGAAGCGCGTCTCGAACGCCAAGGCGAAGCGCCGTCTCGGCTTCCGCGCGGCTTACCCGAGCTATCGCGAGAGCCTGCGGGCGCTTTGGGAGGCCGGCGAGGGGCGCTGACCCGAAGGCGTTCGACGCGGCGGCCCGATGGGCAAACCCTTCCCTCGAGCGTCCAAATCCTTCCAAAACGGGTCCGGAATGGGTCCGGGAATGGTCCTGTTATGGGCCTTTTCTTTCCATCTCCTTCCCCGTTTTGAGCCTTTTCAATGGCTTGCGACGAATCCCGCCGGAGATTTTTTTTCCTTCCGCCCCGCTCGGCCCCTGACGCCACCGCATGATCCATTTCAAGCGCCATCGGCCGCCGTCATCGCCGGGACGACGCTGCGGGCGCTTTCGGGCTTGGCGACTTGTACTGCGGTTTTGCCAGATCATCAACACTTTTGTTCTGATTCACAGGAAAGAAGGCGGACGTCTTCGAGAGTCAGCTGTTGGTCCAGAATCCGAAGTCTCAACAGCGAGCGTCATGGCCGGGCTTGTCCCGGCCATCCACGCGAACACTTCCGCGTCACTAATAAGACGCTGAAATAACGAGATATATTTGGGCGCGCCAAGCAGAATGCCGGCGGCGGCCCGTGGATGGCCGGGACAAGCCCGGCCATGACGGAGAGGGCGGCCTTAAGAGAATGAATGTCTGGACGCTAACGCTACAAGAGCCATAGGCGGCCGCGAGCCGGCTCGCGGCTGCCGACCGGCGGGGCGTCTAGACGCTTTTGGCGAACGCCGTTTGCAAAAACGCGGTCGTCCCGCGAAAGTGGGCTTCGACCTCCAGAATTCTCTACGCGCCATGATCGTCGGAACTCGAGTCAGAATACTCGCATTCGGACCGATGTGCCGGTGGGTAGCGTGGGCGACTCGTCGATGTCTCGGATACCTCGTTCAGAATCACGTCGACCAGTCGCGCGACACCATCGGCAACGATGAGAAGATCGAGTTCGGCATCGGGCTTGCCCTACGGTAGGCCGATGTAGACATCAAGAACGTTCGGCTCGGTCCCTGTAGCGGCAACCGGCTTCACCTTCGCATTGAATAGGCTGGTAGCGTTGATGTCAGCGGCCAATGCTTTTGCCGCAGCCAGTCCCGCAGCATCGTAGTAACGCACTTCAGACTTATCGCCGCTTCTGTGATTCTTTCAGCCCATTGCTTGCCCTTCTGATCCGGCACCGTGGCAAATTCGCTCGGTGCCCGGACTTTCCAGCTTTGCCCTTTGAGTGTATTCGAAAGTGGTTCCATAGGTTCCCTTTTAAGCACCCCACCGAAATGCAAATCGACAAAATACTTACGTTTGTCGAGTGGAGGTTGCGCTGGTTGTCCAATCCAGACCTCAAGATTGTTTTGTCCTATACGAAGGTCATTTTTTTCGA
>DATJXI010000175.1:0-2589 GCA_035500275.1 Roseiarcus sp. | reverse complement strand
TCCTTCGAGCGCGAGATGAGCCGCGGCCGCTTCTTGAAGGCGCGGTTCGGCGTGAACGGCAGCCATAACGCCGCAAGGTCGTTGGGGACGTCCGCGCGCGTTGAAGGGGCGGCGGGGGCGGCGACGGAGGTCATGCAAGCTCCTTGGGACGGCGAAAATTTGCGCCGGACGATGCCAGCCGTGGTCTTTCTTGTCCAGTTTCCCTCCTTTTCGCCGCCCATGCGCATGGCTTGTCGCCGAACGAAACTCCCGTCATGCTCGCCGGCAAGGCGGCCGGAGGCGGCCACCTCGTCGCCTCGCCCGGGGAGCGCGCCCATGTCGATCATGTACCATGAGGGCAACCGTCGCTTTCAGGACCGGTTTTCGAGCCGCGCCATATCGGACCGGCTGGAAGAGAAACTGACGCGGACGGAGTTCACCCCCGACGACAAGGCGTTCATCGAAAGCCTGCCCTATTTCTTCCTCGCGACCGCCGACGCGGAAGGCCGCCCGGACTGCTCTTTCAAAGGCGGCCTGCCCGGTTTCGTGCGCGTGACCGGCCCCTCCGAACTCGCCTTTCCCGACTATGACGGAAACGGCATGTTCAAGAGCCTCGGCAACGCGCTCGTCAATCCAAACGTCGGTCTTCTTTTCATCGCGCTGCACGGCAAGCCGCAGCGCCTCAGGGTCAATGGAACGGCGCGCATCGGCGACGGCGACCCGCTGCTTAAGGAGACGGTCGGCGCCCAGCTCATTGTGCGCGTCGCGGCGCGGGCGATCTTTCCGAACTGCCCCCGCTACATCCCGGCGATGGAGATGAAGGAGCCGTCGGTCTACGCGCCGGGCTCCGGCGTCGACCCGCCGGAGCCCGCCTGGAAGAGCTTCGAGGCGTTCAAGGACTGCGTCCACCCGCGCCATCCGACGTTCCGCGGCTAGCGGCGCTTTCGCTCAGGGGCCGCAGCCGGCGGATCCGCAGATGACGAGATCGAGCACCCGGCCGTTCTCCTGATAGCCGTTGTGGGCCATCACTGGGTCAGCGAAGAGATCAAACCAGGCGAGCTCGTTTGGCGAGAGCACATTTGCCAGCTCATACGACGGCGGTTGGCCCGGCGCAGGCGCCGGCAGATTCTCGGGCCGCATCCTGTAGCTCAACAGGTCATTCGGATCGGTGAAAGCGACGACCTTCAACGGGACCAGCTCGCCGGACGGGCCGCGGAGAAACGGAGCGAAGCGCGCGTTTGCGCGGGCTCTCGCATGAGCTTGGCGCACGAGATCGAGGAACGCGCCGAACCGGGTTCGTGCCGAAATCGCTGTCGATGACGACGCCTTCGCATTCGCATTCGCTTCTTTAAGCTCGGACAGCTCCAACTGAGGGATCTGGTTCGCGAACATGTAGACGACGCGCAGGCGCGAGAAGAGCGGCAGGCCCGCCGCGGACGTCTCCATCGCCTTCGGCGTACTGGTCAGCGTTTGGATCGCGTCAAACAGCATGTAGCTGCCGAGGCTCTCGGAGATGAACGCGACAGGAGCCTCGGAGCGGCCATTTGGCTTGCAGGTGTCGTAGACCAGATCGCCTTCGAGGAACTTGCAGAACCCGATCATCACGCCGCGGCGCATAACGCGTTGATAGCGGCCGAGAAACAGGACGGCGTCGCTCAATCCGTCGTTCATGACGCGCGTCTTGATCTCGCCGTTGATGAGAGCGCGAGGAAGCTGATCGTCCTCCTGAAACTGATGTTGCTTGATGCTCTCGGTCAGCGGCGACCAGTTGAGCGCGCTGATCCGGAGGCGCTCGCGCTCGCCGTCCGAATAATGGTAGGTGCGCAGGTTCATCTTTGGCGTTTCGCCGTATCCGATCGCGCCAGGAACTTCGAGTGGCTGATTGTCCTCCGACGTTCGCGCGAGACCGAGATTCCCGCCAAGGCTGTCCGCGAGCTTATCGGCATAGCCGTCGCCGTGCGCGGTCATGCCATGGATGATGAAGACTCTGGGCGGGTCGTTCGCGGGCGTCGCTATCGCGGTCAGCGACCGCAGGCCATCGAACGCGCCTTCAACCTCAAACGCGGCGCAGCCGGCGATTGCGATCGACAGCGAAAACGCCGCGATCGTCACGGACAGTCGAGCGCGTCCGCCCATCCTGCATCGAGACATGACGGTCCCCGAGCCCGCAAAGTCGCTGGCAGACTGCTCCGTTTCACCATTTCTGACAAGCGACCGCCGATCAACCGCACGGAAACTTTCAACCCGCGCCGGCCAGCTTCTCCGCCGCGAAATCGGCCACGCGCCGCGCCGCCACGCCGACGCCGCCCAAAAGCTGCTGCATGAGTCCCTTCTTCACCTCGACCGTGACCTCGTAGAGCCGGGCGGTCTCGCGGGCGCGGAAGAGAAGCTCGTCGCCGGTTAAGATCTCGTCCACGAGGCCGAGCGGAACCGCCTCGCTTGCGAGCCACGTGTCGCCGTTGGCGACCTTTCCGATGTCCACGTTCGGCCGGCAGCGCGCGACATGCTCCTTGAACGCGCCGAACGTGTCCTCGAGCTTGCCACGGAAATGCTCGCGTCCCGCCGGCGTGATCTCGCCGAACACCGAGACCGAGCGCTTGAACTCGCCCG
>DATJXI010000174.1:0-10928 GCA_035500275.1 Roseiarcus sp. | reverse complement strand
GCCTTTTCGAGCACGCTCGTGGCGACTGTCATGCGATAGGCGACGCTCGCGCGCTGGTCAGTGAGCGGCGTGAAATCTCCTTCAAACGCCGTCAGCGCCGGACCCCAGCTCGCCCGGTCGTCAAGGAGCTTTCCGACGAGCGCTGTCTCGGCGTTCGACGCCCGCTTCGGGGTCGCGGCCATGCCGCCATAGGCGATCCGGGCGCCCGCGATGCGGCGGCCGTCGACGTCGATGCGCGCGCCGAGCATGACGGCGGAAATGTCCTCGTCGAAGCGTTTGGAGACCTTGATCGCGCGATACTGCTGGCCGTCCGCAAGGCGCGGTGCCTCGACCGCAAGCACGAACTCGCCGGGCGCGCGATCCTGCTTGCCATAGGCGACGAAGAAGTCCTCAAGCGGCAGGGAACGGAGCGCGTCGCCCTTGCGCAAGATCACGCGCCCGCCCAAGGCGATGAGCGCCGGCGCGAGGTCGCCGATCGGGGAGCCGTTAGCGATGTTGCCGCCGACCGTGCCGCTCGCGCGCACCTGCACCGACCCGAACCGGCGCATGATCTCGCCGAGGTCGGGGTGGATTTTTGTGAGCAGCGGATGCGCCGCGGCGAGCGTCACCCCGGCGCCGAGAGAAAGGGGCTTGTTCGCACGGTCCTCGATCGCAGCGAGGCCCGCGACCCGGCCGAGCCAGATCATCCGCCGCGGATCGCGCAAGTGCTTCGTGACCCAGAGGCCGACGTCGGTCGCCCCGGAGACGAGCGTCGCGTCCGGAAACCGCTCGTAGAGCGCCGCCAGCGAGTCGAGGCTCGCGGGCGCGGCGAAAAAGCGCTCCTCGTCGCCGACGAAGAGATCCCGTTTGTCGTCAAGCGCGGCCAACGCGTCGGCGCGCTCATTGTCGGTCCAGGCGAACCGGTCGGCCCGCGTTCCGTTGCAGGTCTCGAGCGCCGCGGTGAGGATCGGTCGGTAGCCGGTGCACCGGCAAAGGTTGCCGGCGAGCTGGTCGCAGAGGCTCGCATGAGTTGCGGGCGCGCCCGAATGGTAGGCGGCGAACAGGCTCATCACGATGCCCGGCGTGCAGAAGCCGCATTGCGAGCCATGATGATCGACCATCGCCTGCTGGACCGGATGCAGCTTATCACCATCGGCGAGGTCCTCGATCGTGATGACCTCCGTTCCGTCGAGCTGCCCGATGAGGAGAATACAGGCGTTGACGGCTTCGTAAGTGAGCTTGCCCGCCCGCAACCGAGCGAGCGCCACGGTGCAGGCGCCGCAGTCGCCCTCGGCGCAACCCTCCTTGGTCCCCTTGGCGCCGGCCTCCTCGCGCAGCCAGTCGAGCGCGGTCAAGCGCGGGGAGAACCGGTCGAGGGCGACCTCGCGCCCGCGGAACCGAAAGCGAAGCGCCTGGCGAACCTTTGTCGCCCCTTCCATCGCAGCCATACTCGCTCCTTGCCCAAGCCCTCTCTATGATGAAGCTTTTACGCGCGAAACGGAAGCGGCGGAAAACTTTGGCCGGCGCTGGAAAGTTGGCGACGAAAGCGTGGGTGTCGTAGCGCCCAATGACCCGGCGAAGGTTCTTTCTCGGCAAGCTGGCGCGCTACGCGGCATTCTCCGCCCTGGCGCTGGTCGGCGTCTTTGGCGGGCTGGTTGCGCTCTACGCCGTCGCGCCTCCGGTCTCGACGCTGATGATCGCGCGCATGATCGAAGGCAAGTCGTACCAGCACATCTATGCGCCGCTGGATAGCGTTTCGCGGGTCGCCGTCGCGGCGGTTGTGGCGTCTGAAGACGCATCCTTCTGCGACAACGATGGCGTCGATTGGGGCGCTCTGAAGCAGGTGCTTGACAGCGCCGGCAGGCACGGTCCTGAACGCGGCGCCTCGACCATCACCATGCAGACCGCAAAGAACCTCTTTCTATGGCCTGGCCGGTCGATCCCTCGCAAAGGCGTCGAAATAGGCATGTCGCTCGTTCTCGGCAAAGTCTGGTTGAAGAGACGGACGATAGAGATCTACCTGAACGTCGCCGAGTGGGGCGATGGCGTATTCGGGATCGAAGCGGCGGCGCGCCGCTACTTCAAGAAGAGCGCGAGCGAACTCGATTTGCGCGAGGGAGCGCTTCTGGCGACGTCGCTCCCGAACCCGTTCAAACGCAACCCCTCGCGCCCGACGGCGTTCCAACGCCGAATCGCGGCCGCGGTGGCCGCGCGGGTAAACCGCAACCCCGACATGATGAGCTGTCTCAGGCGGTAGACTGGTCGAAACTTCGGCTGGACTAGAATTTCGTCAGCGGCGACGAAGATGAAGCGCCTTCGCTCTCTACGGTTGCGTACAACTCTCGTTTGTTTACGCAGAAAATCTTGTTGCGTTTTTGTCGCACCTTGGTTACGGAGATTAGGGACGCGCGGATGGGGTTTTCGTTTTCGTTCTGGGTCTAGCGGCGGCTCTTCACGCGCGCCGCCGCGATGTCATATGTGTGAAGGAGGGCTATTCTGATATTCAGCCGGCTTCTTGGCTTCGTCGCCGTATTGCTGGCCGCTCTCCCGATCGCGAAGGCGGAGGTTCGGGAGTTTTATCCGTCGAGCAGCGCCGCTGCGGATGTCCAGTTCGTGTACTCGCCTGATCAAAGGGCGCCGGATTCCTGGCTCGCCTTGGTTCTCAGGAAGACGGGGGTGGACATTTGGTTCCTGTTGATGCGGGACGCGTTCTTGATGGACTCGTTTGACTACCCGAGCCAGACCGCGCTTCTTGGCTCCACGCTCTCTGCGGGGGGCGAAGCGACTCATTCCAGAAGAGCGGGAGGTTGCGACAACGTATCGCCGAGCGAGCAAGTCAGCTGCGAATTGGAGCGCGATCTGCTCGACGCCGGATGGAGCGATCCCGGTTCGAACACGTTCGGGCCGCTTGGAGATCTCTCGAGCAGGTTTGAAGGCGACGCCGCCTTGTTCGGGACGGTCAGGGGCGGAATTTCGTTTGGCAACTTTACGAAGTTCGCGTTCTACGCCAACGCGTTCGCCCCGAACGCAGGGTTTGACGACGGCGATTGGCTGGGATCCGGCCCGGGCGGCGAGTTCTCGAACCCGGCCGATCTGACGATGTCTTTCAGCCCGGTTCTCGCGCCGGCTTCGGTCCCCGAGATTCCGATTCCGGTCATGTTGTTGATCGGCGCCGCCGCGCTTTCGTTGGCTGCGACGCTGAAAAACTTTGGCGAACGACCTATCGCAGGCTCTTGAGCGCGCGCGCGTGCCCCTCGTCCGCGGCTCGAAAATAGACGTCTACCGCGCCACGCGAAATCACGCCGCGGCGACAGCCTGACGCAAATCGGCGTGGCATAGAAAGACCGACTAGGCTCGCGTTGGATCGAGCTTGGCCGAGGCGTCCTCCCCCTTGCGGGCAAGGGGGAGGAGAAGCCGCCCTATCCCCGGCTTTCCTGTGGGGGAAAGCGTCGGCCATAAGCTCGAACGAGCCCAGGATCTTGCCTCAAAACAAATTGCTCTACCGCTTCGGCTGACTGGTCATCGATTCCATGGCCTTGCGCGACGCCTCTTGGCCGAGCGAGGCGAGTTCCTTCGCCTGTTCGCTTATGAGCGAAGCGCGCTCGCGCAGGTGCCCGCTCATCGCCTCGACGAAATCGGACGGCGAGCGGGTCTGCATGAGCTTCTGGCTGAGTTGCATGTTCGCCTCGGCGTTCTGCTGGAAAAAGTGCATCAGCTTGGCCTGATAGTCCTGGACGGCCTTGAAGGTCGCCCCCATCGCTCCGCCGAAAGCGTTGGCGGCGTTCGCCATCATCTCCTCGGCAGGCTTCGAAGCGGTTTTCGCGGCTTCAGCTACAGGATTGTTTTCCGGAACCATGTCATTCTCCTCAAGAAAAAATCAGCTTCTTATGAACCCGTACGGTCGCGTTCAGATCGCCAGCATGCCGTGTCATGACGTCTTTTTGGCGACAATGCGTTGGCGAAATGGTCGCGCGACATTCTGTTCCCAAAATCCGAATGCCATGGCGGGGTTCAAATTAGCTGTGGCGCAGACGCGCGAACAAAGCCGCTTGGCGGTCGTCGGGGTCGAGTCGAATTGGCGCCACAAGCCATTGAAAATGCCGGATTCGGGTGCGGAAACGGCGGATGGCGTTTGGTGGGCGCGGTGGCCGTACGCCGCCCCTACCGCATCATGTCGGCGAGCGCATTCCGCATCGACGTGCTGGGGATGCCGAACAGCCCCTCGTAGGGCAGATCCAGGTCGAGGATCACGAAAACCGCGATGGAGATCGAGATCGCGGCCAGCGCGACGACCATGACCGTCATGGCGTCGGGCGGCGCGCTCAAGCCCAGGCAGGCGAACAAGATCACGAGCCAGACCACAAGCACCCAGTAGAACGGCGGCGAGATCGAGGCGCGCGCCTCCTCAATCACGGTCCAGCGGCTCTTGACGAGGTCGCTGTACTGCTGCGCGCAGTCCGCCTGCAGGCTCCGTTGCAACGCGTCCTTCGGCTGCAGGAGACGAACCTGCTCCCCGACCTTGTTGATGATCGCGCCGAGCATCGGGCTCTCGCCGGTCAGCGGCAGGTGCGACGCTTCGGGGTAGCGGACGCCGGTCGGGGGCGGCTCGTGCGGCCAGGTGCTGGCGATCACCGCGGCGACGTAAGCCTTCAGCTCCTCGCGGATCGGCGCCGTCTCGGGCCCGTAGTCGCGCAGGCACTGGTCCATCTGCGCGAGCTGCGCCGCATAGACGCCACGCGCGGTGTAGGCCGCGTCGTATCCCGACTTGACCGAGGTGGTGATGAGCCCGAGCACGATGGCCGCGAAAGTCGCGAGCAGCGTGATCGACACCTGCACGAGTTCGACCGACTCGCGAGACCGGTGCCGCTCCGGGAGGCGCGACCTGACCACATAGCCGGCGCCGGCGGCCGCGCATAGAACGAAGGGCAACGTCATGGTGGACCAGAGGTCGGGCATCAAGGCGGAGATCTCAGCGCAGGACCGAGCGATAGCTTCGAGCCGGAAGCATATCACGCCCAGGTCGGGTGGGCCCTGATCGAGCCGCCATGCATGTCCCAGCCGGTGTATAAGGGGCGCCGAAGGAGCTCCGCCTCATGAACCGACAGTCCCGCGTCGCCGAGTCCCGTCGCCTCGATCTCCCGCACCGTCCGCGCCGCAACCGCAAGGCGGAATGGGCCCGCCGGCTCGTGCGCGAGCATGAACTGACGGCGAACGACCTCATCTGGCCGCTCTTTCTCATCGAAGGCGAGGGGAAGCGCGTCCCCGTCGCCGCGATGCCGGGCGTCGACCGCCTGAGCGTGAACGAGGCGGTCCGCGAGGCGGAGCGCGCGGCCCGGCTCGACATACCCGCCATCGCCTTCTTCCCCTACACCGCGCCGCATCTGAAAGACGAGCGCGGCAGCGAGGCCTTCAACGAGATGAACCTCGTCTGCAAAGCCTGCCGGGCGATCAAGCGCGAGTTCCCTGAGATCGGCCTCGTCACCGACGTCGCCCTCGACCCCTATACCAGCCACGGCCACGACGGACTCGTCCGCGAGCATGGGAACGACCTCACGATCCTCAACGACGAGACGGTCGAGGCGCTCGTGCGCCAGTCCTTGAACCAGGCGCGCGCCGGCGCCGACGTCATCGCGCCCTCCGACATGATGGACGGGCGGGTCGGGGCGATCCGCGAGGCGCTCGACGCCGAGGGCTTCCTCGACGTGCAGATCCTGGCCTATGCCGCGAAATACGCCTCGGCCTTCTACGGGCCGTTCCGCGACGCGCTCGGCTCGGCCAGCGCGCTCAAGGGTGACAAGCGCACCTACCAGATGGACCCCGCCAACAGCGACGAGGCCTTGCGCGAGGTCGAGCTCGACCTCGACGAGGGCGCCGACCTGGTGATGGTGAAGCCGGGCATGCCCTATCTCGACGTCATCCGTCGGGTGAAGGACGAGTTCGGCGCGCCGACTTTCGCCTATCAGGTCAGCGGCGAATATTCGATGATCATGGCGGCGGCCGAGAGAGGCTGGATCGACGGCGACAAGGCGATGATGGAGAGCCTCATCGCCTTCAAGCGCGCCGGCGCCGACGGGGTGCTGACCTATTTCGCGCCGCGGGCGGCGGAGAAGCTGAGGGTGAGGTAAGCCGTATCGAGATGGCCGCCCGCCGCCTCGTTCGCCGCTGATGGAAACGCCATCATGCGGCCCTCACGATCTTCGCTATGTAGCAACGATCTCGCTCGTCTGGCGCTAGTAAAGAGCAAATTTGAGGCCGGAAAGGCTGTCCGCTAAATTTGGAGTGGAGGGCGCACGTCGTCTTAAATACGCGAAAGGAGGAAGTCCATGCTTTCGCAAATTCATGATCGTTGCGGCGTCCGCCGCAATCCTTGCGCTCTCGCCCCAAGCCGTCGCAGAGCCCTCCGGCGGCACCGCCAAAGAGGCCCAAGCCATGCTTGTGAGGGCGGTCGCAGCCGTGAAAGCCGACAAGGCCAAAGCCCTCGAGATGTTCAACAACGGAGAAGGCGGGTTCCTCGATCGGGACCTGTACGTATTTTGCGTAAATGTTAGTGATGGCAAGGAAGTCGCCATCGGGAATCCTAACACCAGGAAAAACCTTGGGAATAACTTACGCGCCGTTCAGGACTCGACAGGCAAAGCGTTTGGAGCGGAAATCTACGTGGCGATTCAGAAGCCGGAAGGTCAAGTCACCGAGATCAGCTATGTGTGGCCCAGGCCGAGCGCTGACAAGACGCCGGCGCTGAAAGTAACCCTCGTAACGAGGGCCAGCGATGATTTGGGCTGCGGCGTGGGCTATTACAGGTAGAGGGCTACGAACCAACGATCGCAGCGCGCAGACGTTTGCCGCGCTGGTCTTCGTTACGGGGTGAGCGGCGAATATTCGATGATCATGGCGGCGGCCGAGAGAGGCTGGATCGACGGCGACAAGGCGATGATGGAGAGCCTGATCGCCTTCAAGCGCGCCGGCGCCGACGGGGTGCTCACCTATGTCCGCGCCGCGTGCGGCGGAGACGCTGAAGGCGAGATTGGGCGCGTTGTAGGCGCGGTGGTTTCACCGCACCGCCGCGCTTGAGCGAGCGCGGCTACAGGTCGACGCTCACGACATGCGCCGTAACGGGCTTCTCCCGGCCGCGCACGGCGACAATCTCGCCCTCGCCGATCGCGACGCCAGGGGGCGCCTTCATGCGCCCCAGAAGGTCGCCCGACACGACGAGCCTCGCGTCGATCGTCTTGCAATACTCGCAGAGGCGCGCCGCGACGTTCATCGTATCGCCGAAGAAAGCGAACTGCCGCTTCTCGTCGCCGGCCTCGCTGACGACGACACGCCCTGCGCGCAGGCCCGCCCGAAATGAGGGGGCGAGGCCAAACTCCCGCGCGTACTCGGGAGCAAGCCGAGCCAATTTCGCCTCGATGGCGAAAAAGCAGGCGACACATCGCGCGTTGCGCGCCTTGTCCTCGCTGAGGCGCCAGTTGACGATGACCTCGTCGCCGACATAGGCGTGCACTCTCCCGCCGCAGTCGCTGATCGGCTCGTCGATATCGTAGAAGAACCGGGTGATGAGGTCGTGCACCCGAGGCTCTCCATGGACTCGGCGAGCCGCGTCGAATTGGCGATGTCGAGGAACATGACGATGAGCTCTTTGCGGACCGGGCGATGATAGGTCCCGAGAAGCACGCTCGCGAGGAGCTGGCCCCCGATCAGCCGCTGCGTCTCGACGGCGACGCCGACCACCAGCGACAATCCAAAGCTAACGGCTACGATTCTCGGCAATTCGACGGTGAGCCATCGCATCGTCAGCCGGTTGAGATGATACGGCTCCAGGTAGAGGACGAATTGCAGCGACAGGCCGACCACGACCAGCGCGGCGGTCATGGCGAGCGCCCTGACGACGACCTCCACCGCAAGCGGCGCCTGTCTGAGCATCGCTCCAAGTCGCGAGCGCGCGCCGGACGCGAAAGCTCCTTGCACGACCCAGATTGTTAACGCGAGCCCGACGCCGTGAAGACCGCTTCTCAGAAAATTCCCGAAGTCGCTTTCGTTGGCCGGGTCAAAAAGGGCGCGGTACGCCACGCCTAACGCGAAGCCGGCCAGCAAGGATGCGGTCGGAAAGACCCGCTGGCGGGCCGCGCGCTTCAAGAGGCTCGCGCCGAGCGAGGCGCTTTCCTTCAAACCTCTTTCCATGATGCGAGCATCGACCGATCACAGGAAATTGAGCGCGCTCGCTGCCCCCCGCCTTATAGGCCGACCACGGGTGGCGTAGCTTGAGTCATCTTTCGGGAGGGCTTCTTATGCAAAGCTGGAAAGCGTCTGACTTTCCCCAGGAGCTTCTCGACCTTTTCGACGGCTACGTCCACGGCGGTGTGAGCCGCAGAGCGTTTCTGGAGGGCGCGCAGACGTTTGCGCCTCGAGGAGAAGATCGCCCTCGGCCCTGGGCTCCTTGTCGAGTTCGATCAGCGCCTCGAGGTCGGGCAAGTGATCGCCGTTTCACGGCGCATGGTCGACCTCGGTCATCGCCCGGCGAAAACTGTGGCCCCACTCGCTAGGCGTACCACTTTTGGTCAGCCTCCACAGCGCTTTCGCCACTCATTAATACTTTACAAAATATCAACCTTCCGCTAATGGCTTACGCAAGGGAACTTGCTGCAACTGGTGAGTTGCAAGCGGCGTTAACTTTCGGGGCCGTAGATAATCCAGAGTGAGGATACGCAATCAACCTCTTGGTTTTTGGGGGTTATAAGCGGCAGTGGGGAACGCTGTTCGCTTGGTGTCTTGAGCACTATGGCGTTTTGCATGACGCTTTCGGGGTGGCTGTAAGAGACTAAGAACGGGGTCAGGCTTACAGGTTGCAGATTCAACCGATCGTCCTCGTGAGAGGTGGTCGGCAGGTCTCTACACGCCGCTTCGTCGCAGACGAGGAGGAGAGTGGCCGTGGCTAACAACACAGCTTGGGCGCCGGTCGCAAAAGCTTCGACCTTGACGCAGGTCAAGGACGTCGGCTTTTCCGAGGACGCAAGTCGGCAGTCCTTTGTTGAAGCCCGCGCGGGACCCGATGGGTTCATTGCGGTCATCGAAAGCCGCACGTTCCTCAGGGAATGCATCAAGCGGAGCGTTCAATCGGCCTTTCCGCTGCCGATTATGACGTATTCCACCGTCATCGAACTCGAGGCGCAGCAGCGCGGAGCCCCGCCGGAACTGATCATCCTGTCGCTGGTCGAGGACAGCGGCGAGGCGAGCGCCAATTCGCTGAAGGTGCTTTCGGAACTGGTGCCAAGAATTCCCGTCATCGTCCTCGCCTACAAGAACGACTCCGAACTGGCCAAGACGGCCATATTCAACGGGGCGAAGGGCTACATCCCCGTGACGATGGGATTCGAGATCGCGATCGAGGCGGTGCGCTTCGTGCTGGCGGGCGGCACTTATGTGCCGATGGACTGCCTGCTTGCGAGAAACTGGACGAACGAGCAGCCCGCGCAGCGCCCGCCGGCGTCGGGCGGCGTCACTGCCCGCGAACTCTCTGTGGTTCGGGCGATTCAGCAGGGCAAGTCGAACAAAGTCATTGCGTACGAACTGAACATGTGTGAAAGCACCGTTAAAGTTCACGTGCGCAACATCATGAAAAAGCTGAAAGCAAAGAACCGCACCGAAGTGGCGATCAAGGCGAGCGAACTCTTGCGCTGCACGCGCTGCGTGACCCAAAATGAGTGCTGGTCTGCCGGGCGCTGCGTCGACCTGACGGTCGCCGAAGCAAGCTGAGCTCTCCGCCGAAGCAGCCTTGGCGAACGTGCTCCAGTCTGGCGGAGCCCTTCGGCCCGCCAGATGCGCAGATTTTCCCAGCCACCCCTACTAGGGCCTGTTCTCAGTTGCCGCTGAGTTGGCTTGGGGGATTCCCGAATCAGCAAAATCTCTGACTCATGGGTGGTCGGCTTTTTGAGGGGCTGACCATGCATCGGGATGGACTGCGGGATGACGAGTGGGATCAGATCAAGGATTTTCTACCTGGGCGCAAGGGCCATGTCGGCGGTACGGCGCCAGACAATCGGCTCTTCAGTCGACGCGGTGGTCTACCGCTATCGGACGGGCATTCCCTGGGGCGATCTGCCGGCGCCTTTTGGTTGCTGGAAGAGCACGCACCAACGCTTCCGCCGGTGGTGCAAGAGCCGGGGTTTTCGAGCGTGTTCTGAATCACTTGGCCAGCGACGCCGACACCGAATACGGGATGATCGACGCCACCATCGTCCGCGCCCATCAGCACAGCGCCGGGGCGTGAAAAAAACGGCGAGGACCAGGCCATCGGACGCTCCCGAGGCGGCCTGACAACCAAAATTCATGCGCTTGCGGACGCCCTCGGCAATCCGGTCAGACTCATTCTGACTGCGGGTCACGTCCACGATGTTCGCGCTGCGGGGCAACTGCTCGAGGGCGCGCTTGCGGTGCGCTGCTCCCGACAAGGGTACGATGCAGACGCCCTGATCGAACAGCTTCGGGACGCGCGAATCGCAGCCGCCATTCCGCCAAGGAGCAATCGCAAGGAGCAATCGCAAGGAGAAAAGGGAATGCGACTTCACTCTCTACAAAGAGCGCAACTTGATTGAGCGCCTCTTCGAAAAACTCAAGCAATTTCGTACTATTGCAACACGCTACGACAAGCTCGCAAGAAACTTCCTCGGCGCAATCCGCCCCGTCGCCGCCGTCATCCAGCTCAACTGAAGACAGGCCCTAGGCTTCGGGCGCAGAAAAACCCTCCGTGGCAAAGCCAGCGGAGGGTTTTCTGTCGATGGTTGCGGGGGCCGATACCAGCGTTACTTGCCGGACCTGAAATGCAGGCTGCAGACTGCAAGTGCCGCTTCGCTGGCGACTCACTCGATAGCCTTTGAGCCTTGATATTCTGGCAGCCGAACGAAGGTGACTTCGACCCCGTTCGGGGGCTCGATCTCTCCTATCACACCGCT
>DATJXI010000173.1:0-4539 GCA_035500275.1 Roseiarcus sp. | reverse complement strand
GGCGATTATCTCCCAGATCGTCATGAAGCTCCTCGCCAAGACAGCCGAGGAGCGCTACCAGACCGCCGCCGGCCTCGAGCACGACTTGCGGCGCTGTCTTGTCGAATGGGAGCTCAACGGGCGCATCGAGCCCTTTGCGCTCGGCGAACGCGATATCCCGGATCGGCTCATGATCCGGGAGAAGCTGTACGGGCGAGAGCGTGACGTCGAGGCCCTGCTCGCCGCATTCGATCGCGTGGTCACGAGCGGCGCGCCGGAGCTGGTTCTGGTCTCGGGCTATTCCGGCATCGGCAAGTCCTCGGTCGTCAATGAGCTGCACAAGGGGCTCGTCCCGCCGCGCGGCCTGTTCGCTTCCGGCAAGTTCGACCAGGTAAAGCGCGACATTCCGTATGCGACCCTGGCGCAGGCCTTTGAAAGCCTCGTGCGTTCTCTGCTCAGCAAGAGCGACGCCGAGCTGTCGCGTTGGCGTGACGCCCTTCTGGAGGCGCTTGGCCCGAATGGCCGGCTCATGACCGACCTCATCCCCGAGTTGAAATTGATCATCGGCGAGCAGCCGCCGATCCCCGAGGTTGAGCCGCGGCAGGCTCATGGTCGGTTCCAGCTGGTGTTCCGCTGCTTCATCGGCGTGTTCGCCCGGCCGGAGCATCCGCTCGTGCTGTTCCTCGATGATCTTCAGTGGCTGGACGCGGCGACGATCGACTTGCTCGAGGATCTGCTGACTCAAGTGGACGTTCAACACCTGCTGCTGATCGGGGCCTATCGGGACAACGAGGTCGACGCCGCCCATCCGCTGATGCGGAAGCTGAGAGCCATTCGAAGCTCCGGAGCGAAGGTCAGCGAGATCAAGCTCGAGCCCTTGTCACGTGAGGACGTCGAGCAGCTGATTGCCGATACGCTTCGTTGCGAGGTTGAGGACGCCGGGTCGCTATCGAAGCTTGTGCACGCCAAGACCGGTGGCAATCCGCTCTTCGTGCTTCAGTTTGTTTACGCGCTCGCCGATGAGGGGTTGCTCGCCTTCGATCATCAGGCTCAGCGCTGGTCCTGGGATCTCGACCGCATTCACGCCAAGGGCTACGCCGACAATGTCGTGGACCTTATGGTCGGGAAGCTCGCCCGCCTGCCGGACGAATCCCAGGAGGCGCTGCAGCAACTGTCCTGTCTCGGCAATGTCGCCGACATCACGACGCTCGCGAACGTGCTCGGGTCCCCGGAGGAGGAAGTCCACGCGGCTCTGTGGGAAGCGGTACGCCTCGAGCTGGTCGAGCGCCGGCCGGGCGCCTATCGGTTCGTTCACGACCGAGTGCAGGAAGCCGCCTATTCGCTGGTCCCGGAGGCGGCGCGCGCCGCGGCCCATCTGCGGATAGGGCGGCTTCTTATCGCGCGGACGCCTCCCGAGAGGCGGGAGGAGGAGATCTTCGAGATCGTGGGTCAGCTCAATCGCGGCGCGGCGTTGATCGCCTCCCGGGAAGAGCGCGAGCAGCTGGCCGAGTTCAACCTGATTGCAGGCCAGCGCGCCAAATCCTCGGCAGCGTACGCCTCGGCTCTGAAGCTTCTTGCCGCCGGGGAGGCGCTCGTGCCGGAGGACGCGTGGGAGCGCCGGCGTAGCCTCATTTTCGATCTGGAGCTGCGTCGGGCCGAATGCGAGTTCCTTACGGGCGCGCTCACGGAAGCAGAGGAACGCGCAACTTTGCTTTCAGCCCGTACGCAAGATTGTGCTGAGCGAGCCGCGATCGCGAGCTTGCGCATGGAAGTCTGCCTGACTCTTGGTCAGAGCCCCCGCGCAGTCGAGGTTGCCATTGAATTCCTCCGTGGTGAGGGCATTGAATTGTCGTCGCATCCGACGGATGTTGAAGCGCAACGCGAGTATGATCGCGTTCGGTTGCAGATCGGAAGTCGAACGGCCGATGAGCTTCTCGACTTACCCTTGATGACCGACCCGACGTCGCTGGCAATACTCGATGTTCTGACCAAGCTCGTGCCGGCCGCGTTGTTCACTGACGCGAACCTCTATTGCCTCGCTACCTGCAAGGCCGTCGGTCTCAGCCTCGATCGGGGCTACGGCGATGGTTCGTGCCCGCAATTCGAATGGTTTGGACTGGTCGCGGGGACGCGCTTCGGCGATTACAAAGCCGGATTTGTACTTGGCCAAGTCGGTTACGCGCTCGTTGAACGACTACGGTTGCAGCGTTTTAAAGCCAGGACCTACATGCTCTTCGCAGCCCACGTGATACCTTGGGCTAAAAACATCAAGACCGGCCGCGATGTGCTGCGTAGCGCGTTCGACGCCGCTGACAAAGACTGCGATATCACTTTTGCACAGTACAGCCTGTTTAATCTGACATCCAACCTTCTCGCTTCAGGCGATTGTCTTGGTGAGATACAGGAAGACGCAAAGCAGAAATTAATTTATGCGAGGAGGATCCCATTTCAGGCTGTAATCGATATTATGAATACGCAGCTTGCATTGATTAAAACCCTGCGCGGACTGACCTACAAGTTTGGCTTTTTAGACGATGACCAGTTCGACGAACGCCGGATCGAAGAGCGCTTTATAGGCGGCTCGGATTCAACGCCTACGGCCATATGCTGGTATTGGATACGCAAGCTGCAAGCCCGTTTCCTTGCCGGCGATTATGACGCTGCGATGGACGCCTTGTTCAGGGCGCAGCAGCTGTTCTGGGCGACGACATCCATGTTTGAGTCGGCCGAATATCACTTTTATGGCGCGCTGTCGCGGGCAGCTCACTACAGCTGCGCGCCGACAGACGAGCATAGGCAGGTTCTGGATGATCTCGCTCTTCATTGGCGACAGTTGCGGGTCTGGGCTGAGAATTGCCCGGAAAATTTCGAGAATCGCGCCGCCCTGGTCGCCGCCGAAATCGCCCGGATCGAAGGCCGCCCGCTGGACGCCATGGACCTTTACGAACAGGCGATCCAGTCTGCGCGGCGAAACGGATTCATCCATAACGAGGCGCTGGCCTGCGAACTGGCGGCGCGCTTCTATGAGGCGCGTGGGAACGAGACGATTTCTCATGCCTACATGCGAAATGCCTTTTCCTGCTACGCCCGTTGGGGAGCCGACGGCAAGGTGCGCCAGCTCGATGAGCTGTACCCGGGTATCAGAGAGGAAGAGCGGACGCCCGCTCCAACGAGTACGATCCGCGCGCCCGTCGAATCCCTCGACCTTGCGACCGTAGTCAGCGTGTCGCAGGCCGTCTCGGGCGAGATCGTCCTCGAGAAGCTCATCGACACGCTCATGCGCACCGCGATCGAGCAGGCGGGCGCCGAGCGAGGTTTGCTGATTCTTGCGCGAGGCGCCGAGCAGCGGATAGAGGCGGAAGCCACGACAGCTGGCGATATGGTGACCGTGCATCTGCGCGACACGCGAACGACTGCGGAGGCGCTGCCGGAATCAGTCCTCCGTCATGTCGTGCGAAGCGGCGAGAGCGTTGTTCTTGACGATGCCGCGGCCCGGCCGCCGTTTGCCGAGGACCCTTACATTCGTGAGCGCCAGGCTCGCTCGATCCTGTGCCTGCCGTTAGTCAACCGGGGCAAGCTCAATGGAGTACTGTACCTAGAGAACAACCTAACTCCCCGGGCTTTCGCGCCGGCACGGACCGCAGTCCTGAAGCTGCTCGCCTCGCAGGCAGCGATCTCGTTGGAGAACACCCATCTCTACAGCGATCTGGCGGAACGCGAGGCGAAGATTCGACGACTGGTCGATGCTAACATTATCGGGATCTTCATCTGGAATTTGGGGGGCCAGATTGTCGAGGCGAATGACGCGTTTCTCCGCATCGTGGGTTACGAGCGGGAGGATATTGTCTCAGGTCGCCTGTACTGGAGGGCTTTGACGCCTAACGACTGGCTCGAACGCGATGAACGGCGGCGGGTGCCAGAACTCAGGATGACCGGGAGCTTGCAGCCTTACGAGAAGGAGTATTTCCGGAAGGACGGCAGTCGTGTTCCAGTGCTGATCGGCGCGGCGAATTTGGATGAAAGTGCGAACCGGGGCGTCGCCTTCGTGCTCGACTTGACCGAGCGCAAGCGGGCGGAAGCGGATGCGCGCGAGAGCGAGCGGCGCCATCGCGAGACGCAGATGCAGCTGGCGCACGCGAACCGGGTCGCGACGATGGGGCAGCTCACCGCGTCGATCGCCCACGAAGTGAACCAGCCGATCGCCGCAACGGTCGCGAACGCCCAGGCGGCATTGCGCTGGCTCGGCGCCGAGCCGCCGAATACGGACGAGGCGCGGCAAGCGCTTGGCCGCATTGCGAGGGACGGCGACAGGGCGGGCGCCGTCATCGGCCGGATTCGCTCGCTCATCAAAGGGGCGCCGCCGCGCAACGAGCGCGTGGAAATCAATGCGGCGATCCACGAGGTGATCGAGCTCACCCATAGCGAAGCGACGAAGACTGGCGTCTCGGTCCAGACGGATGTGGCGGAGGGCTTGCCGCTGGTTCAAGGGGATCGGGTCGAACTGCAACAGGTGATCCTCAATTTGATCCTCAACGCCTTCGAGGCCATGAGCGGGATGAG
>DATJXI010000172.1:0-2071 GCA_035500275.1 Roseiarcus sp. | reverse complement strand
ATTTAATCGCAATAATTTATCTGTGTTATGTGTCGCCATGGGGCAGAAATCATATTTTTGGATTCAACCAGCGCGAAGAGCAGCGGTAATGTTATCTCCGCTGAGGAAAAATTCCGCTTGCTTACGGAGCCGATCGACACTTCCGGGCCTGCCGGCCACATGATGATGCACATGCTCGGCCCTTTCGCCGAGTTCGAGCGCGAGATGATCCGCGAGCGAACCCGCGGCGGCCTACGGGAAGCGCGAACCCAGGGCCGCGTTCCCCGGGCCCCCGTTGAGCTAACCCGCATTTCTCATATCGGGCTTCGATCGGTCACGGCCCGACGATGAGCGTGGGACTTTTGTAAGCGTGACGAGGGCGTCCGTGGCGCGGTTTGCGCGGATCGGTTGGGATTGTTTCGGGTCTCCGGTGGGCCGTTGGGTGGATTGCCGCGATGGGTCGGCGTCGCGGCGGCGCCTCAGGCGAGGCGGGCGGCGGCCAGGCGCCATTCGTGGGCGTAGGGACAGGCTGTGGCGAGGGCGAATTTGATGCGACGCGCGCTGATGCGGACGAGGCCTGCGAGCTTGAGCAGCTTGAGCCGGATCGTGCCGCAGGTCGCTTCGGCGAACTGCGTGTGCGCAAGGCCGACGCGCCTGACCGCGCAGAGAAGAACATAGGCGAACGAGGCGAACCAGAGCCGCAATTGGTTGGCGCGCATGGTCGCCGTCGGGGTTCGGTCGGCGAACAGGTCGCCCTGGCATTCCTTGATCCGGTTCTCCATCTCGCCGCGGGCGCAATAGACCTTCTCGTAGAGAAAGCGGCCGTTGGTCTCGGCCTTGCGCAAGGAGGTCACGATGAAGCGCGGGTTGGCCTCGCCCTGGGTCCATTCCGCCTTTCCGATCACGCGGCGCCGGCGCGACCAGCTGTCGAGCGTCGCATAGCGGAAGTCCTTGAAGCGGCGGGCGGGCTTGCCGGTCGAGGCCGCCTCCGCCTCGGCCTGCAGGAGTTCCACGGCGATCTCCTCGACGAGCCGCGCATTGCGGGCGAGGCCGAACACGAAGTCGACCCGGTTCTGTTCGCACCAGACCATCAGCGCCTCGCGAGCGAAGCCGGAATCGGCGCGCAGCAGGATGCGCGTCCGGGGCCAGCGCGCCCGGATCTGCGCGACGATCCGCGCGATCTCCTCCTTCGCCCCGGCGCTGCCGTCGATGTTCGACGGCCTGAGCTTGGCCGCCAGCAGATGCCGGCCGCTGAACACATAGAGCGGCAGGTAGCAGTAACAGTCGTAATAGCCGTGAAAGAACCGGCCTTCCTGATGGCCGTGCAGAGGGTCGTCGGTCGCGTCGAGGTCGAGAACGATCCGCTTGGGCGGCTTGGCGTGCGCCTCGAGGAAGAGGTCGACGAACAGGGCCTCGACCGCCGCCGGGTCGTGGCTGACCTTGTGATAGCGCGTGGCGATCTCGCGCGACAGTTCGAGCCGGTTCAGCGTCGATTTGCCCGCCGCCGGCGCCCAGTCGCTGCGCCGAGCCTCCAGCCTGCCCGCCAGCACCGCCATCAGCGGGTCGTGACGAAGCTCGTCGTGGTCGTTCAGGTCCTCGTAGCCGAGCGCGATGCCGAACACCCGCTGCCCGACGAGCGTGGCGACCGAGTGCTCGACGAACCTCGGGTCTCTGGCGTCGCGGAAGCATCCCGCAAGCCGCCGAACCAGATCCAGACGCCGGTCCGCGGCGCCCAACAGCAGGCCGCCCGCGTCCGACGTCAGCGCGCCGCCGTCGAACTCGGCCACCACGGGACGGCCTTCCACCCGTCCAAACGCGCTCGGTTTTGCGCTACACTCCGTCTGCATCGGGCTGCCTTTCCCAATCGGCTCAAGTCGTTGTCGCAAAACAACTTTTGCCTGATTCGGAGGCCCGATGCGCTACCCGGCGTGAGAAATCCGGGTTAAAGGCGATCGACGAGTTACTCGCGGGCGAGATCAGCCCCAGCGCGGTCGGCACGGTCGTCGCCGAGGCCGCAGCCAACACGGTCCACGCCATCCAAACGCTGTTCGGGCTCGGCGCCCGCAACCTCATGTTCTACGAGGTGCCGGAT
>DATJXI010000171.1:0-4186 GCA_035500275.1 Roseiarcus sp. | reverse complement strand
CGCCGCGAGCGTCGAGCGCTATCGCGATCGCGTCGCCTTCATGTCTATGGGCCGAAAGATGACCTTTGCCGAAGTCGACGCGCTCTCGCGCGCCTTCGCGAGCTACCTAAAGAACGTCGCGAACCTTAAGCCTGGCGCGCGCGTCGCGCTGATGATGCCGAACGTCCTGCAATATCCCGTCGCGCTGTTCGGCGCCTTGCGTGCGGGCTACGTCGTCGTCAACTGCAATCCGCTTTATTCGCCGCGTGAGCTCCACCACCAGCTCGAAGACTCCGGCGCGGAGGCGATCGTCGTCCTGGAGAATTTCGCTCAGACGCTCGAGCAAGCGATTCAGGGCACTGAGGTGCGCGCGGTCGTCGTCACCGGCGTGGGGGATTTGCTTGGGAGTGCGCGCGGGCCTCTCGTGAACTTCGTGTTGCGCCATGTCCGCCGCGCGGTCCCGTCTTGGAATCTGCCGCAAGCCGTGCGCTTCAACCCTGCGCTCACGCTGGGCCGGTCGCATAAGGCGGAGTTTCCGGAGGTCGAGCCGGAGGATATCGCTTTCCTCCAGTACACGGGCGGGACGACGGGCGTCGCGAAGGGCGCGATGCTCACCCATCGCAACATGATCGCCAACCTGCAGCAGACGCACGCCTGGCTCTCGCCGTCGCTCAGGTCCGATGGCGAGACCTTCGTGACCGCGCTGCCGCTCTATCACGTGTTCGCGCTGACCGTGAACTGCTTCGTGCCCGTGATGATCGGTGCGGCCAATCTGCTCGTTTCCAATCCGCGCGATGTTCGCGCCTTCGTAAAAGCGATGCGCAAGACGCGGTTCACCGTCATCAGCGGGGTCAACACTTTGTTCAACATCCTGCTCAACGATCCCGAATTTCCGCGCGTCGATTTCTCGCGGCTGCGCCTCTGCGTGGCGGGGGGCATGGCGTTGCAAAGGGCGGTCGCCGAGCGTTGGAAGGCGGTGACCGGCAGGCCGCTCATCGAAGGCTATGGCCTCACCGAAACCGCGCCCATCGTGACCAGCAACCCGCTCGACATCGAGGACTATACCGGGACGATCGGCGTGCCGCTGCCCTCGACCGATATTGCAATCCGCGACGCCGACGCCCGCGACCTGCCCGTGGGCGACGCGGGCGAGCTTTGCGTCAAGGGCCCGCAGGTGATGGCGGGCTACTGGAAGCGCCCGGACGAGACGGCGAAGGTGATGACCGACGACGGCTACTTGCGCACCGGCGACATCGCGCGGGTGGACGAGCGCGGCTACGTAACTATCGTCGACCGACGGAAGGACATGATCATCGTCTCCGGCTTCAACGTCTACCCGAACGAGATTGAGGACGTGGTGATGACGCATCCCGGCGTGCACGAGGTCGGCGCGGTCGGCGTGCCGGATGCGAGGTCGGGCGAAGCGGTCAAGATCGTCGTCGTGCGCAAGGACGACGCCCTGACCGAAGTCGAGCTGATCGCCCACTGCCGCCATCGTCTGGCCGCATACAAGACGCCGCGGCACGTCGAGTTCCGGGACACGCTGCCGCGTACGCCGATCGGCAAGATTCTGCGGCGCGAGCTGCGCGAAGCGGCGATTTCCGAGCCGAAACCCGAAGGGGAGAAGGAGACGACGGGGTAGCGACTCGTTCTTCGATAGGGAGCGAGGACATGACAAGAGACGGCAAAGGCGGCGACGACCGCAGCGAACGTCGTGCGGTCGACTTCATCGTCATCGGCGCGGGACCGGCCGGATGCGCGGTCGCCGCGCGCCTCGCGCAAGCTGAGGGCGGGCCGAGCGTCGCGCTCTTCGAGGCGGGACCGGCGAAGGCCTCGATCCTCTCCGACGTCCCGCTCGGGATCGCCGCGCTCGTGCCGATGAAGTCGCGCCACAACTACGCTTACGAGACAGTTCCGCAACCCGGCTTCAACGGCCGCAAGGGCTACCAGCCGCGCGGGCGCGGCCTCGGCGGATCGAGCCTTATCAATGCGATGATTTACACCCGCGGCCAGCCGCAGGACTATGACTCCTGGGCCGCGATGGGCTGCAAGGGTTGGGGCTTTCGCGACGTCCTGCCCTACTTCAAGCGCGCCGAGGACAACGCCCGCGGCGCCGATGAATGGCATGGCGTCGGCGGGCCGCTGCGCGTCAGCGACCTTTCTTATCGCAATCCGGCGGTGGAGGCCTTCGTCGAGGCGTGCGTACAGGCAGGCTTTCCGCGCAACGCGGATTTCAACGGCGCGAGCCAGGAAGGCGTCGGGGCCTATCAAGTCTTCCAGAAGAACGGCCGCCGCTACAATGCCGCCCGCGCCTATCTCGAGGCCGCGCCTAAGCCGAATCTGACCGTCATCGCAGACGCGCAGGCGCGGCGAATTCTGTTTCAGGGACGGAATGCGATTGGCGTCGCCTATCGCCGCGGCGGGCAAGATGAGACGCTTTTTGCGCGGCGCGAGATCGTCGTGGCGTGCGGCGCGTTCAATTCGCCGCAGCTTCTGATGGTTTCGGGGATCGGACCGGCGCAAGAGCTGCGCGGCCACGGGATCGAGGTCGTCTTCGACGCTCGGCAAGTCGGCGAAAATCTGCACGACCATTGCAATTTCGTCTTCAACCTGCGCGCCAAGGGACCGCGTCTCTTCGGGCTCACGGCGTCACAGTTCCTGCGCGGCGGCGCCGATGTGTACGAGTTCCTTCGACGCAAGACGGGATTGCTGACCTCGAACGCGGCCGAGGCCGGCGGGTTCATCCGAAGCTCGCCCGATGTCGACCGCCCCGACCTGCAGCTCCACTTCTGCGTCGGCCTCGACGAGGACCACAATCGCAAGCTCCACTTCGCGACCGGCATGGCGCTGCACGTCTGTGGGCTGAGGCCGAAGAGCAGGGGCCGTGTGCGGCTCGCGAGCGCGAACGTCGAAGACGCGCCGCTCATCGACCCGAACTTTCTTGGCGACCCGCGCGACCTGGACACGCTCGTGCGCGGCGCTGAGATTCTCCAGGCGATCGCGGCGCAGCCGGCGCTCGCGCCCTACGGTGGCCGCTTCATCTACGGCAGCGGCCATGACGACGCCGAGACGCTGCGCGCCCTCATCCGCGAGCGCGCCGACGCGATCTACCACCCGGTCGGGACGTGCCGCATGGGCGGCGACGAAGGTTCGGTGGTCGATCCCACGTTGCGCGTGCGCGGCGTCGAGCGCCTGCGCGTCGCCGACGCCTCGATCATGCCGGTGCTCGTCAGCGGCAACACCCAGGCGCCGTCCGCGATGATCGGCGAGAAGGCCGCCGACATGATCTTGGGGAAGATGGCCGCGTAGGAAGGCGCCTCAGCCGTCATCACCAGCAGCGCGAGCGACGAAGCGACCCACAAAACCGACGAGGCTCGTGCAGACACCGCTGCGGGAATGGCCGTCTGGCGAGCCGGCGCAACGGCACGCTCGACATCGGCGTGACGAATCATCTCGCCGCGCGGGCGATGCAGCACCGCAACGGCCTCGGATCGACTTTCACAGCGAAGTATGGGGTCAAATTGCTCGTTTGGTACGAGCACTATGGCGACGTTAACGAGGCGATAGCCCGCGAGAAGCAGCTCAAGAAATGGGAGCGGAAGTGGAAGCTTGATCTTATCGAGCGGTTCAACCCGGATTGGCGCGACCTCTACGAGACGCTCAATTGCTGATTCTTGAAAGGGCGGCTGTCATTCTGGATCCCCGCTTTCGCGGGGATGACACCCTCCCCGCGTTTCGCGGGGATGACGAAGAAAGCTCACGCGCTCGCCTCGTCGAGCGCCGCCATGTCGTCCTTCGTGAGCTCGAGCTCGGTCGCGCGGATGAGGCTCATGACCTGCTCGGCCGATGTCGCGCTCGAGATAGGGGCGGCGACGGCGGGCTTCATGATGATCCAGGCGAGCGCGACCTCGGCGGGCTTGGCCTTATGGCGCGCCGCGACCGTGTCGAGCGCGTCGAGGATGCGGTAGCCGCGTGGATTGAGATATCCCTTGACGGCCCCGCCGCGCGGGCTCTTCGAGAGGTCAGCCTCGGTGCGGTATTTGCCGGACAAAAACCCCTTGGCCAGGCTGAAATAGGTGATGACCCCGATCTCCTCGCGCATGCAAATGTCGGCAAGCCCGTCCTCGAAGTCATGCCGGTCGGCCAGATTGTATTCCGGCTGCAAGACTTCATAGCGCGGGCCGCCGCGCTCCTTGGCGACGCCAAT
>DATJXI010000170.1:0-6380 GCA_035500275.1 Roseiarcus sp. | reverse complement strand
GAGGGCGAGCCGCCGCTCATGAGCTTCGAGGAGGCGAAGACACTCTTCCACGAATTCGGCCACGCGCTGCACGGCATGCTGTCGAACGTGATCTATCCGTTGCTCGCGGGCACGAACGTCGCGACCGATTTCGTCGAGTTTCCCTCACAAATCTACGAGCGCTGGCTGGAGCGGCCGGAGGTGTTGCGCCGCTTCGCGCTCCACCACGAAAGCGGGGCGCCGATGCCGGAGGCTCTGATCGAAAGGCTGCTTAAGACGCAGACGTTCAATCAGGGCTTCGCGACGGTCGAATACGCCGCGTCCGCCCTTGTGGACCTCGGGCTGCATGCGGACCCCGAGCCTCCCCTCGATGTCGTCGCCTTCGAAAGGCAGGAGCTTAAGGCGCTTGGCTGCCCGGAAGCGATCCCGCCGCGCCATCGCGTTGCGCACTTCCAGCACATTTTTGGCGGCGCGAGCTACGCCGCCGCCTACTACGCTTACCTCTGGTCGGAAATCTTGGACGCGGACGGTTTCGAAGCCTTCGAGGAGCGCGGCGACGTCTTCGATCCCGCCCTGGCCGAGCGGTTGCGTGAATCCATCTATGCGGCGGGAAATCTGCGCGACCCGGATGTCGCCTACGCATTGTTCAGAGGCCGCCCGCCGAAGCCGGACGCCTTGCTCACGAAACGCGGCCTTGCCGGCGTCGCCGCCGAGAGCTCGACCCTTATCCACAGGCGTCGCCCGCGGAGAGTTCCCTGCAGTTTTGGCGCCGATCGTGGTTTTTCAGAACTCTAGGCGCCGTTTTCTGTCACTTTTTCACCTCCTCCTTACGCCGCTAGCCGCTTCGTGTTTCTTCGTGACCTTCGCGGCGAATTTTCACCGCCAAGAACAGGAAAGCGTCCCGAAGCGCATGGCCGCGACAGCGCTGCGAGGCGCGACCGCCGTCTCTGTGCATGTATCGGGCGTTTTCAATGGCTTCCGGCGCCATTTCCGTCTTTGCGTCCGACGTGATTTCCTCCCTCTTCGCCCGATTCGACCCAGGACTTTTCGACCGTCGAGGAACCATAGCGCGGCATTCTGCTAAACGGAAGAAAATGTCGACTCCGCCGATTGCCGCTGAACGAGACGATGCGGGCGGCGGGGTTCCGGGTATTCGCCTCAGCCGAGACTCTGGCGAAAAACCCGCAATCGATTCGACCGCAGCCAACTTCGTATTCGGTCATCTGCGCTTTGAGGGAGGTCAAGCGCCCCGCCGAGCCCGCGTTAGACTTTCCCGGCGGCGCGACGTCCGCAGCGTCACCGCCAACGCGAGGGAACCCCAATGATTTCACGCAGTCTTGTTGCGTGCGCCCTATCGGCAACGCTCATCTCGTCCGCCGTCTATGCCGGCGATCCCGCCTCCTGCGCTAAACCGCGTTTCTCCGACGTCGGCTGGACCGACATCACCGCCACGACGCAGATCGCAAACCAGATTCTGAAAAGCCTCGGCTACAAGCCAGACATCTCCGTGCTGTCGGTCGCCATCACCTTCCAGTCGCTCGAAAACGGCGACATCGATGTCTTTCTCGGCAACTGGATGCCGCTGCAGGAGCCGAGCCAAGCGCCGCTCGTCAAGGCCGGCAAGATCGACATCGCCGCGGACAACCTCAGTGACGCCCGCATCGGCTTCGCCACCTCCAAGGCCGCCTATGACGCCGGCTTGAAGACGTATTCCGACATCGCCCGTTTCAAGGACAAGCTCGACGGCAAGCTTTACGGCATTGAGCCCGGCAGCGGCGCCAACGCCACCATCTCGAAGATGATCTCGGACAACACGTTCGGGCTTGGCGGCTTCAAGCTCGTCGAGTCCGGCGAGCAGGCGATGCTGGCCGAGACGGCGCATCGGATCAAGGAAGGCAAGCCGGTCGTGTTCTTCGGCTGGCAGCCGCATCCGATGAACGTCAACCTGCCGATGGTCTATCTGCAGCAAGGCAACAACGTGTTCGGGCCGAATGACGGCGGCGCGACCGTGATCACCCTGACGCGTGCCGGCTATGACAAGGAATGCCCCAATGTTGGACGCCTTCTCTCCAACCTGAAGTTCGACTCGGCCATCGAGAACCGCCTGATGAGCGATATCCTCGATCAGGGCATGCAGCCCGACGCCGCGGTGCGCGCGTGGATGAAGCAGAACCCCGCGGTCGTCGCCAAGTGGCTCGACGGCGTCACGACGATCGACGGCAAGCCTGGGCTCGACGCAGTAAAGAGCGGGCTTGGCATGTAGCCGGCGAAGCGACCTCGGCGCCGCCTAAGGACTGGCGCGGCGCGCAGCAGACGGCGGCGCGCCGAAATGCCGCCGGAAGGCGCGCGATAGCGACGCAATGGCAGAAAAGCCGGTCCGCTCGGCAATGTCGGCGATCGGAAGATGGGTGTCGAGCACCAGGCGTCGGGCCGCGCTCAGGCGCAGCGCGACATAGTACGCCCCGGGAGTGACATCGACGATCCTCAAGAACAGCGTCTCCAGGGTCCGCGTCGATATGCCGACCCGGCGCGCAACGGCGGCGATCGTCACCGGTCGATCAATATGCGTCTCCATGATGCGGATCGCCTTGGCGACGCGCGGCTCATGCTGACGGATGCGTCCAAGCGACACGATCGGCTGCGCGTCCGAGCCCGTTCGCACTTCCTCGTAGATGTAGAGGCTGGCGACGTCGAGGGCCGCCGAATAGCCGTTGCGCGCCCTTATCAGCGCCAGCATGCAGTCGAGCGCCGGCGTCGCCCCGCCGGTCGTGAAGACCGGTTCGTCCACCACGAAGCGGTCCGGATGCACGTCCACGTTGGGAAAACGGGCCGCGAAATCCTCCAAGTCTTCCCAATGCGTCGTCGCGCGGCGTCCGTCGAGCAGCCCGGCCAAACCCATGAGCCACGAGCCGGATTCGACGCCGCCGACAATGGCCGAGCGCTTGGCGGCGGCGCGCAGCGACTTCAGGACCGGCGGCGCCCCTTGCTCAATCGCATCGAAGGCCGCGATCAGGATCAGCGCATCTTGCCGCTCGGCGGGATTGAAGGCGCCCTCGACGGGAATCGGAAGGCCGCAACTCGCAGCCGGCATCTTGCCGTCGATCGACACCAGCTTCCAGCGATAGGCGGTCCGGCCCAACACGCGATTGGCGCCCCGCATCGGGTCGAGCGTCGCCGCCAACGACATGAGCGACAGCCCGGGGAACAGGAGCAGCGTGGCGTTCAGCGGCGCGTCGGAATGGGCAAAGATCATCGCTTCGCACAAGAGAAAACGGGCTGCGCAATGAGTTGCGTCACACTTCGCGTTTCCCGTCAAGTTGCGCGCGTCTGTTGGAAACCATCATGCCCCTGTCGATCAATCGCGAAGTCTTCATCACCTGCGCTGTCACCGGCGCGGGCGAAACCGTGGGCAGTTCGCCGCACGTGCCGATCACGCCGAAACAGATCGCCGAATCCGCGGTCGACGCGGCCAAGGCCGGCGCCGCGATCGTCCATTGCCATGTCCGCGACCCCGAGACCGGCGCCCCCTCTCGCCGGCGGGACCTGTTTCGCGAAGTGACGGACCGCATCCGCTCGGCCGACGAAGACGTCGTCCTGAACCTCACCGCCGGCATGGGCGGCGACCTCGTCTTTGGCGGCGTGGAAGCGCCTTTTCCGGTCGACGAAGCGGGCACCGATATGGCGGGGGCCACGGAGCGAGTGGCTCACGTCGCAGAATGCCTGCCGGAGATCTGCACGCTCGACTGCGGCACGATGAATTTCAATCTCGGCGACTATGTCATGACCAACACGCCGTCGATGCTGCGCGAGATGGCCCGTCAGATGACAACGCTTGGGGTGCGCCCGGAGATCGAAGCGTTCGACACCGGTCATCTGTGGTTCGCTCGGCAGCTCGCGGCCGAAGGGTTGATCGAGGACCCCGTGCTGGTCCAGCTCTGCATGGGCGTCCGATGGGGGGCGCCGGACGACCTTAACACCTTCATGGCGATGGTGAACAACGTGCCAGCGAACTGGATTTTCTCCGCCTTTTCGATCGGTCGCAACGCGCTCGCCTACCCGGCTGCGGCCGTGCTCGCCGGCGGAAATGTCCGCGTCGGGCTCGAGGACAACCTCTATGTCGGCAAGGGCGAACTCGCGACCAACGCTGAGCTGGTCGAAAAGGCCGCCGGCGTTGTGACGGGCATGGGCGCTCGGCTCATCGGGCCGCGGGAGGTCCGCGAGAAGCTTAAGCTGACCAAACGTTGAGGAGCGCCCGTTGATGGATTCGACAAACGCCCGTCGCCTCGCCCCGATTTCGAGAGCGGCCTGCGTCGGTGGCGGCGTCATCGGCGGGGGCTGGATCGCACGGTTCCTGCTGGCCGGCGTCGACGTGAAAGCATACGACCCGCATCCAGACGCCGAGCGCGTCGTCGGCGAGGTGATCCAAAACGCGGAGCGAGCCTACGGCCTGCTCACCAGCGCCCCCCTGCCGCCGCGCGGGCGCCTCGTCTTCTGCGCGCGTCTCGATGACGCGGTGGCGGACGCGGAATGGGTGCAGGAAAGCGTGCCGGAACGTCTCGATGTCAAGCGCCGCGTGCTCGCCGAGATCGACGCCGCATGCCGAGCGGATGCGCTGATCGGCTCCTCGACCTCAGGCCTTCTGCCCTCGGACCTCCAGGCGGGCCTCGCCCATCCCGAGAGGCTGTTCGTCGCCCACCCCTACAATCCAGTCTATCTCCTGCCGCTGGTCGAGATCGTCGGCGGCGCGGCGACGTCCGCCGCTACGATCGACCGGGCCCGCGCCGTTGTCGACGCCATCGGCATGAAGGGCGTGGTCATCCGCCGCGAGATCGAGGCCTTCGTCGGCGATCGGCTGCTCGAGGCGCTGTGGCGGGAGGCGCTCTGGCTCATCAAGGACCGCGTCTGCGACGTCGAGACCCTCGATGACGTGATCCGCTATTCCTTCGGCCTGCGCTGGGCGCAAATGGGCCTGTTTCAGACCTACCGCATTGCCGGCGGCGAGGCCGGCATGCGCCATTTCCTCGCTCAGTTCGGCCCCTGCCTCAAATGGCCGTGGACGAAGCTCACCGACGTCGTCGACCTCGACGAAGCCCTGATTGAGAAGATCGGCGCCCAGTCGGATGAGCAGGCCGCCGGCCTCTCCATCCGCGAGCTCGAGCGCATCCGCGACGAGAACCTGGTCGGCATTCTGCACGCGCTAAAGTCCAGTTGCGGAGGCGAGGGTTGGGGCGCCGGCAAACTGCTCGCCGACTTCGAGCGGCGGCTGCTGGCCAGCGCGCCATCGCCGGCCGTTCCAGTCTGACGGCGCCGCCATCGCTCGTCGACATACCGGAGCGGCTGCATGACAGACCTCCGCTGTTTACATTGGGACCGCGACGGACGCGCTGCGCCGCCGCGGCTCAAACGCCAACTTTGGAAACGGAATTTGGCGGAGGCTATCGCGGCGAATGAGCCCAAATGGCCGGCGGAGGCGGCGACCCCGAGGCCGCGATGCCTGCGGGTTCCCGCTAAGCGACAGAAAACATCAGACAATTCTGGCGGTCGCGAATCTTGGGGCATTTCTTCGGACTTGCTGGTGGCGGACGCCGTCCCGCCGAACCGGTCTCCACGCCAAAAATTCCCTGCTAGCAGGGAAAATGCAGGGAATTTTGCCGAGTCCACGCGGATTCCGCCGAAAATGACCTAGCTAACGCGCTGATTGTGCGTGAGTTTTCCCAAGAATTCCCTACTTGGGGAGCAGGGAATTCTTGCACAGAATTGACCTCTTGTAGGGAAATTGCTTTTGCAAGCAGGGAATTTCTGACGCGCCTTTTTTGAGGGGTGATCGTGTCCCGAGGCGTGGTGTAGCAATGGAGCCATCGCCTATCGCCGGCGGGAGCCGGGGGTGTCATGCGGCCACGGCGGGCAGGATGACGATGGGATTATCGCTGATGGGGGCGATGGTTTCCAGCGTCATGTAGCGGGCGCGCGGCACGGCCCATTCGTCGTTCTGCTCCATCAGGATCGCGCCGACGAGACGGACGATGGCGTCGTCGTTGGGAAAGATGCCAACGACATCGGCACGCCGCTTGATCTCGCCGTTGAGCCGCTCGATGGGATTGGTCGAACTGATCTTGTCCCAATGCTCCCGGGGAAAGCTCATGAAAGCGAGGACGTCGACTTCTGCCTCGTCGAGCAGGGCGGCGAGTTTGGGGAGCTTGGCGCGCAACTGATCGGCGACGGGACGCCATTGCTTGCCCGCGGCGCCGGGCGAGCCTTGCGCGAAGGCCGTGGCGATGAAGGCCGAGACGACGCGCCGGCCTTGTCTGTTGGCGTGCGCCAGCGCGTTGCGCATGAAGTGGACGCGGCAGCGCTGCCAGGAGGCGCCGAGAACCTTGGCGACGGCGGCCTTCAATCCGTCG
>DATJXI010000169.1:0-9385 GCA_035500275.1 Roseiarcus sp. | reverse complement strand
ATGGGCTATGTCGACCAGTCGCGCGACGCGCTCGAGGCTAAGAAGACGGTGTGGGAGGAAATCTCCGGCGGCGCCGACGTCATCTATCTCGCCAAGCGCGAGATGAACTCGCGCGCCTATTGCGGCGCCTTCAACTTCAAGGGCCCCGATCAGCAGAAGAAGGTCGGCCAGCTCTCCGGCGGCGAGCGCAACCGGGTGCATCTCGCGAAGATGCTGAAGAGCGGCGCGAACCTGCTCCTGCTCGACGAGCCGACCAACGACCTCGACGTCGACACGCTCCGCGCGCTCGAAGAGGCGCTGCTCGACTTCGCCGGCTGCGCCGTCATCATCAGCCACGACCGCTTCTTTCTCGACCGCATCGCGACCCATATGCTCGCCTTCGAGGGCGACAGCCACGTCGAATGGTTCGAGGGCAATTTCGCCGACTACGAGGACGACAAGAAGCGCCGCCTCGGCATCGACAGCGTCATCCCGCACCGACTGAAGTACAAGAAGTTTTCGCGGTGAGGGCTTAACAGCTACGCATGCGCGAATTCCTCATCGACACCGACACCGCCTCCGACGACGCGGTCGCGATCCTGATGGCGTTCGCCGCCCCGGATGTTCGCGTGCTCGGGCTCACGACCGTCGCGGGCAACGTCAGCCTGGAGCAGGCGACGCGCAACGCGCTGCTTACGGCCGAAATCGCCGGCGCTGAGGCTCCCGTCTTCAAGGGGGCCGCCGCGCCGCTCATCCGGACCCATGAGCACGCGCACTGGTTTCATGGGGCGGACGGGCTCGGCGACCGCGGCTTCGCGCCCAAAGCGCGACAAGCCGAGAGAGAGCACGGGGTCGACGCCATCCTGCGGCTCGCCCACGCCCACCCCGGGCTGACGCTGGTGACGCTTGGGCCGCTCACCAATATTGCGCTGGCGCTCGGCCGCGATCCGTCAATTGCCGAGAAAGTCGGCCGCTGCGTGGTGATGGGCGGCGCGCCGGCTTGCGAGGGCAATGTGACGCCGGCGGCCGAGTACAACATCTGGGTCGATCCCGAAGCGGCGCGTCTGGTCTTCCGCTCGAACCTGCCTATCGAGATGGTCGGCTGGCATGTCTCGCGGGGCGATTCTGTGCTGACGCATGACGAGATCGCCGAGATCGAGGCGCTCGGCACGGCGAAGGCGCGTTTCGCGATCGAGTCGAACGCAACCGCCCGCGACGCCTATCGCGCCCAGACCGGCGAGACCGGCCTCTCGCTCGCTGATCCTGCGGCGATGGCGATCGCGCTCGACCGTTCCGTGGGGCTCACATGGTCGCGCCACCGCGTCGCGATCGAATGCGCGAGCGAACTCACCCGCGGCATGACGGTGGTCGACCGGCTGAACGTGACGGGCGACGACAACAACGCCCATGTCTGGAAGGCGCATGGCCCCGACCGCAAGGCGGACATTGTGTGGACCTTCGATTCTGCGAAGTTCAAGGCGATGCTGAAGGCGGCTTTGGCTTAAGTCGGCATAGGACGCCCTCGACGGCGGGCGGGAAGCGCCCTAAAACAATCCAAACAGGGCGATCTCGGCTCAGAATGCCCGGCTGACGAAACACAGGCCGGTCAATCGCCGTCCGGGGGGCGAAGAGGTCAAAGGGAGGAAAACATGTGCCGGCTTTTTGCGAGTCAGTCCCCGGACAGCTACGCCTTCGAGACGCGCTCGATCAGGCTGAACGGCCAGAGCACGAGCCTGCGGTTGGAGAAAGTGTTCTGGGGGATCCTCGAGGAGATCGCGGCGGGCGAAGAAATGACGGTGCCCCGCTTCATCTCGACTTTGCATCATGAGATTCTGCTCTTAAGGGGGGAAGTGCCCAACTTCGCCTCCCACCTCCGCTGCGTCTGCGTCGTGGCGATCGAAACCCGTCGCGTCCGAGACGGGAGCGAGCGGGCCGAAGCGGCCTAAAGACGGGCCGCAGTAGTATGCCGATAACACCCGCGCCAGTCGCGCTTCGCTAACGTTCCGCCAATCGGGTCGCCGAAGGCGGCGGCCGTTGACGCGAGCAGGTCATGGCGAAAGCGATCCACATGATGGTCCGCGTGCTGGACGAGGCGCGGTCGCTCGCCTTCTATAAGAAGGCCTTCGGGCTCGACGTCGCCGACCGGCTCGACTTCCCCGACTTCACGCTCGTCTATCTCTCGAACGCCGAGTCGCCGTTCGAGATCGAACTGACGATCAACAAGGGCCGCTCCGAGCCCTACGAACTCGGCGCCGGCTACGGCCACGTCGCCTTCGTGGTGGACGATCTTGACGCCGAGCGCCGCCGCTTCGAGGCCGAGGGGCTCAACCCGCGCAAAATCGTCGAGTTCAACAGTGAGGGTAAGCGGATCGCGCGGTTCTTCTTCATCGAGGATCCCGACGGCTATAGGATCGAAGTGCTGCAGAAGCTCGGCCGCTACAGGTAGCTGGCCAGCAAATCGGTGAAAAAAGGAGGAAACGCTCATGACCGCAAACAATACGGCGTCCGAAAGGTTCTCGCGCCGCGGCTTCCTGCAAAGGTCCGCAGCCGGCTTCGCGGCTGCAATCGCCGTCACGCCGGCCGGCGCGCTCTTCAATGCGTCGGAAGCCTGGGCTCTCGACGTCAAGGGCCTCAAGCCCGAGACAATGAAGACCCTGATCCTGATCGCGCGCGACATCTACCCGCACGACAAGGTCCCCGACCGTTTCTACGCGATCGCGATGAAATCCTACGACGAGAAGGCCGCCGCGGACCCCGCGATGAAGGCTGAGATCGAGGCGTACGTCGCCGCCCTCGACGCCGCCGCCGGCGCGGGCGGATATGTCGGTCGCGGCTGGGAAGCCGACCGTGTCGCGCTGCTCAAGGCGCAGAGCGAAAAAAATCCCATGTTTGAGACCATTCGTTCCGGCCTCGTCGTGTCGCTCTACAACCAGCAGGAGATCTGGCCGATCTTCGGATACGAGGGCGAATCCTTCTCCAAAGGCGGATACATCGACCGCGGCTTCGACGACATCGACTGGCTCTGAGCGCGCAACGCAGCCAAAATTCAGGCGAGGAAACAGACATGACAGCGAAATTCGATCTGAACGACGACAGCATCGTCGTCATCGTGGGGTCGGGCGCGGGCGGCGGCACGCTGGGCAACGAGCTTGCGCAAAAGGGCATAAAAGTCGTCGTGCTCGAAGCCGGCAAGCGCTACGACTTCTGGGAGTTCATCAACGACGAATGGGCAAGCTTCGCCCAGCTCGCATGGACGGACATGCGCACGACCTCTGGCAGCTGGCGGGTTCACAAGAACTTCCCCCACCTGCCGGCCTGGATCGTCAAGTCGGTCGGCGGAACGACGACCCATTGGGCGGGCGCGTCCCTCCGCCTCCAGGAGCACGAGTTCAAGACCGCCTCGACCTATGATCACATTCCCGGCGCCAATCTCCTCGACTGGCCGCTGACGCTCGCTGAACTCGAGCCCTACTATGCGAAGGCCGAAGCGAAGATGCGCGTCACCCGCACGGGCGATTTGCCGGGGCTGCCGGGCAACAACAATTTCAAGGTCTTCAAGGCCGGCGCCGACAAGCTCGGCTACAAGGAGTGTCACACCGGCCGGATGGCGATCAACTCCGTCCCGGGCGACGGCCGAATTGCCTGCCATCAGACCGGCTTCTGCTTCCAGGGCTGCAAGTGGGGCGCGAAATGGTCGACGCTCTACACCGAGATTCCCAAGGGCGAAGCGACCGGCAACATGGAGGTGCGCCCGGAGTCGCATGTCGCGCAGATCGAACACGACGCCTCGGGCAAGGTCACCGGCGTGACCTATTTCGACGCGGACGGCAAGCTGCAGCGGCAGAAGGCGCGCATCGTCGCGGTCGCGGGCAATTCGCTGGAGAGTCCGCGCCTCCTGCTCAACTCCGCCTCGTCGAAGTTCCCAGACGGCCTCGCCAATTCCTCGGGTCAGGTCGGCCGGAACTACATGCGGCACACGACCGGATCGGTCTACGCCGTCTTCGACAAGCCGGTTCACATGTATCGCGGCACGACCATGGCCGGCATCATGCGCGACGAGGCGCGCAACGATCCGAGCCGCGGCTTCGTCGGCGGCTACGAATTGGAGACGCTCTCCCTCGGTATCCCGTTCATGGCCGCTTTCCTTGATCCAGGCGCCTGGGGCCGCGAATTCACAACTGCGCTCGACGGCTATTCGAATATGGCCGGGATGTGGATCGTCGGCGAGGACATGCCGCAGGAAACGAACCGGATCACGCTGAGCGACCAGAAGGACAAATGGGGTCTTCCGGTCGTGGATGTGCACTTCGATGACCACCCGAACGACATCGCGATGCGCAACCACGCCTATGGGCAGGGGAGGGCGATGTACGAGGCGGTGGGCGCGATCCGCACGTTCCCGACGCCGCCCTATCCTTCGACGCACAATCTCGGCACGAACCGGATGAGCGCCAATCCGCGCGACGGCGTCGTCAACAAGTGGGGCCAGACGCACGACATCAAGAATCTGTTCATTTCGGATGGCAGCCAGTTCACCACCGGCGGCGCCGAGAACCCAACCCTGACGATCGTGACGCTTGCGATCCGTCAGGCCGACTACATCGCCGACCAGATGAAGTCGAACACGATCTGAGGCACAGATCGGCGAGGCGAGACCGCGCGGTCGAGGCGCCGCGCTCGCGGATGCGGCGCTGATCAAGAAGAGCAACGAGAAGGCGACGACCACCGCGCAGATCGTCATCCCCGTCGGCGAGCGGTTCGGGCGAAACGTAGTCGATTTCGCTCGACTTCGCCGGCTGCGTCGTCATCATCAGCCGCGACCGCTTCTTCCTCGACCGCATCGCGACCCACATGCTCGCCGTCGAGGGCGAGAGCCACGTCGGGTGGTTCGAGGGCAACCTCGCCGACTACGAGGAGGACAAGAAGCGGCGCCTCGGCATCGACAGCGTCATCCCGTACCGGCCGAAGTAGCACCGGTGAGTATAAGAAGTTCAGCGGGAGACCAACCTCGCCCCGTCGCGCCGCCCGGCGTGAGGCGCGCCGATACAGAAGGCCGGAACGCGGGATTCGCGCGCCGATTTGGCGCCCCCGTTCAGCTGAACGCCCCGGCGAGCATCGCCCGCGCCGCCGCCGGGTCCTCGAAGCGCAGGGTCACGGGCAGGGTCACGATCGAGCGGGCCTCCCGGGGGGAGAGCCGCACGGCGTCCTTCTCGGTCGTCGCGAGGAGCGCCCCGCGCCGCGTCGCCTCCTCCCGCAGCGCCGCGATCTCGCGCGGCTTATAGAGGTGATGGTCGGGAAAGTCGCGGGTCGCCACGATCTGCGCCCCGACACGCCGCAGGGTCGCGTAGAACTTCTCGGGCCGGGCGATGCCGGCGAAGGCGACGACTTCCCGGCCGATCAGCGGCGCGGCGGCGAACGCGTCGGGCTCGAGATTGGCGCGCAAAAGCGTCTTGCCGGGCGCCTGGCGGGAGATGTCGCCGACCGCGGCCTCGTCCCCGCCGACGACGATGAGGCCCGCGACGAGCCGCAGCTGCGCCGCAAGCGGCGCGCGCAAGGGGCCGGCCGGAAGGCAGAGCCCGTTGCCGAAGCCCGTCTCGCCGTCCACGACCGCAAGCGCCAGGTCCTTGGCGAGGGCGGGGTTCTGCAACCCGTCGTCCATGATGAGCGCGTCCGCCCCCGCTTCGACCGCGAGCCGCGCGCTTCTCACCCGGTCCTCCCCCACCCAGCATGGCGCCACCCGGGCGAGCAACAGCGGCTCGTCGCCGACCATCGCCGCGCTATGCGCATTGGGATCGACCTCGACCGGCTCGGCCCGGCTCGCCCCGCCATATCCGCGCGAGAGGAAGCCGACCCGCCGCCTCTGGGCGATGAGCATGCGCGCGAGCGCCAGCGCCGTCGGGGTCTTGCCGGCGCCGCCGGCGACGAAATTGCCGACGCAGACGACCGGCGCGGCGGCCCGCCTCCCCGGCTTCGTCATCCGGCTTGCGGCAGCCTCGCCATAGAGCCAGCCGATCGGCTGGAGCGCACGCGCGATGAAGTTCGGCCGCCGCACGGTCCAGAATTTCGGCGCCTTCACGACCCCGTCGCCGGCAAGAGCGGCTCGAGCGCCCGCATGGACCGCTCGACGGCGCCCGCCAGGCGCTCCACCTTGTCGCCGGCCGCGCGCGCCATCGCGCGCAGCTTGGCCGTATTCTCGAAAAGCTCGATCAGCGCCTCCCCGAGGCCCTCGGGCCGCGGGATTTGAAGCGCCCCCTTGGCCTCGTCGAGCGCGGCGTAGGCGTCCGCGAAGTTCCCGATCATCGGCCCATGCAGAATCGCGCAGGCGAGGCGGGCGGGCTCGATCGGGTTCTGCCCGCCCCCTCCCACGAAGGACTTGCCTAGGAAAACGACGCCGGCGAGGCGGTAGAAGAGGCCGAGCTCGCCGATTGTGTCGCAGACGTAGACGGCGGTCCCGGGGCCGGGGCGCCCACCGCGGGAGCGCAAGGCGCAGACAAGCCCCTGCCCCTCGATCTCGCGCAGGACCGCCTCGCCCCGCTCCGGATGGCGAGGCGCAATGAGGGTGAGCGCGTCCGGAAAGACCGCCGCGAGTCGCTTGTGGGCGGCGGCGGCGATGAGCTCCTCCCCTTCGTGGGTGGAGGCGGCGATCCAGATCTGCCGGCCGGAGGTCAGGCCCGAGAGCTCGGCGAGCTCGCGGCGGTCCACCGGCAGCGTCGGCGCATCGAACTTGATATCGCCGGCGATGAGGACGTTCGGCGCCCCGAGCGCCGCGAGCCGCTCGCCGTCGGATTCGCTGCGGGCGAGGCAGAGGTCGAAGTTGGAGAGGACCGCCCGGATAAAGCCGCGCGCCTTGAGCCAGCGTCGGAAGGAGCGCTCGCTGATCCGGCCGTTGATCATGGCGATGGGCAGGCGGGCGCGCTTGGCTTCCACGAGCATGTTGGGCCAGAGCTCGGATTCGGCGATAAGCGCCGCCTCGGGGCGCCAATGGCGAAGGAACCGGCGCAGGTAGAAAGGGCTGTCGAAGGGCGCGTACTGGTGGATGGCGCCCGGCGGCAGGCGCTCGGCCAGCAGCGTCGCCGAAGTTACCGTCCCGGTCGTGACCAGGGCGTGTGCGCCCGAGCGCGTCACCCGCTCGACGAAAGGCAGGAGCGACACCGCCTCGCCCACACTCGCCCCATGCAGCCAGACGAGCCTGCCCTGGGGACGGGGAACGGACGTCCTGCCCTGCCGCTCGCCGACGCGCTTCGGGTCCTCCTTGCCGCGCCGAAGCCGTCTGGACAGGAACAGCCCTGCTAACGGCGTCCCGAGCGCCGTGACGACGCGGTAGGCGAGAAGCGACGCGGTCATTCCGGTCTCAGATCGGCGCCGGGATCGGTCGCGCCGACCATGGCGTAGGCTTTCCGATGCGCCGCGTCCAGGCTGGTTTGCACCGCAAGCCGGGCCGTCTCCATCGCCGCGTCGTCGGCGTCGGGCGGGACCTCGATAAAGTCGCTGACGACAACGACAGCGCGCCCAAACGGCAGGCCGAGGGTCGCCCGGTCCCAGCTCTCGAACTGGATTCGCCGGCTGAGGACGACGGCGGTCGGCGCGATCGGCCGCCCAGAAAGCTTCGCCAACGTCACGATGCCCAAACCCGCGACGCGGGCCACCTTCGGCACGTCGGCCGTGAGCGCGACGGATGAGCCCGATTCCAGGAGGCGCAGGAGCTCGCGCAGCGCGGACGCGCCGCCTTTGTAGTACTGGCGGTCGACCGGCCCACCCGAGCCTCTGACGGGCTCGATGCCGAGACGCTTGACCGCCAGCGCCTGGGCGCCCGCGTCCTCGTGGCGTGAAATCAGGACCGCGAGCGATCCCATCGTCGCCGGGCGGGCGAGCGGCACCATCAGATGCTGCCCGTGCCACATGGCCGCGATCAGCGGCGTCCTGCCCTTGATGAAGGCGTCGAGATCGGCGGGAACGGTCGTGAAGCGGCTCGTCTTCTCGACGAGGCGCAAATACTCACCCAGAAGAAAGCCGATCGCCTCCTGGCCGAACCGGGACCTGCCGAACCTTCTCGCCATGGAACGCTCAGGCGGTCCTCATCGGCGGCGCGAGGTCCGGCTCGATCAGGCGGTGCAGATGGACGATGAAGTAGCGCATCGCGGCGCTGTCCACGGTCTGCTGCGCCTTGGCGCGCCAGGCGCGCTCGGCGCTCACATAGTCGGGGAAAAGGCCGACGATGTCGATCTTCGACACGTCGCGAAACTCGTGGCCGTCAAGCGACTTGAGTTCGCCGCCGAGGACGAGATGCAGCCGTTGCGGCTTTTCCGCCTCTTCAGTCCTCGGTCCGGAGGTCGTCATCGAAGTCCCTTGCTCGAGCCGGCCCGGCTTTGCCTTCGCCGGCCTGAAAAGGCAAGACTTGCGCCAAAGCCCGCTCAGCCGCCGCCGCCGCGGCTCGCGGAGCGAAAGGCCTCGATGAGGCGCGGGGCGAGCGTGTGCGGCGCGGCAAGCAGCATTTTTCTCCGGATGTGCTGGGTGTTGTAGAGGAGCGGGGCGCCGGCGGGCTCGACAAGATTGAGCCCCGCCTCCTCGAGGATGAGATCGGCCGCCGCGATATCCCAATCATGCGAGTTTTCGGCGGCGACCGCGAAATCCACCGCGCCGCGCGCCGCCATGCACAGGCGATAGGCCATAGAGGGAACACGGGGAACGATCTCGACTTTCGTCCTGAGCTTCGCGGCCATGGCTTCGAGGATCGGCTTTGGGCCCGCGGCTATCATCCGCTCCGGGTCAGAGCGCTCGCAGCCCAGGAGCGCGACGCCGTTGAGGTCGGCGCCCGCGCCGCGAGCCGCCGAATAGGTTTCATCGAGAGCGGCCGCGTGCACAACGCCGGCGATGGGCCGTCCGTCCACGACGAGCGCGACTGAGACCGCCCAGCGCGCATCGCCGGCGACGAACGCCTTGGTGCCGTCAATCGGGTCGACGACGAGGAGCGCCCGGCGGGCGAGCCGCGCCGCATCGTCCGCCGTCTCCTCCGAGAGCCAGCCGGCCGAGGGAAACGCCGCAGTCAAGCGCTGTCTCAACAGCGCGTCGACGGCGAGATCGGCCTCGGTGACCGGCGAGCCGCCGTGCTTGGCCTTCACCTCGGCCGAGGTCGCGGCGCCGGCGCGAAAGAAGCCGAGCGCGAGCGTCCCGGCTTCGCGGGCCGCGGCAATGATTGGGTCGCGCGCGGCGCGCGCGCCGGGCGGCGCATCCAGATTCAAGAATTGTCCGAGGCGAAACGTGTGGGTTGGCTTTACCGGCAACCGGGGCGATTGCGCAATGTGCCGACCGGCGTCCGATCGCTTGCCGGCGTGCCCAAGCGAGGGAGTCTGCGAGCCTGGCCCGGCAGATCCTCGACGTCGCAGACCGGCTCAACGCGGTCGCGGCC
>DATJXI010000168.1:0-2885 GCA_035500275.1 Roseiarcus sp. | reverse complement strand
CGCGCGCCCGCACAAGATCGCGCACCGCTTCATGGTCCGCATCCGGCGCCCAGACTCCGGTCAGCTCGCCGGCCCGATAAAGCCGCGCCAGCGTGACCGCGTCGCGCCGGTTCGTCTTGATGCGCTCGCCCGAGCGTTTCGGGATCAGGGCCGGAGCGACCACCATGCAGTCGTGGCCGAGAGCCTTGACCTGGCGATAAAGCCCGTAACCCGTCGGCCCGGCCTCAAAGCAGACGTGCAGCCGGCCGTAGCGCTCCGCCAATCTCTTGATCGTTCGCTCGATCGGTCCCGGGCTGTTCTCGACCTCGCCCAAGAACCGGACCTCCCCGGTCCGGCCTCCCTCCGCGATCGCCACCGCGTGCTTCTTCTTGGCGACGTCAAAAGCGACAAAAACTTCGCCATGCTTTCCCATGGTCCGCCCTCCGTGCATGAGGCTCGGCTCGGCCTGCCCGAGCAACCCTCGTTTCTCTACTGCTCTAGAGCGGAACCCGAGCTGAGGGAATCGAAGGGGATTCCCGAATCAGGCTGGTTCTGATTCAGACTGTCTGCCGGATCGGAGGCCGGCGGTCATGTCGAAAGCGCTGTCTCTTGATCTCAGGGTTCGGGTTTTGGCGGCGGTTCATGCCGGGGCGACGCATCGCCAGGCCGCCGAGAGGTTCGGCGTCAGCGCCGCGAGCGTGAGCCGTTGGCGCACGCGTGAGCGCGAGCAAGGCGACGCGCGTCCCAAGGCGCTGGGCGGCGACCGTCGGTCGAAGCGCATCGAAGCCTGCCACGAAATCGTCATGGCGGCGCTCGGACCCGATGGCGACGCGACCATTGAGGAGATGCGCCGCACGCTGGCCGCGCAGGGCCTCAGCTTCGGCTTCGGCACGATCCAGCGCTTCTTCGCGCGCCACGCCATCACGCGCAAAAAAAGACCGCGCACGCTTCGGAGCAAAGCCGCCCCGACGTTGCGGAACGACGCGAGGAATGGTTCGAAGGGCAACTCGATCTCGACCCAGAGCGCTTGCTCTTCATCGACGAAACCTGGGCGTCAACCAACATGGCGCGCCGTTATGGTCGTGCGCCGCGCGGCCAGCGGCTGCGGGTCGGCGTTCCTTATGGACATTGGAAAACGACGACCTTCGTCGGAGCGCTGACGCTGCGTGGCTTCATCGCACCGTTCGTGATCGACGGAGCGGTCGACCGTCTGGCCTTCGAGACCTACGTCGAGAAGGTTCTCGTTCCGGAACTGCGCGTGGGCGACGTCGTGATCATGGACAATCTCCCCGGCCACAAGGGGCCGAGAGTGCGCGAACTGATCGAAGCCGCCGGCGCAGACCTTCTCTACCTTCCGCCCTACAGTCCCGATTTCAATCCCATCGAGAACGCCTTCGCAAAGCTCAAGGCGCTGCTGCGAAAGGCGGCCAAGCGAACCGTCGAAGGTCTTTGGGCCGCTATTGGCCAACTTATCGATCTCGTCACACCGCGCGAATGCCAAAACTTGTTCGCCGCCGCCGGCTACGATGCTTGGTGATCGGATTCTGCTCTAAGTATCGGGTGCGCGGCGACGATGAGACGCGGGCTTCACCCACTTCGAGATGACCTTGGGCGATTACTTTTGCGTTGAAGCGCCTTTCGGATTCCGCACCACGTTTTGATACTCGGCGAGAAGGTTTGCGTCCTCGATCGATCCGTAATGATGGATCTGCCGCCAGCGGCCGTCAACGAGGTGAAAGATTCGGGTCGTGCGGATGTTGAGATCTTTCACCACGTCTCTATCATGATAGGTGCCGCGTTCGCGACCGTAACCCCGCCTTCTCTTGTGTTGAAAGATACCGTCTCACGCAATCGTCATCAAGGCTGCGGTCTTTCGCATCATTGTGATCCGCCCTAACTAAGCCGCCTGCCCGATGTCGAGCGCCACGCGATAAGCCGCTTGGGTCTTGGCGGCGATCTCGTCCAGCGTCACGCCCGGCGCAAGTTCGACGAGCGCCATACCGCGATAGCCGTGCTTGTCGATGGTGAAGACGCCGAGGTCGCTGATGACGAGGTCGACCACCTTGGCGCCGGTCAGCGGCAGCTCGCAATGATGCAGAAGCTTCGGCCCCTCCTTGCCGACATGCTCCATGACGACCACGATGCGCTTGACGCCGGCGACGAGGTCCATCGCCCCGCCCATGCCCTTGACCATCTTGCCGGGGACCATCCAGTTGGCGAGATCGCCGGTCTCGGACACCTGCATCGCCCCGAGAATGGCGAGATCGATGTGGCCGCCGCGGATCATGGCGAAGGAATCGGCGCTGGAGAAGAAGCTGGTGGTCGGCAGTTGCGTGACCGTCTGCTTGCCGGCGTTGATGAGGTCCGGATCCTCATCGCCCTCGAAAGGGAAGGGGCCCATGCCGAGCATGCCGTGTTCGCTCTGCAGCTGCACGTGGATGTCTTTGGGGATGTAGTTCGACACCAGGGTCGGAATGCCGATGCCAAGGTTGACGTAGAAGCCGTCCTTCAGCTCCTTGGCGGCGCGCGCCGCCATTTGGTCGCGGGTCCAGGGCATCACGCCTCTCCTTGAAACGACACGGCCTCGCGCTTGCGCGTAGTGCGCTGCTCGATCCGCTTCTGGGCGTTCGGCGCGTGAACCAGTCGGTGCACGAAAATGCCGGGGGTGACGATATGGTCCGGATCGATCTCGCCGGGCTGCACGAGGTGCTCGACCTCGGCGATCGTGATCTTGCCGGCGGTCGCCATCATCGGATTGAAGTTCCGCGCCGTCTTGCGGTAGACGAGGTTCCCCTCGCTGTCGCCCTTCCATGCGTGAACGAGCGCGAGTTCTGCGACGAGGCCAGTCTCCATCACGTAGGCCTCATTGTTGAAGTCTCGAATCTCCTTGCCCTCGGCGACGATTG
>DATJXI010000167.1:0-7408 GCA_035500275.1 Roseiarcus sp. | reverse complement strand
AGCCGCACGCTGTCGTCGGCCTTGCCGTCGAGATTGGCGTTGAGCTTGTCGCGCCATCGGACCGTGTCATCGATCGAAAACACAGGGTCCGCCTGGCCGTGGTGGACGATCATCTTGCGGTTGAGCTTGCGGAACGCCTCGAGCTTCGGATCGTCCGCGTCGGCTCACCGGGCCGCATTCGCCGTGAAGCCCGCGCTTACTGAATTTTGCTTAATGTCCAGCCCTGGGCGGCAAGGTTCTTCTTCGCGAGCGCCGTCGCGCCGCCGGTGATGAATAGCCTTTTTTGCTTTGCGCCGTCGCGGCGCGCCTCCGCGGTCCACGCCTCGACGGCGACGGCGGTTTCCGGCGTCCAGGAGAAAAGATCGATCGGATAGACGCCTACGATGGCGCCGCTTCCGGTCTGGCAGAGCGGAAAGCGCACGCTGTCCTCGCCAACGAAGGCGACGATCTCCTCGTGGCGGCTCTGCCAGGCGGCGGTGAGTTCGATGCGGCGGCGGACAAAAAATGCGGTCGCCCGGCTGTCGGCCGAGGCCGCCCGTGACAGCATCGTGCCGAGATTGGCGACGGGACCCAGTTTGCCGAGCGCGTCGACAATCGCCGTCACGTCGACCGGCGTGTAGAAGGTATTGGCGAACAGCTGGTCAGCGACGCCGCGGTCCACCTCGAGCCGGGCGAGCTTGTCGCGGTTGATATCCATGAGCTGGCTCGAAGAGTAGTCGGCGGCCATGCCGCGCAGCGAGTTGGCGGTCGAGGCGTTGGACACCGCGAGGCCGGCCGCGCCGGGCACGGCCATCATTGCGCCTGAGACCGCGAGATTTCCCGCTACCGACGCGCCCGCCAGCTGATCGAGGCGGTCCGCGAGCGGCTTGAAATCCGTGTAAGGATCGACGCCGACCTCGGCGGCGAGGGTCCGCTTCTCTTTGGCTTCTCCGATGAGGCTGGCGACCGCGTCGTCGCGCGACTTGCCCATGTTGTTGAAGCTGGAGCCGATGTCGCCGACCATTCGGCCGATCCCCGAAATGGTGTTCTGGGTGGTGTCGATCGGGTGCTCGATCATGTTGCCTGCGAACACGAGGGGGCCGAGTCCCGCATCCATCACCGCCTTGCCGAACTTCGAGGGCGTGTTGGTCTTTTCGAGCTCGGCGAGGGCGTTGAGTTCGCGCACGCGCAGGAGCATCAGCTGATCGCCGACCGTCTCGAAGTCCCCGGCCGCGGTCCGGACGAGATAGTGGCGCAACGTCCCATCGGACGCGACGGGGCTGAGGACCTCGTAGTTCAAGCCCTTCGAGACCGGTCCGAGCGCGGCGCTCGCGCTGACTGAGGGCGGCGCTTCAAACGGGCCGGCGGCGGCCGCGCCGGTAAAGAGCAAAAGGGCCGCCGTCCAGCCGATATCAGCCCGCAAACGCAAGGCGGCTCCTCTAAGATCTCCCCCTCGTTCAATTGAGCCGAGATTGCCGAAATAAGCGTCGAACGGCAAACGGGTCGACTCAGGACTGACCGATAAGAATCCCTGCGGCGAGAACGAGCGCGCCCCCCAACATCACCTTCGCCGCCGCCGACACCGGCGGCACGTCCATGTACCGATACTGGATGTAGGAGATCGCCAAAAGTTCGATCACGACCACGAAGATTGCAACCGCAGTTGCAGTGTAGAAGTGCGGAATGAGATAAGGCAGCGTATGGCCGATGCCGCCCCCGACCGTCATCAGGCCGCAGACGATTCCGCGAAGCACCGGCGTGCCGCGCCCCGAGAGCTTGCCGTCGTCCGCCAGGGCCTCGGCGAACCCCATCGAAATGCCCGCTCCGATCGAGGCGGCAAGGCCCACCAGAAAAGCGTTCCACGTGTTATGGGTTGCGAACGCGGCGGCGAACACCGGCGCGAGCGTCGAGACCGACCCGTCCATAAGCCCGACAAGGCCCGGCTGGATGATCTGCAGGATGAAGCGGCGGCGCTCGTTTTCGGCCTCGCTGTGGCGGGCCTCCTTGGTCAGAAGCTCGTTTTCCAGATGGACGGCCATCTGGTCGTGCTTCTCCTCGGCCTCCGCGAGATCCCCCAAGAGCTTGCGGATCGAGGCGTCCGACGAGCGCGCCGCGGCCTGACGGTAGAAGCGGGCCGCGGCGCGCTCCATCTCGTGGGCGCGCGACCTGACCGCGTCGATGCCGAGCGGGCGCATCTGCCAGACCGGCTTCTGCGGGATATAGCCGCGGATGTCCTGACGGCGCACCAGCGGGATGTGCTCGCCGAATTTCGAGACGAAGAGGTCGATCAGCTTGCGCCGGTGCTCGTTCTCCTCGGCCGCCATCTCGGAAAACACCTGCGCGCTGGCCGGGTAGTTTTCCATGAGGCCATCGGCGATGTCGGCGTAGATGCGGCCATCCTCCTCCTCGTTGCTGACGGCCAGCGCCAGCATCTCCCGCTCGGAAAGCTGATCGAAATTGCGCATGCCGACGTCCTTGCCCGGTGTTAGGATGCCCTGTTGCTGGCGGCGAGAAAACGGGAGCCGCTCTTTTAAGCTCGTTGGCCCGCGGCGCGAACGGGCGTTCTAGGGGGGCGGCGCCGCGGCGGTCAAGCAAGCTAGATCGCCGAGATCACCCCGCGCCGCCACACTTGACAGTCATCACCCTTCCCGCTGTTTAGCCGAGTAGCTGAAGCTAGCTTCGCCTGGCGCATCACCGCGTCGAGAGCGTAACCCGTAGGCTCCTGGCCGTGGCCAATGTTCCCCCCTTCAACCGATTTAAACGCATCGTCGTCAAGGTCGGCTCCTCGCTCATGGTCGATTCTTCCCGGGGCGCCGTCAAACAGGCCTGGCTCGACGCGCTGGTCGAGGACATCGCGACGTTGCATGCGCGTAAGGCCGACGTGCTGGTGGTCTCATCTGGCGCTATCGCCCTCGGCCGGACGATTGCCGGCCTGCCCAAGAGCTCGCTCAAGCTCGAAGACAGCCAGGCGTCCGCCGCGATCGGGCAGATCGCGCTGGCGAGCGCATGGTCACACGCTCTCGAAAAGCACGCGATCGTCGCGGGGCAAGTGCTCCTGACCTTGCAGGACACGGAGGAGCGCCGGCGTTACCTCAACGCCCGCGCGACCTTGGACAGGCTCTTCGCCATGAGGGCCATTCCCATCATCAACGAGAACGATACAGTCGCAACCAGCGAAATCCGCTACGGCGACAACGACCGGCTTGCGGCGCGCGTCGCCACCATGGCGAGCGCCGACCTGCTCATTCTTCTCTCCGACGTGGCGGGGCTCTACGACGCGCCGCCGTCTCGCAACACGCACGCCAAGCTCTTGCCGGTGGTCGAGCGCATCACCCCGAAGATCGAGGCGATGGCCGGAGGAGCCGCCTCCGAACTATCGCGGGGAGGAATGCAAACCAAGATCGAGGCGGCGCGCATCGCCACCGCCGCCGGAACGCACATGGTCATCGGGGACGGGCGGGTCGCGCACCCGATCGCGCGCATCACCGATGGAGCCCGTTGCACCTGGTTCCTGACGCCCTCAAATCCCATCGCCGCGCGCAAGATCTGGATCGGCGGGTCGCTCGAGCTCAAAGGCGCGGTGTTCGTCGACGACGGCGCGGCCGCCGCGCTCGCCGCCGGCAAGAGCCTCCTGCCCGCCGGCGTGAAGCGGGTCGAGGGCGTCTTCTCGCGCGGCGACTGCGTCGCCATACGCGACGAGCGCGGCGCCGAGATCGGACGCGGCCTCATCGCCTACGACGCCTTGCACGCCGAGCGCATCCGGGGGCGCAACTCGCGCGACATCGCCCACATCCTCGGGACGGCGGGCCGCGCGGAAATGATCCATCGCGACGATATGGCGCTCGCGGATCGCTTTGCGCCTCTGGCCTCGATGGGCGCCCCCGGATAAATCCGGCTCATGCCCCCGATCCTGGCTCGCTGGCGCCCGCTGTGGCGATAAAGTTCCCGCCGCGGCGCGCGCTGGTGGCTATAGCCAGGATTCGCGTCTGGCTGCGCGGCCAGGAGCTTGGGCTCGTGGCGCTCGCAATCGCGGTCGGCGCCATGGCCGGGGTCTGCGTCGCGGCGATGACCTTCCTCGCCAACATGGCGCATACGCTCATTTACGGCATCCCGTTTGACGTGCGTCTCAGCGCCGCAGAGCGCGTTCCGCCGCTTGCGGCTTTCGCGGCGCCGATGCTCGCTGGCCTCGCGCTTGGAACGGTCGACGCGTGGCGCGCGAAAAGACGGTCGCCGGCGGCGGTCGATCCTGTGGAGGCGAACGCGCTCAGGGGCGGGCGAATGTCGCTTCGCGACAGCCTGCTCGTCGCAGCGCAGACGGTCGCATCGAACGGCTGCGGCGCCTCCGTCGGTCTCGAGGCGGGCTACGCCCAGATCGGCGCCGGATTCGCGTCAAAGTTCGGCGTCGATTTGCACCTGCGCCGGCAGGACTTGAGGATGCTGGTCGGATGCGGGGCGGGCGGGGCGATCGCCGGCGCCTTCAACGCGCCGCTGACCGGCGCGTTTTATGCCTTCGAGCTCATCATCGGCGCCTACTCCCTGGCCAACGTCGGCCCGGTTTTCGCCGCTACCCTCACCGCGGCGCTCACCACGAAAGCCATCAGCGGCGCGCCCTACGAGCTCACCGTGCCCGAGGCGCCGCCGCTCGACTTCGAGCACTATGTCGCCTTGATCGTCCTCGGCCTCGTCGCCGCGGCGGTCGGAGTCGGGGCGATGCGCGCCGCGGCGCTGATCGAGCGGGCGCTCCTCAGGGCGGCGCCCTCCCGACGCTTTCGCCCCGTGGTCGGAGGAGCGATGCTCGGCGTCATGGCGCTCTACACGCCGCAGGTTTTGGGCGCCGGACACGGCGCGCTGGCGCTCGACTTCTACTGGCCGCTGACGGCGCTGGAGCTCGTCACCCTCATTTTGCTGAAGCTGTTCGCGAGCCTCGTTTCGCTCGCCTCCGGCTTTCGCGGCGGGTTGTTCTTCGCCTCGCTGTTCGTCGGCTCGCTGCTTGGCAAGCTCTTCTCGATCGGCGTCGACTTCGCGTTTCCCTCGCTCGGGCTGCAAATGATCGCGTGCGTGCTGGTCGGCATGGGCGCGCTCTCGACCGCGATCGTCGGCGGGCCGCTGACGATGACGTTTCTCGTGCTCGAGAGCACGGGCAACCTCAGCATCGCCGGCGGCGTGCTGGTGGCCTCGATTGCGGCCACCCTCGCGGTTCGCCTGACCTTCGGCTACTCGTTCACCACCTGGCGGCTGCATCTGCGCGGCGAGAGCATCCGCGGCGGGCAAGACGTGGGATGGCTGCGCGAGCTCACCGTCGCCAAAATGATGGTCCCGTCGCCGCCGATCTTCCCGGCGGAGGATAGCGTCCGGGCCTTCTGCGAGGTCTACCCGCTCGGCAGCGCCAATGTCGTGGTCGCCGTCGGCGAGGACGGGCGCTACCAGGGCATCGTTCATGTGCCGGAGGCGCATTCGATCGCATTGGACAAGGGCGAAGATGACGACGGCGGGCCGGTCGGCCTGATCGCGCGCCTGCCGGCGACCAGCCTCCATCCGGACGACGACATCCGCGGCGCGCTCGACCTTTTTGGCGCGGCGCGCACCGATACGCTCGCGGTGACGTCGCGCGAGACCGGACACGTGCTCGGCACGCTCGGCGAGGCCTACGCCGCGCGCCGCTACGCCCAGGAGACGGACGGGGCGATGCGCGGCGTGCTCGGCGGCGGCTGACGAAAGAGCGCTCGGATTTGGCGCCGCCTGGACGCCGCGGCGCAAAAAGTCGCATTTCTCATTGGCCGACCAGCTTTCGACGGTCAGCAAGCTTCGCCTGAGGGAGAAAATCGGGCGCCTAGGCCGCGAGGACATGGCCGCCATCGAACGCGCCATCCGCCTGCAACTGGCGCTCTGACTTGACGTATAGCAAAAGCCTTCCCTCTTGCTACGGCGTTAGACTATTTCACACGATTTGTTGCGTAGATTGTGTTTGACCGGACTGCACCGCAAGAGGTACAATTGTACCTTGAAAGGTGCTATATGGGGGACGGGCCGAAGAAACTGCCGGTGATCTTTTACCGGACGCCGGGAGGGGCAGAGCCTGTCCGGGACTGGCTTAACGGGTTGCCGGAGGACGACCGCCGCACCCTCGGGCATGACTTGCGCACCGTGGAATTCGGCTGGCCAGTAGGAATGCCGCTCTGCCGGTCCCTTGGCGGCGGGCTGTGGGAGGTGCGGAGCAACTTGCCCAGCCACAAGATGGGCGCGTGATTTTCTGCACCGCTCAAGGCCGCATGGTTCTTCTGCATGGTTTCGTGAAGCGAACGCAGAAAACCCCGCAGCCTGATTTGGAACTGGCCCGGAAACGGCAAAAGGAGATTGAACAATGACCACGAATCCGCACTTCGGCTCTTCCTTTGATGACTGGCTCAAGGAGCAAGGCATTTACGAGGAAGCGACCACCCACGCCATCAAGCGCGTTCTCGCGTGGCAGATCGAGCAGGCGATGAAGGCGCAGGGCATCAGCAAGGCCGAAATGGCCCGCAGGATGCACACCAGCCGGACTCAGCTTGAGCGCCTTCTGGACCCCGACAACGACAAGGTGCAGCTCGACACCGTGCAGAGAGCCGCCGCCGCAATCGGGCGGACGCTCAAACTCGAATTGGCGTGACATGAAGCGCAAGGTTCCAAGAATGACCACTGACGAGGAGGCCGAAGCCTTCCTTGAGCAGGATTTGTCCGACCTCGATTTTTCGCAGTTCAAGCCGGTGAAGTTTGAATTTCCGGCGAAGGCGGCGCGGCTGAACATGCGCCTTCCCGTGCCGCTCCTTGACGCGGTGAAGGCCAAGGCCAAGGCGCGGGGCGTTCCTTATACCCGCTTTGTCCGCGAGGTTCTGGAACAGGTGACGGGGGCGAAGCCGCACAAGCCCAGCCGCTGAATTTTGCCCTGCCCTCGGGTTCCGGATCATTGCCCGTCAACGGGTTACGAGGCCGCGGGCAAAGAATCTCATCGTCTCCCTTCGCGCGAAAGCAGTCCCCACGCCGCCTGCGGTGAAGGCCGAAAGAGCGCAAAACGGCTCAAGCCGCCGTTCGATGCAATGGCCGCATGTCCTTGTTCCTGAAACAGGGAATGATAGCGCACGGTTTTGAAAACGGGAAGGGAAGGGAGGGCGTTCCCCAGCCAAGCGAGCGGTCAATTCGTTACACCGCGCGAGAGATATTGATTTTCCTCGCCGTTTCCGGTGCAGAATTCCGCTACGAAACAACGGCCTTGATCTGAACGACCTGCCAAACCCTTGCCTTTGGCTACATGGTGCAAAATTCAAGAATTATGCACGTAGATTTTTACGCCAGAAAATCGTGACCTTTCGAGATTGCGCAGTTTCCGCTCGCTGATAGGATGAGGGCGTTGTGGGGAATTGCATCATGGCGAACAGGAAAAAATCGCGGGCCG
>DATJXI010000166.1:0-17264 GCA_035500275.1 Roseiarcus sp. | reverse complement strand
TGAATCAGCAACGGTTTGCACTGTCAATGGCACGGAGCGACGACCACCCAGTGTGGGGTGGTCGCGCGTGACAGGTATCGCGTCGACAAACGGGTCATGGTAGCTCGCGGACCCGCCGCGCCTTTCAATCAATTCGATCAGTTTGAGGGAAGGACTTTCCCTAATATCGTCGACGTTCTTTTTATAGGCAATGCCTATAACGAGAATTTTGGCATTCGAAAATGAGCGGCCCCCAAGTCGATCGACGGCCTCGACTAACTTGTCCAAAACGGCGTAAGGCATTCTTGTGTTTATTTCGCCAGCGAGTTCGATAAACCGGGTTGCAATCTCGTGCTCGCGCGCCTTCCACGTCAGATAGAAGGGGTCAATGGGGATGCAGTGACCGCCGAGGCCTGGGCCAGGATAGAATGGCATGAACCCGAACGGCTTGCTTTTGGCCGCTTCGATGATCTCCCAAATATCTATGCCCATCGCAGTGTAGACCACTTTAAGTTCGTTCACGAGCGCGATGTTTACCGCGCGGAAGATGTTTTCGGTCAATTTGACTGCTTCGGCGGCTGCTGGCGTCGATACTGGCACTGTCTGCGCCACGAGTTGCTGGTAGAGCGCCTCGGCAACTAGGCCAGCATCGTTACCGTCTCCACCAATAACCTTCGGAATGCTTGATGTGGTAAACTTTGGGTTGCCTGGGTCCTCACGTTCGGGGGAATAAGCAAGAAAGAAGTCCTTGCCGCTTCTGAGACCACCAGCCTCCAGGATAGGTCTAAGAACCTCATCGGTTGTGCCGGGATAGGTCGTAGATTCGAGCACAACCAGCTGGCCTGGTCGCAGTCGCGCGGCGATCGCGTGTCCAGTTTGAACTATGAAGGAAAGGTCGGGTTCGCGATTTCGGGTTAGCGGCGTCGGAACGCAAATCAGAATGGCGTCTGGCTGGTCAAGCAGATTGAAGTCGGCGGTCGCCTTGAACCGCCGCGTGGCGAGAGCCTCGGCCATCATGTCAACAGTAATATGTTTTATGTTGCTCTCGCCGCTGTTGAGCTTGGTCACGCGCGACGCATCTTTGTCGAATCCGAGCATGGTGAATCCGGCTCGGACTGCGGTGAGTGCAAGTGGAAGCCCAACATAGCCGAGGCCTACAACCCCGATCTTTGCCGATCGACGCGTGAAGGCTTCATAAAGAGCTTTGGCAGTTAGATTGGAAACTGGCACTATGTCCCCCCCGATTGCAGGAGCTGGCTGTCTCTCAGGTCGTAGCCTTTTCGACAAGATTCGCAACAATCTTGTCGGTTGTAAGTTCTCGTCCACCGTACTTCGAACCCGCCTTTAACGCACACTGACCGAATTCGTTGAGTACCGTGCCCCCGATCCGCACCCCTGCGACTTGGAGAACCTCGATGCCCTTCTTTAGCTGATCAAAAGTAGTCAACCCCTTTGAGCAGACCATAATCACCGTATCGCAGCTCAATGCCCCGATAATCGGGCTCATTGTGTAGGCCGAAAATTCAAGAATTGCTGGTAGATCTACCACAATAGCTTTATATTCGTCAAGTTCCTCGAACAGCTCTGCTAAGAAATGTCGAGGATTACCGTATCCGATGGTTGTTCTTGTCCCAGTATCAATTTGAATAACATCATAGCCATTTTTTCGGTGCTCGAGAAAATTCTTCGGATCTCCAATCCCTGGCGCCCACCGGCGCGAGATTTCGGTATGAGACGCGGCAGTAGACAAGTCCGTTAACAGAGTCTTTACACCCCAACTGGCCGACAATTCGGCAAACGCGTGGGCAAGCGTACTAACACCCGCCAATGAATGCGGCGCCGTAACTCCGATAACACGCTGATCCCGAAAGCACGCCAGTGCTATCTGCTCGATTGTCCTTAGCCACGCCGTCCTCATGTTCTCAAGCCCAGCACTCAAGGGAGAGCAACACTCAGCACGTCTCCCGGCTTCAGCAGCGTAATTTCGTCTGCAGCAAATGTATTAGAACCATCGCTCTTCTGCCGTACAATTTGATATTCTATGCTTTTTGTCTCGGATTGCGAGCTGCCATTCGCGTTTCGGAGCGCCCTGATGGCTATTTCCAGCTGCGAGGACTCCTTGTCAAGCCTATCCAGGTCCGTTTGGATCGCAGACCTTCGATCCTTCTTCAGTCCTAGAGCAGTAAGCTGCATTTCGGCTACGGATACGGAGCTCTTGGCGATGTTTCCTTGGACGTTTGCCAGCTTCTCTTCAAGATCCGAAAGCTTCAGTTGCTCTTCATCCGGGCGCAACGATCCCAACTTCCGGATATAATCGCGCCGCAGCTGCAGCTGTTCGGTAAACTTGGTGGCCTGTTCCCGCAACGCGCCAATTTCTAATTTGCCATCACTGATACCTTGCTCAAGAATCGCCAACTTAGACGCCAGAGCGTCACGGTTGCTCTTAAGCAGATCTGCCTCATGTGAAATTAGTTTATTTGCTTCGGCGTCGCCAACCAGAGTAACCAGTCGCTGCGGAATGGTGATCTGAGGAGATCCGTCACGCTCGGCGGTAAGCCGCGCCATGGTTGCAAGAACGCGCTTCTCGTTGTCCACATCCCTTTCCAGCGCTTGCGAGAAGCTGCCAGCGCCCGCCTCGCCTGTCGCGCCCAGTTCGGCTCCCACTCCTCCCGTGAGAGCAATCGCTTGTATTACCGTCAGGCCCGGACGCCATTCGATCGCTCCCGGGCGCTTGATCGCTCCGGTAACGAAAATGGGTTTGTAGGCGGAGATCTCGACTGTTACGTAACCCTCTTTCCTAGTGATTTGGCCAATCTTGGCGGACAGAACATTCTCCAGTTGCGCAGAGTCAAGATCTGCAATCCGGATGCGGCCGACCACTGGAATGGAAATTGATTCATCGGGGCCAACCCTGTATTCTCCCGTGAGTTCTGGGTAGCCCATAAAGCGCAAGTAAACTTTGTCCGCTGCGGCGAGAAACTCTGTGGAAGTCAATTTGCTGGTGACGCCATGCACAAGCTCCACTGTCGGATTGGACGTAGTTTCAGCGCGGGCATCTTGCTGCTTTCCATCCTGCGGTATCGCCGGCTGAACCGTCCCACCGATCAAGCCGATACCGAAAAGGAATACACGCAACCGGGAAACGGGATAACCTGAATTTATCATCGACCCAAGCACCATACAGCGACAGATCCTGCGTAGCAAAAGGCGCGCATTGCACCCGACAAGCGATGAATATCCGCCATGTTTGGCGCTTCCATGACCGCACGCAATCTCTCTTGCTCCATTGTCCCCGACTCGGCCCTGCGCCAGACCTTGTCCTCGATCCACGAATTTCGTCAACGGGCGGCCCTGTCTTCGAAGGCCGCCTGGCGATCCCTTTCGCCAATCTTGGCGGCCTCGCCACGATTCTTGCCGCCGCGAGCCGCAGCCATCAACAGGAATCCCCCGCTGTGGTTCATATCTTTCGACTGACGGGCCAGCGCCGGAAGCGCCTCAGCCGAAGAGTCCTCCCGCAATATCGCGGCTTCTGGTATGGCCAAGTGCTCCACCCCCCCCACAGAGTGAGAAAAATTTGAACCAAGAGAATCCCGAGCCAGGCAGCAAGCCCCTTTGGTATGAGCGGCCTCGGCGCACGCGAAGCGGTTTATTTCGTTGCGTTTAGAATGTTCATGTAACCTGGGCTGGACGCGAAGCTCGGGGCTCCGGTTGCGCCCCCGCGAGCCCTAGCTAGACGCAGCATGTTTGAAGGATCCGCCGAGATCCATCCGGCGCGCCGCGAAAGCGCCTCCCCGCAAGAGCGGCTCAACCCGCTCCCATTCCGGTCGCTTAGCCGAACGATTCTTTCTCAATTCAGGCCGTAATTCCGATGTGCTTGCCTTTTCATGATGCACAACTCCAACTTAAATGGCAAATCAACTGGGACAATCACAACTACCGATCGCCCTGCAATTGCACGTTTGAGAGGCGCTGACGAAGACGCTTTTGATAGCGAGGGCGAGGACGTATAGTTGGCTACAAGGCGAAACGTTGATGGCCGAGCTTGATCAATTGTCCAGTTTGTTGTTTTGGGTCGCATTTGGGCTGATCGTCTATCACCATATCGGATATCCTTTCGCCATCAGGCTGTGCCTCGTCCTATGGCCTCCCCGCAGTGAAAAAACCGACGCGAAGCATGGAGGGGTTGGGGACCTCCCTTCAATAGCGATCATCGTTCCTGCGCACAACGAAGCCGCCGTAATTGAGGCGAAGATCCGCAATCTCGCAGCGCTTGACTACCCGGCGGACCGATTGAAATGCATCGTAGCTCTCGACGGTTGTACCGACGCAACGCGCTCCGTAGCAGAGGCTGCAATAAAGACACTGCGTCCAGGTCTTATCACACTGGTCGAGTACCAGCCCAATGTTGGCAAAGTCGCGGTTCTCAACGACCAGATTGCTAAGACCGGATCGGAAATCGTGGCGCTGACAGATGCTTCGGCCCTTGTCGGTTCCGACACCCTGATCAGGGCAGCGGAGCATTTTCGTGACCCAATCGTCGGCGTGGTGACGGGCACATATTCAATGGCGCTCTCAGGTAGCGAAGGTGAGACCGCCTATTGGCGGTATCAGTCTGACGTCCGCTTCAAGGAGAGCGTCCTTGCGGGCCCTATGGGCGCCCATGGCGCCTTCTATCTGTTCCGCCGCGCCGCATGGACGCGGCTTCCGGAGGACACGATCAACGATGACTTCGTACTCCCGATGACCATCGTGGCACAGGGTTTTCGTGCTGTTCTGGAACCCGCAATCACTGCGTTGGAATTGGAGCGGACCAAATCAGGACAGGACTTCTGGCGGCGCGTACGCATCGGCGCGGGCAACCTGCAGCAAGCCATACGACTTGCGCGGCTCGGCGATCCACGGAGAGGCTGGGTCTCTTTTGCGTTCCTGTCCGGCAAAGGTTTGCGTGGCGTTCTGCCTGTCTTGCTCATTGTTATAGTGCTCACAAGCCTGTGGAGGACTTTGCAAGGAAATCGAGCTTTCGGCCTAATATTCGCCCTTGAGATCCTAATTGTCGGATCTGCGCTATTGAGCTCCGCTGTTCCGATGCGCAACAATCGATGGTTCAGCGCCCCAATGTACGTGCTCGAGGGATACGTGGCGATAACTCTTGGCGCCTTATTGTTGTTGTTGGGACAAGACCGCAAGGTCTGGCGTTTGTCCAAAGCCTTCAACCGCAACCGCGTTGCATGACGAGGTTCGACGCCGGAGTCACGAGGGCCAACGTCAGCGTGACTGCGCATCCGAAGCACAGAGTTCAGTTCGATCATCGGTCGAACCAAAAGCGCCTAAAGCCAGAGCCGGATGCCCGTACCGAGCGGCTTACCTTCTTGTGCGGCCCCGCTGATCTCGGCGGGGCGTTCGCGCGCCTACTGAGAAGGCGCAACCGTCGAAAACGATAGTCTTTCTAAAGCTAAGGATGTACGCAAAACTTCATGTGTGGTTTTTCCATTCTCAGATTCGGGGGCGCAACTCCAGTTGACGCACAATTTAGCGTACGTAAGCTGGGTTCGCGTAAATCCAGATCGTGCGTGCAATGATCTGAAGATCCAAGCGTAGCCCAAAATTCGTGATGTAGTAGAGGTCGTATTCTAACTTAGTTCTGGTTTCGTGAACGTTAGCCGCGTATCCAAAGTAGACCTGCGACCAACCCGTCAGGCCTGGGCTCACCAAATGTCTAAGATCGTAGTGTGGGATCACTGAACGATAGTACGCAACCAGTTCTGGCTGCTCGGGCCTTGGACCAATGAAGGACATGTCTCCAGTCAGGATGTTCCACAATTGGGGCAATTCGTCAAAATGAAATCGCCGGAGAAACGCGCCTAAGGGCGTTATTCTTGGGTCGTTTGCCGCTGTGGCGTTACTTCCAGTAGTAGTCGAAGTCGACATACTTCTTAGTTTTAACATTGAGAACTTTCTGCCGTTCAGACCAATCCTTTCTTGAACAAACAAGACCGGCCTTCCCATGAGTATAACGATCGCTATTGCACATGCGGCTAAAATGACGAGAGCAGCCGGACAGGCAAGAAGTACCACGACGACCTCCGCGGCGCGTCTTAACTTGCAATATAAGCCAATAGACTCCGACCGTTTCTGCAAGGCAACCGCGTTCGCACTCTCAAGGGTTACTCGTCGAGATTCCCCACGGGAAATCCCATTAGAGGGACTTAAACGCTCTAGTAACAGTTCTGTGGGCGTTTGCATCATACTCCCCTACAACCGCCTGCGTGACGACTCCAATACAAATACGAGGTTGTGTTTGCCTACAGCACCGACTAACCCGGCTGGCCAAAGACCCTATAGCAACTGCCTCTTTACTTAAGTCTCCCGCACGCCAGACGCTCCGTCTCCGCGCGTTAAACATAACCGTTTAATCGTTCCTATAGCCCCTTCGGCAACCGTTTCCGCTGTTCCTGTGTCCGTTCCCGGCGGCAAGTTCGCCGCCAGGTCCATGCGAGAGTTACGATCACCGCCGAAGCGAGAAGGCCGCTGCAGGTAAAGTGATCATGCTTGGCGATCGCGACTCGGAAAGAGGCAGTAGAGTGATCAACTCGCGCGCCAATCTGCCCTCATACCTCCAGAAACAAAGCACCGATACGGCGTGTCATCATAGTCCGGCATCGAGAAACCGGTGGCGACTCCTTCGACTAAGCGTCGGACTGGGCACGTACCTCTTTGAGACGCGAAAGAGGTAGTCCCGTCGCTCACAAGTAGGGGAAATGCCGTTGTCAATCGACATGCGGAACTGGACCCCTTGCGACACAAGGAACTGGGCCCGTGTTTGTCGTAACGTGCCGCCATCAAGGCTTGTCCACGTAGTCCAACGCGGGGGCGACCCGCGCGAGGGGCGGAGCGGGGGTTCCTGTGGGACCGGCAGCTGTCGCCGCGGATGGTGACGACCTGACTGTGGCGCAGGAGCCGTTCGAGGATGGCGGTGGCGACGCCCGGATCGCTGAACACGGCGCCCCGGTCCCGGACCGAGCGATTGGACGTGATGAGCATGCCGCCGCGCTCCTATCGGCGCGAGACGAGCCGGAAGGACCGATGCGCGGCGTTGGGCTTGAACGGCGGATAGCTACAGTAGTTAAGACTTAATCTGACAATTGGCGTCATAGCTAAGGCAGGAGCCGAGGCCGGACGCGGAGCTGATGATGTGGACGGCCCCAGCGGCCCGATTCAGAGTCGTGCGGGAAAGGTCGATTCTCGACCGGATGCCGCAGAACACATCAGATGAACCAGATTGCCAGGATTGGGCTCGATATCGCGAAGCGATGGCTCCAGATTCACGCCGTCGATGAGACTGGCCGTGACGTTCTGAATCGAAAACTCCCGCGCGACAAGATCCTTGGCTTTCTGGCCTCGCTTCCGGCTTGATGTGGCCTTGGAGGCGTGCTCATCATCTCACACTATTGGGGTCGTGAAATCGGCCGCTTGGGCCATCGGGTGAGCCTGATCTCGCCGAACTACGTGAAGCCCTACCTCAAGCGCGGGAAGTCTGATGCGCACGACGCGCGCGCAATCTGCGAAGCAGCGTCGCGGCCGGACATGCGTTTTGTTCGCGTAAAAAGCGAAGAGCAGCAAGCGGCGCTGATGCAGCACACATCTCGGCAGTCGCTCGTCGACCAGCGGACGGCGGTTGCGAACTCCGCGGGATTTCGCTCGCCCCCCGGAGTTCCCGGTTCTCCCGCTCCAGCGCCTTCAGCCGTTCGGCCATCTCGGTGGGACGGATGATCCTTCTCGTGCTCGAAAACCAGCCGATCCGCACAAGCGCGCGCCTCATGAGCCGAGCACGCCTCCTTAGATGCGTCCGAACTCCTGAAGCAGATCCTCGACGGTCTTGCCGCGCGCCACCCATTCGCGAGTCTTTTGCTCACGCTCGGCCTGCTCGCGGGCTTTCGCGACCACTTCCGCCGCCCGCGCAACGGGGACCACAACGACCCCGATCGTGTCGGCCACGATGAAGTCGCCCGGTTGCACCGGGACGCCGCCGCATTGGATCGGCACGTTGATTGAGAGTTCGTCTTTGCGCTCCGAGAACATCGTATGCGTGCCGCGAGCCGTGATCGCGCGCGTCCAGATCGGCCAGCCAAGGTCCTCGAGCTCATCGATATCCCGACCCGCGCCGTCAACGATCATGCCGCGGATGCCGCGATTCTTGGCCAAGCCGCCCATCAGCCCGCCGCAGACTGACGTCTGCCGGTCGCCGCCGGCGTCGACGACGATGATGTCGCCGGGCTGGCCCATTTCGAGAGCCTTCAGAGGATCGACGAGATCGCCCGGCGAAAGCTGGACGGTCAGCGCCTGACCCGTGACCTTCGCCCGGAAGGCGGGCTTGATTTCCGAATCCATGACCCCCTGACGGTACTGCGCGTCGGCGAACACGCATGAGGCGCTGTAGCATTTCACAACCGCGTCGAACTCCGAAAGCAGCTCAGGGCGCCGCTTGAATTCACTGAACACCTTCAACATCCAAACTTCCCCGTCCGGCTCATTGCGCTATCCCGCCGCCACGCGCGGAATGACGTCATTGACTGGGTTGAGCGGCCGCTCGCCCTTGAGCACGCGGGCGACTTCGGAAGCCGCCGTCTCGCGCGCAAGACGGATCGACTCGTCCGAGTAATAGGCGACATGCGAAGTAACGATGACGTTGTCGAGCGAAAACAAAGGGTTTCCTGATGGGTCCCAGCGCTTGCGCTTGGCCGGCTCCTCCTCGGGGTCGTCCAGTCCCGCCCCGGCGACCCGGCCCTCCTTCAGCGCTCGGTAGAGCGCGCCGTTGTCGATGGTCGGGCCGCGGCCGGTGCAGACGATGATGACGCCCTTCTTCGTCTCTTGGAATTCTTTCTCGCCGAGGAAATGGCGGGTCTGGGGCGTCATCGGCGCCTGCATCATCACGTAGTCGGACCGAACGAGGAGCTCCTCCTTGCCGACGCGCGCGACACCTTTCGACTCCGCCGCGCCGACAGCGATATAAGGGTCGTACGCGATCAGTTCGACGCCGAACGCTTTGGCGCGGCGGGCGATCGCCTGACCGATCCGGCCAAAGCCGACGATTCCCATCGTGCGGCCCTGGATCCGATGGATCGGCCGGCCTGTCTGCCAGCGCCAGACGCCCCGGTGGGTTGCGGCGTTGTAAATGAAGAGTTTGCGGACGAGCGCGAGCCAAAGCCCGATCGCGTGATCGGCGACTTCGTCGGTGCAGTAGTCGCGCACGTTGGTGACGAGGATGCCTTTGCGGGTCGCCGCCTCGACGTCGACGATGTCGACGCCGATGCCGTAGCGCGCGATCACCCGGCAGCGCTCCATCCGCGCGATGGTTTCCGCGCCTACGCGGGCATACTGGTTCATGATCGCGTCGCAATCGCGCGCCTCCTCGAAAAGGTCGGCTTCGGATTTCGCCTGCAGCCCGACCACGCGCGCCCCTATAGCCTCGAGGATGCACCGCTCGACGTCGAGGTCGCCGTAATCGAAATCCGTGATGACAACCTTTGGTCTGGACATGTCCACTATCGCCTCACGCGTAGGCGCCGGCCGAGTAGGTCAGCTCGTAGGAGTGGCTGTAGAGCTCCACAATGTTGCCGAACGGGTCCTCGCAATACACCATCCGGTACGGCTTCTCGTTGGGATAGTAGTGTCTGACCTGCTTCATCCGCTGTCGGCCGCCGAGCGACTCGATCAGCTTGACGCGGGCTTCCAGATCCTCGTCCTGCAAACAGAAGTGGAAGAAACCGGGCCGCCAATATTCGAAGGGCTTCCGCTCCGGCTGAGTCCGTGGGAACTCGAACAGCTCGATCCCGATCCCGTCTCCGGTCGCAAGATGGGCGATGCGGAAGCTACCCCAACCCGGCCCGAAGACGTCGTCGCACATCTGGCCGATCGCGCTGTCGTCCTGGCGGATCTCGGTCGGCGCCATGATCTGATAGAAGCCGAAAGCCTTGGTGTAGAACTCCACCGCCTTCTCGAGATCCGGTACGGTTATGCCCACATGAGAAAACGTGATCGCCGTCATTGAGCTTTCCTTCTTTCGCGTCTCTCGCCTTTGACTGCCAGCAGTTTCCCGGTCCACGAACTTAGCGCGGCGCCGATCTCGGCGCGCCACATGTCAAGTCCGACCGCGATCACGATGATCGCCCCAAGGACGATATTCTGCGTCGAGGTCTGTACGGCGTTCAGGTTCAGTCCGTTTTGGACGATGGTGACCGTCAGCGCGCCGAATAAGGTTGCGATCATGTCTCCGCGTCCCCCCGACAGACTCGCCCCGCCGATAACTGCAGCCGCAATCGCGGACAATTCGAGACCGACGCCATAGTTGGGCGAGCCCGAATTCAGTCGCGCCGCCATCAGCACTGCCGCGATTCCCGCCATCAGACCCGCGAGGACGAAGGCGCTAAGTTGGACGTTGCGCACATTGATGCCGGACAGACGCGCGGCGTTGGCGTTGCCGCCGACGGCGTAGATCGACCGGCCCAGTCTCGTATGACGCATGAGCCAATGCGCGGCTGCGAAGAAGACCACGATGTAGACGAGCGGCAGCGGAATTCCGAGGACCTGGCCGTAGAAGAGCGGCTCGAGCCGGTTCGACGCCTCGAAGACTGGCGAGCCGTTGTTGAACATGAAAGCAAGGCCTCGAAAGGCGCTGTATCCGGCAAGGGTCGTGATGAAGGCTGGAATTCTGAGGTACGCGGTAATCGCGCCGTTGACGAGGCCGATCGCAGCGCCGCCCAAAACGGTGAGCCCAATCGCCGGCCAGAAGCCAATCCCCCAGAACTTCAGCATCATCGCGAGCAGCATCGTGAGGAGGGCGATCGCCGAGCCCGGACTCAAGTCGATTCCCCCGACGATGATGACAGCGGTCGAGCCTATCGCGATCAGCGCGACGATGCTGACCTGAAGCGCAAGGTTGTTGAGGTTGCCCGGAGTGAGGAAGCGATGGGTCGTGAGGCTGACAATTAGCGCAACCGCGAGCGTCGCAATCGCCGGCCCGGCAGTCGGAAGTGAGAGGAAGGACTTCATACAGCGGCCCGCCTTTCCTCCGGACCGGTCAGCAAATCGACCTTCATCACGTCCTGAGGCGCTGCGATTCGCACGATCCGTCCGCGGCGCACGATGGCGACCCGATCCGACATAGCAAGCAGCTCCTTGTCGTCCGAGCTGATCAGAATGACCCCCTTTCCTGCGGCGGCGAGCTCGTTGATGAGCCGGTAAATCGCCACTTTCGTGCCGACGTCGATACCCTTGGTGGGTTCATCGAGAATGAAGATTTCAGCCTTTGTGTTGAGCCATCGCGCAACCAGGATCTTCTGCTGGTTGCCTCCGGAAAGCCGATCGACGAGCTCCGTTGCGGCCGCTCGACACAGCTGCAGACGGCGCGCCAACTCTTTGCTCGCGAGACGCTCGCTCTTCAAATCAAGCCAAAGCAGGTGATCGTAGTTGGCGAGGCTAGCGATTGTTATGTTTTCCCCGCCGGTGAAGTTGAAGAAAAGGCCGTCGACGTTGCGATTCTCGGTGAGAAGCGCTACGCCGGCGTCGATTGCATCTGCGGGATGGGCGATCGATACAAGCCTATCGTTCACTCGAATCTCGCCGGCGACGATCCGTTCGACGCCAAACAATGCGCGGGCTATGGCGCTACGCCCCGAGCCAAGCGTTCCACCGAGACCGAGGACTTCGCCGCGATGTAGGGTGAAGCTGACGTCGCGTAGACCGCGATCGGTCGAAAGGTTGCTGACATCCAAGACGACCTTTCCGCGCTCCCCACTGACTTTGGGGTATTGCTCCGCAACCTCTCTGCCGATCATCAGGCCGATGATGGCGTGGACATCGAGCGGAGTTTGCTCCGCGGCGCTGACCACGCGACCATTGCGCATGACCGTGACAACGTCGCAGAGACTGACGACTTCGTCGAGACGATGCGAGACATAAAGGATCGTCGCGCCGCCGCCGCGGGCTCGCTTCAAAAGATCGTGCAGATGGGCGATCTCGCCAACGCCCAGAGCCGTCGTCGGTTCGTCCAGAATGATCGCGGTCGCCTTCGCCGCCAGAGCCTTTGCGATCTCGACCATCTGCTGCTGCGCGACAGGCAGATCCCCAAGAACGGCGTCGGGGGAAATGTTCAGCTCAAGCTCGGCGAGCGCCCGCCGCGTCTCTTCCCGCATCGCCCGCCAGCCGACGTTCATCGCCGGTCCCGGCCAGCGCCCGAGAAAGACATTCTCGGCGACTGTCATTCCCGGGACGAGCGAGAACTCCTGAAACACGGTGGCGATGCCGAAGGAGCGGGCCGCCAGCGTATCGTGGAGCGCGACGGCTGCGCCGTTATGGAGAATGGTCCCGCGGTCGGGCTCATGTGCGCCGCAAAGCGTCCTGATCAGGGTCGACTTGCCGCTGCCATTCTCTCCAACGAGTCCGTGGATCTGTCCCCGCCGCAAAGCAATCGACACGTCGTCGTTGGCGAGGACGGGGCCAAACGATTTGCTCACTCCTTTCAGTTCCCAGGCGACGTCGGCAGTCGCGTCCACGGGTTTCCTCCTCAATGAAAAGGTCACCGCCGTGTCCGGCGGCGGCGACCGCTTCTCAACCGTCCGCTCAGTACTTCTTCGACGGCTTCGGATAGAGCGTCTCGGGGTGGCGCAGGACGTCGAGGACGTTGCTCTTGTCGACGATTTGCGTCGGCGTCTCGACCCAGCCGCCCGGATATTTGTTGTCGAGCACGTCGGCCGTCACCGCGAGCGCAATCTGGCCCATGACGAAAGGCGTCGTGTCGACGGTGGCGGTCACGTCGCCGGCGGCGATCGGCTCAAGCCCGGCGCCGGTGTCGCCGTCATTGCCGAACAGCAGGAGGTCGTTGCGGTGAAGGGCTTTAGCGGCCTGCGCCGCGCCCATGATCTCATAGTCGTTGGCCGCGAAGATCATCTTGATCTCCGGATGGGCCTGCAACATGTCCATGGCGGCGGCGTTGCCGCCCTCGACGTTCCACTTGCCGTCGAGGCTTGAGACCACCTCCAGCTTCGATCCCTTGATCGCGTCGAGGAATCCGCCGACGCGCTCCGTCGAGTGGTAGCCCGGCTGGCCCTCGAGGATGCCGACCTTCATCGGCTTGTCGCCGACCAGCTTGAGAGCGTAGTCGCCTTCCTTATGGGTGCCGGCCCGCTGCGAGTAGCCGACGACGGCGTGCACCGGCGCCGGGAAGTCCGGGATGTCCGAATTGACGATGACGACGGCGATGCCCGCGTCCACCGCTTTCTTGACCAGCGGCGCCGCCGCATGCTCGTCGTGCGTCGACAGGATGATCGCCTGCACCTTCTGAGTGATGACGTCCTGGAGCATCCCCATCTGTCCGTTGATGTCGGCGCCGCTCTGCGGCGCCAGCATGAACACGTCGATGCCGCGCTTGGCGGCAGCGTCTTTGATGCCCTCGCCAATGGCGATGTAGTAGTTGAATTCCGTCGCCGGCGGCATGTAGGCGATGCGGGCGCCTTTCGACCCTTTGAAATCCTTGATCGGCGCCTGCGCCGAAGGGTTGAGCGGCTTCGGCGCCGGGTAAGCTTCGTCGGCGAAAGCGCCGCCGGCGCTCCACGAGACTCCGAGCGTCATGGCCACGATCGCAAGACACGTTGCTATTTTCATGAGGTTCCTCCCATCTTACCCGTTCCCGGGTTGCATCATCCGGCGAAAGGGGCGTCGGACAGGCCCCGCACGCCCGATTTGAAAGCGAAGAGCGAACCGGCCGAAGGCTCTCCCGCGAGTTGCTCAGGCGTCGAACCGAGTCGAGAACTCGTGATGTAGAGCGTGGCGAGTTCAGCTCCCCCGAAGGCGCAGCACGTCGGCTTCAATGTGGGCACTTCGATGACCTGATCGATAGAGCCGTTAGGGAGGATTCTGATGACGCGGCGTCCCTCCCAGACCGCGTTCCAGACGGCGCCCTCCGCGTCGACGCAGGACCCGTCGGGCACGCCGGAATCGCCCTTGAGGTCCGCCAGGATTCTTCTGTTCGAGGGAACGCCCGTCTTTGCGTCGTAGTCGTAGGCCCAGATTTCCCGGGCAGGCGAGTCGGCGAAATACATGCTTCGCCCGTCGGGGGAAAAGCAGGTGCTGTTGGCGCAGCTAACCCCGGAGATGATTGTCCTTGTCGACCCGTCCGGATCGACCCGGATGACGGTCGAGGTCGGCGCGCCGGAGCCTTCGTTCATGCCTCCCGCGATGAATCGGCCCTGCCGGTCCGTTCGGCCGTCATTCAGACGCGTCGTGGACTGGTCGGGCTCGAACTTGCAGAGCTCCGAGACTAAGCCGCTATCGGGGTCGAAGAAGGCAACCGATTTCGCGAACGCCACGATGAAGCCGCCGCTTCGGCGAGGAGCGAAGCAGCACACCCGATCGGGCATTCCCATTGAAGCCGATTGCTTGCTCTCCGGATCGAACCACCACAGCTTCTTGCCATGTATGTCGGTCCACCATAGGCGGCCGTCGCGATCGTTCCAGAAAACGCCTTCGCCGTGGAGATTGTGGCAATCGAGCGCGATCTCGGCTCGGCCCATTTGCTCCTCCTCGCGGACGCCTCGGCCTTCAAGAGACCATTGGCGTTGTGTTTCCTCTTGCGACTGGTATATCACGTCTCAGATGGCAGACAAGAAGAAATCCGGCGTCGGCAAATTCGAGCGCCCGAGATCCCTGGCGCAGACGGTGCTCTCACACCTCCGCTCCTCAATCGTTCATGGGGATCTCGAACTCGGTCAATTGCTCTCCGAGCGACGGCTTGCCGACGAGCTCGGCGTCTCGAAGACGCCGGTTCGTGAAGCGCTGGCGCAACTTAGAAATGAAGGATTGGTAAGGATTTTTCCACAGCGCGGCGCATTCGTTTTCACGCTCAGCGCGCGCGAAGTGTCCGAGCTCTGCGAGTTTCGCAGCGCCCTTGAAACCGCCGCCCTAAATCTGGCGATGAGCCGCAATCCCGCTGCATTTGCGACAGCCTTGGCGCCGATTGTCTCCGAAATGGCTGCAGCGCAACGCCGCGGCGATCAGCGCGCTTACCTGGAGCTCGACACCCGCTATCATGCGACCTTCTTTGATCACTGCGACAACCGCTACTTGCGCGAATGCTATGAACGAAACGTCGGCATGATCGCCGCGCTTCGCACGCATCTGGCCATAAAGCCGCTCCACACCAAGCTGTCTTTCCAGGAGCATCGGCAGATGCTGGAGACGATCCGCAAAGGCGACGTCGCGACGACGCTGGCGACTTTGGATGAGCACATAGGCCGAACGCGAAAAACCTATTCGGCCGAGATCGAGGACATCGCGGCCGCAGACAATGAGATGACAGAGGCAAGTTGATGCCCGCACCGCCTCTCCGACTTCGCGGCGTCACGGAATCCTTCAGCACGACGCGCGCGCTAGTGAGGTCGACTTCGACCTGGCGGCAGGAGAAACTCACGCGCGGGTCGGCGAGAACGGCGCGGGGAAGTCGACTCTCTTCGGAGTTCTCGCGGGCGCCGTGACACCCGACGCGGGGAGTATCGAGATTGAGGGAAGACCGGCTGCGATCGACGCGCCGGCGCAAGCGCGCGCCTTGGGCATCGGCACGGTTTCCCATCTTCATTGGCCGGCTGCCCACGTGCTGCGGATGAGGGCCGCGTCAGGGTGGCGTTGGAGCAGCGTCTCCCAGCTCGCGATCGCGGATCAGGCGCGCGGTCATGCGCTCGGCCGGGACGGCGACGGTTTGCTCAGCCGCAACAGTCAGGACGAGGTCGGCAAGGTCCTCGACCTTCGCAGGCCGCCGGCGGCTTGCAGGCGGCGCGCCAAGCGCTTCTTGCCGGCGCCGCGCAACTCGGCCGGCGTAACGAACCTGGTCAGCAAATGCAGCGGCCCTTTGGTCTTGAGGTCGCGGCAGGCTTCCAGGCCCGGAAGAACGCCGACGAGCAGGTCGCGCATGCGGGACAGGCGTTGGGTTGCGCCTGCACGATGTCGCGGCGCCGGCCGACGAGGAGCCTGACCTCGAGATCGAATTCGGCGGGCGCAGGTCCGACCGGGTCCGGACCTGGTCGGCGATGGTGTGGGCGTCGCGCGGATCGGACTTGTTCTCGCCGCCGACCGCGCCTGCCGAGCCCGATTGACGGCAATGCCCGGCGCATGGACGAGCGCGAACCCGGCCTCAGCGAGCATGGCCTGGGCCAGACCCGCGATGCCTCCGATGACATCGAGGCCGATGCCAACCACGCCGCGCAAAGCGGTCAGCTCGTCGGACAGGGTCGCGATCTCGGCGGGCGTATTGAGCAGTTTGCGATCGATTTGCACAGCGCCGTCGGCGTCGACGGCTGTGACCCAGTGTCTCTCCTTGGCGATGTCGATTCCGCGCCCCCAGGCGGTTGAAGGTTCGGCGTCCCGCCCACGCCGTCTTCGCCCCACACAGCGATGATTCGCAGAGCCTAATGAGCGGTCGAGGCGGTGTGGCGGTGTCGGGGGAATTACCTCCTGAGCCATCGTGGGCAGCCAGCATGAAAACCATCCCAATAGGCACTGCTTGCGCAGCATCTGACTGGTAGGGCGGCGTGAGCCTAGGCCGAAGCGAAGCTTTTGCCGTCGCCCCTGCAAGCCGACGCTTGCTTCGCGCGCTCGTCGAGACACGCGAGGTTACGCTCGCGATCTTGATCCTGGCCATTGTCGCCGGGATGTCGCTCGCCGATTTCACCGCCATCGTCATTGGGATGACGCCCACCGCGATCATTGCGGTGCCCCGACGCCGGAACAGGGCTTGAGCTCCAAGTCCTCGCGGAGGCGGTCATCGGCGGCGCGAGCCTGAAAGGCGGCGAAGGGACAATCGTCGGACCTTTCTCGGCGTCATCTTCGTCGCACTGATCAACAACCATGACTATGCTCGCCGCGTCGATCTACTCGCAGATGATCGTCACGGGTACAGTTCTTGCCCTCCGACATCGATCGCAGAAGCTTCGCAAAGGCGGACGCCGCCGTCATGGCGGGCGTCGGGCCGCCTGATCGCTCATCCTGACGTCGTCGGCATCGGCGGCACAGACGGCGACAGCGGCAAGGGCGCCGCGATCGCCGTCAACGAGGCCGGCCGCAAAGGCCAGGTCAAGATCGCCGCGATGGATCGCACTGACGACATGCGGCCCTACATCGAGGACGGCACGATCGTCGATTCGGTCGCGCACAAGTCCTATCTCGAGGCTTATCTTGCAAGTTGCAGCCGACGTGATCAGGGAGAACGACGCCGATGGGCTGCTCAAATGAGTGACGCT
>DATJXI010000165.1:0-3535 GCA_035500275.1 Roseiarcus sp. | reverse complement strand
CTGATAAAGGCTCGCGGAGGTGGCGTTGACGACGAGGTCGAACGGCGGCAGGCGGCTAAGGTCGGCGAAGTCGACCGCCACCACCTCGCCGAAGGCGGAGAAGCGTGCGGCGAGGTCGCGCGCTTTTTCAACCGTGCGGTTGGCGATGACGACGAGGGCGGGCTTCTTCATCAGCATCGGATGCAAGGAGCCGCGCGCGGCGCCGCCCGCGCCGAGCATGAGAACGCGCTTGCCCGCAAGGGCAAAGCCGAGGTTGCGCTCGATGTCGTTTATGAGCCCGAGCCCGTCGAAATTCTCGGCCGACGCGCGCGCACCCTCGAACTTCATGGCGTTGGCCGCGCCCGCGAGCCGCGCGGCCTCGGAGAGGTCGGTCGCATAGGCGCAGGCGTCGAGCTTGAACGGCACGGTGACGTTGAGGCCGCGCCCGCCCTCGCGCCGGAACTGATCGACGCGGGCGGAAAAGCCGCCGAGCGGCCCTTCGATCGCGACATAGCGCATGTCTTGGCCGGTCGCTTGGGCGAACATCGCATGGATGAGCGGCGATTTCGAGTGGCCGATCGGATTGCCGATGACGGCGTAGAGGTCGGTCATTTCATCAGAGAGGTTTCGCTACCGCCCCCAGCGCAGCGCCGGGGTCTCGACCGGCGCGTCCCAGAGCGAAAGCATCTCGTCGTCGAACATGGAGAGCGTGAGCGAGCAGCCGGCCATGTCGAGCGAAGTCACGTAATTGCCGACGAGCGAGCGGACCACGCGCGCGCCGTGCTTCTCCGCCTCCCGCCGCGCGGCGTCATACATGAGGTAAAGCTCCATGAGCGGCGTCGCGCCGAAGCCGTTGACGAGCAGCAGCGCGTCGCCGCGGATTTCGGCGTCGAAGTCGGTGGCGACGGCGCCGATCATCTCGTCCGCAATGCGATTGGCGGGGACGAGCGGAACGCGTCGGCGGCCGGGCTCTCCATGGATGCCGACGCCCATCTCCATCTCCTTCTCGCCGATATCGAAGGTCGGGCGGCCGGCGGCGGGCACGGTGCAGCTTGTCAGCGCGACCCCCATCGAGCGCGTGCGTGAATTGACCTTGTCGCCGAGGCTCTTGAGCGCAGCGAGGTCGCGCCCCTGCTCGGCGGCGGCGCCCAAGATCTTCTCGACCACAAGCGTGCCCGCGACCCCGCGCCGACCGGCGCTGAAGGTCGAATTCTCGACCGCCACATCGTCGTCGGTGATCACGCTCTCGACCGGAATTTCGAGCATCTCCGACGCCATCTCGAAGTTCATGCGGTCCCCGGAATAGTTCTTGACGATGAAGAGGGCGCCCGCGTCGCCACTTACCGCCTGCGTCGCCTCTAGCATCTGGTCCGGCGTCGGCGAGGTGAAGACCTGTCCAGGGCAGGCGGCGTCCAGCATGCCGAAGCCGACGAAGCCGGCGTGCAAGGGCTCATGGCCGCTGCCGCCGCCGGAGATGATCGCGACCTTGGCCCGGTTCGGCTCCGCGCGGCGGACGAATTTGTTCTCCGCGCCGAGCGCCACGAGATTTGCGTGCGCGGCGGCGAAGCCGGCGAGGCTCTCCGACAACACCGCTTCGATGTCGTTGATGAATTTCTTCATTTTCTTCCTCCCTTCGCTCACCGCGTCTCGGCCAGCAGCAGCGCGAGGCGGTGGACGAAATCGAAGACGAGCGTCTCCAACTGCTGGTTTTTGGCCGCGCTCCCGAGATCGGGCAGCGCAAGCGTGATCTTCCTTTCCGCTCGCGACTCGGACGCCGTCGCCATCCGGCCGGGATGCGCGCGCGCATATGCCTTTAGGAACGCCACCCGTTCCTGCGCCGAAAAGTGGCAGATTTCGAAGATGAGCGCGACATGCCGCGCGGGGATCGGCACCTGATAGGCTGGGTTGGAAATCTGGGAGACGAAGCTCCGGTTCTTGCCGATGGCTTCGGCCAGGCGCTGGCGCATGCCCGAGGGGCGGCTCTCAAGCACGGCTTTGAGGATCTGCTTGTATTCGGCGACCGCGCCTGGCGAGGCGTCGCGCTTCGCCTTCGCTTCAGCCATGGGCCGCGATCGCCGCCTTGAGGCGTCCGAGCGCCGGCGGCGCGACGGAAAGCTCCTCAAGCCCGCAGTCGAGTAGGGCGGGGACGCAGCGCGGGTCGGCGGCCATGTCGCCGCAGAGGCTGACCGGCGCGCCGGTTCTTTTCCCATGCGCGGCGACGCGGGCGATCAGCTCCAGGACAGCGGGGTTCAAGGGGTCGGCGAGCGGGGCGAGCGCGCCATTGCCGCGGTCGCAGGCGGTCACGTACTGGACGAGGTCGTTGCTGCCGATGGAGTAGAAGTCGGCGTCGAAGGCCTCGATCGCCAGCGCCGCCCCCGGCACCTCGACCATGATTCCGAGCGGCGGCCGGCGGGCCGCGATCTCCTCCGACGCGAGATCGGCCAGCGCCGCGTCGAGAAGCGCGCGCGCTTCTTCAAGTTCGCCCGGCGTCGTCACCATCGGCAGCATTGCCTTGAGGTCGCCATGCGCGGCGGCGCGCGCGAGCGCGCGCAATTGCGTCTTGAAAAGCTCCGGCCGGCGCAGCGACAGGCGTAAGCCCCGCACGCCGAGAAAGGGATTGGCTTCGCCGTCGAAAGTGACGCCGGGGATCGGCTTGTCGCCGCCCGCGTCGAGCGTGCGGATCGTGACGGGCTTTTTGCCCGCCCAGTCGAGGATGACGCGATAGGCGCTCAACTGCGCCTCTTCATCCGGAAGCGGACGCCCGGCCTCGAACAGGAATTCCGTGCGCACGAGGCCGACGCCGTCCGCATGCGCCGCGTCCGGCGTGAGGTCGTCGAGACTCTGGATGTTGATGAGTGTGCGGATCCGCCTCCCCGAACGGGTGAGCGCCGGCGCGGCGAGGCGCCGGTTCTCCTCGGCGCGGCGCTCGGCCAGCGCCGCGGCTTGCCGGCGCCATTCGGCGAGCCGCTGCGCCGACGGCGCAATCTCGATCTCGCCCCGCTCCCCGTCGAGGAGAACCGTCTCCCCCTCGGCTGCAGAAATGTCGCCAAGGCCCACGACCATTGGGACGCCGCGAGCGCGCGCAAGCATAGCGACATGGCTCGCCGCGCTGCCGGCCATGAGCGCGGCGCCGGCGGCGCGCTCCCAGTCGATCTCGAGGAAATTCGACGGCGCAAGGTCGTCGGCGACGACGATGGCGCCTTCCGGCGCGGTGGCGGAGGGTGCGCCCCCTCCCGCAAGCGACCGCAATACGCGGTCGCGCAGGTCGATAAGATCCGAAGCGCGGGCGCGGAAATATTCGTCCTCGGCCGTCGCGTATGACTCGATCTGCTTGGCAAGCGCGCGCTCCCAGGCGCCCGCCGCGGCCGCGCCCGCGGCAATGTCGTCGAAGGCAGGCTGGCGCAGCTCTTCGTCTTCGAGGAGGGCGAGCTGGAATTCGAGGATTTCGGCGGCCGCGTCGGCCTGCCGGTCCGCAAGCGCTCGAAGTTCGGCGGACGCCGTCCCGATCGCGCGCTCAAGCGCCGCGCACTCTTGCTGCGGCGAGCCGGACGCGCGC
>DATJXI010000164.1:0-12137 GCA_035500275.1 Roseiarcus sp. | reverse complement strand
TTAGTCCGGGACGCGCAACGCATGATCGAATCGATCGAGGCTCTGGTGCGCATCCACAACGCCCAGGAAGAAGACATCTATGAGCACGCGGTCGGGGGTTAGGCGCTTTCTGCCCCATCGTTCTTCTTTGGCGCGCGGCTCCGTCGTGCCCGCTCCGGCAGACTGCGTTTAGCCATCGCCATTTCGATAAGCAGAAAATGGAGCCATCGACCCGGACATGCAGTCGCCGGGGAGTATCGTCCGGCGGGACATTTTCCGCGCCGCACGCGTTTTCCTTTTGCCCAGGCGCCGCCCATGCTAAGCGAGCGTCTCGTCCGGTGCGACTCGAAGCGCCGTTTGCCAAGAGGCCGAACCCATGAACGTGAACGTCCAGACGCCGGTTCGCTCGAATTCATTCTTTTCCGCTCCGCTCGCCGCGGCCGATCCGGAAATCGCGCGCGCGATTGAACTTGAAACCGGTCGCCTGCGCGATGGAATCGAGCTGATCCCGTCGGAGAACATCGTCTCGCGCGCGGTGCTCGAGGCGCAAGGGTCGGTCCTCACCAACAAATACGCCGAGGGCTATCCCGGGCGGCGCTACTACGGCGGCTGCGAGTTCGTCGACATCGCGGAGAAGCTCGCGATCGAGCGGGCGTGCAAATTGTTCGACTGCCGCTACGCCAATGTCCAGCCGAACTCGGGCAGCCAGGCCAACCAGGGCGTGTTCATGGCGCTCATGCAGCCGGGCGACAAGTTCATGGGCCTCGATCTGGCGGCGGGCGGCCACCTCACCCACGGCTCGCCGGTCAACATGTCCGGCCGCTGGTTCAAGCCGATCCCCTATAACGTCGATCGGACGACCCATCTCATCGACATGGATGAGGTCGAGGCGCTGGCGCGCGAGCACAAACCCAAGCTCATCATGGCGGGCGGCTCGGCCTACGCCCGCCACTGGGACTTCGAGCGGTTCCGGGCGATCTCGGACGCCGTCGGCGCCTATTTCGTCGTCGACATCGCGCATTTCGCCGGGCTCGTGGTCGGCGGCGCCCATCCCTCGCCGTTCCCGCACGCGCATGTCGTGACGACGACCACCCACAAGACGCTGCGCGGGCCGCGCGGCGGCATGATCCTCACCAATGACGAGGAACTGGCCAAGAAGATCAATTCGGCGATCTTCCCCGGCCTTCAGGGCGGCCCGCTCATGCATGTGATCGCCGCCAAGGCGGTCGCGTTCCACGAGGCCATGGCGCCCGAGTTCAAGGCCTACGCCCACGCCGTCGTCGCCAACGCCAAGGCGCTCGCCGAGCCGATCTTGGCCGGCGGCTACAAGCTCGTGACCGGCGGCACGGACAACCACCTGATGCTCGTCGATCTCACGCCCAAGGGCCTGACGGGCAAGGCGGCCGAAGCCTCCCTCGATCGCGCCCACATCACCTGCAACAAGAACGGCATTCCTTTCGATCCGCAGAAGCCGATGGTGACCTCCGGCATCCGCTTGGGCTCGCCGGCCGGGACGTCGCGCGGCTTTGGGACCGAGGAGTTCAAGAAGATTGGCGAACTCGTCGTCGAAACGCTCGACGGACTGGCGGCGAACGGCGAATCGGGGAATGAAGCGGTGGAGAGCAAGGTGCGCGCCGAAGTGGCGGAGCTGACGCGGCGGTTCCCGATCTACTAGAGGGCCGGGGCAAGGGGAAAGGATAAGCTTGCGATGCGGTGCCCCTATTGCGGCAGCCTCGACACGCAAGTGAAGGACTCCCGCCCGACCGAAGACGCCTCCTCCATCCGTCGCCGACGAGTTTGCTCCGATTGCGCCGGCCGGTTCACGACTTTCGAACGCGTGCAATTGCGCGAACTGCACGTGGTCAAGAAGAACGGCCGCCGCGCGCCGTTCGACCGCGACAAGCTCGTGCGCTCGGTGGAGGTGGCGCTGCGCAAGCGCTCGGTTCCGCCCGAACGCGTCGAGCGGATGATCAACGGCATCGTCCGGCAGCTTGAGAGTCAGACCGAGGGCGACATCCCGACCGAGCGGATCGGGGAGCTCGTGATGGAGGGTTTGCGGGCGCTCGACGACGTCGCCTACGTGCGCTTCGCCTCCGTGTATCGCAATTTCCGCGAGGCGCGCGACTTCAACGCCATCGTCGGCGAACTCGAGGGCGATCTCGAGCCGGCGGGCGAGCGGCGGCGCAAGGAGACGCAGGCGCAATGAGCATGTCCCAGGCGCCGGACGAGGACCGGCGCTGGATGGACGCGGCGCTCAATTTCGGCGAGCGTTCGCTTGGGCTTGCGGCGCCGAACCCTTCAGTCGGCGCCATTCTCGTCAAGGACGGCGTCGTTGTCGGACGCGGCGTGACCGCGCCGGGCGGTCGCCCCCATGCCGAGAGCATCGCCATCGCCGAGGCCGGCGAGGCGGCGCGCGGCGCGACGCTCTATGTGACGCTCGAGCCATGCTCGCATACGGGCGGATCGCCGCCCTGCGTCGACGCCGTCATCGAGGGCGGGGTCGCCCGCGTCGTGTCGGCGATGGAAGACCCAAACCCCAGGGTGGCAGGGCAGGGGCACGCGCGGCTGAGGAAAGCGGGCGTCGAGGTTGTCGTCGGGGTCGGAGAGGAGCAGGCGCGGCGTGATCATCGCGGCCATATCCTGCTCGTGACGCAGCGTCGGCCGGCGGTGACGCTAAAACTCGCTGAGACGGCCGACGGCTTTGCGGCGGGAGACGCTCACGATCAGCGCTTGCGCATCACCGGGCAGATCGCCAACGCGCGCGTGCAGATCATGCGGGCGACGCACGAGGCGATCATGATCGGCGTCGAGACGGCGATCGCCGATGATCCGGCGCTGACCGTGCGCCTGCCTGGGCTTGACCGGAAGCCGCTGCGCGTCGTCCTCGACACGCGGCTCAGGCTGCCGCCGACCTCGCGGCTTGTCGCGACGGCGCGCGACCTGCCGACGCTCGTCATCTGCGGCCTGGACGCGTCGATTCAAGCGGCGGTCCGGCTCAAGGACCTTGGCCTCGAAGTGGAGACCGTTGGGCTCGATCCGCGCGGCGGCGTGGACCTTGCGCAGGCGCTGCGGGCGCTGACCGAACACAGGGTGACCCGCGTCTTCAGCGAGGGGGGACCGCGCGTGGCGGCGCGGCTGATCGAACTCGGGCTCGCCGACGAGGTCGTCATCTTCACCGCCGAGAAGCCGCTCGGCCGTCCGGGCGTGCCGGCGCTGGAGACAAGCGCCAGGGCGGCGCTCGCCGATCCGGGGCGCTATCGTGACTTTGAAAGCGCCGTCTATGGGGCGGACGCGATGCGCCGGTTCGAGCGCGTCGGGTAATACCCCAGCCGTTCGAAGCGCGTGCGGTAGCGCTGATTGCTACTCCGAGTTGGCGACACCCGCTATGATTTCGTCCCGCAAAGCGTCGGGCCCGACGGCGCGCGCGACGACAACCGCGCCGACGAGCATCGCTAGCCGGCGGATGGCTCTCGCCCGCGCCGCGGCGTCGGTCCGCCCGTTTCCCTCGGATCGGCTGAGCCGGTCGATCAGCGCCTCCGCGCCGGCCTTAAACTCAGGCGCTAAGGCTTGGGGACGCCGGCCTGCATCCGCGCCCAGCGCCGCGACCGGGCAGCCGAACTCAGGCCGCTCGAGATGGGCGCTCGAAAGATATTCATCCACGTAGGCCGCGATCGCAGCGTCGGGGCCTTTCTCGCACTCGCGCGCGTCGAATCGATCCGTGATCTCCGCGAACGCTGCCCGCACGGCGGCGGCGTTGAGCTCGTCCTTCGAGGAAAAATGCTTGTAGAAGCCGCCGTGCGTCATGCCGGCGGCCTCCATGACGTCGGCGATGCTCGCGCCTTCCAGGCCGCGCCGGCGGAGCATCCTCGACGCCGTGGCGACGATGCGGGCCTTGCTTTCGGCCGTCGCCTCTCGAGACCTGCGCATCCTCAACCCTCCGAGTTCTCGAACGTCCCCACTTTAGCGGACATTTGACATCTATACAATTAGATGTTATACGAAATCTATATTTTTCCGGAGGGCTATCATGACGATCAGCATCGCGCCGACGACCCGAGGGAGACGCCTTTTCCGCCGATACGGGCCCTGGGCGATCGTCACCGGCGCCTCCGACGGCATTGGCCGCGCCGCAGCTGCGGCGCTCGCCGCCGAAGGCTTCCATCTCGCGCTGGTCGCAAGGCGCGCGCCAATTCTCGCGCAGGTCGCGCGAACCCTCCAAGCCGCGGATGGGATCGAGGCGCGGGTCCTCGCCGCAGACCTCGCTTCGCCCTCCGAGGTCGAGCGTATCGACCTGAAGACTCGCGACCTCGACGTCGGCCTTCTCTTCGCTGCGGCGGGTTTCGGGACGTCGGGCCCGTTCGTCGACAACGCGGTCGCGGACGAGCTTGAGATGGTCGACGTGAACTGCCGCGCGCTCGTTCAGTCGGCCCACGCCTTCGCGAAGCGCTTCGCCGCACGGGGGAGGGGCGGGATTGTTCTCATGAGCTCGCTCGTCGCCTTTCAGGGCGTGCCGCGCGCGGCGACTTACGCGGCGACGAAAGCGTTTGTGCAGACCTTTGCGGAGGGTCTCGCGCGGGAAGTGAAGCCGCTCGGCGTTGACGTCCTGGCCTCCGCGCCCGGCCCGGTGAAGAGCGGTTTCGGCGCGCGCGCCGGCATGGCGATCAATTCGGGCCAGACGCCGGAAGAGGTCGCGCTCGGCACGCTCGCGGCGCTGGGAAGGAAGACGACCGTGCGCCCCGGCCTCCTCGCCAAGGCGCTCGAAGCCTCGCTCGCCCCTCTGCCACGGACCTTCCGCGTGCGCGCGATGGAGCGCGTGATGGCGGGGCTCACGCGCGAGCGTGCGGCGTCTGTTGGCGCTCATGACCGGAAGGAGGCCGTCCGATGAGCGAAGCGCAAGCCCTTGAGAGGACGCGGCCTGCCCCAAGCGGCGAACGGCTCACGGCGGCCGGCCTTCTCGCGCTCGCGCGCGCGTGCGGCGCCGACGACTGCGGCCTCGTTTCGATCGACGACCCGGCGCTTGCACCCGAGCGGCCGCATATCGCGCGCGCCTTTCCCGCAACCCGGACGCTGCTTGCGCTCGTGGTTCGCATGAACCGCGAGCCGGTGCGTTCGCCCGCCCGCTCGGTCGCCAATCTCGAATTCCATCGTTCGGGGCATGAGGTCGACGAAGTGGCGCGGTTGATCGTGCGCCGCCTTGAGGACATGGGCGTGCGGGCGCTCAACCCGGCGATGGCCTTTCCGATGGAGATGGAGCGCTTCCCCGAGCGCGGCTGGATCGTGTCGCACAAGCGCGTGGCGGAGGCCGCGGGCCTCGGCAAAATGGGCATCCACCGCAGCCTCATCCATCCCAAGTTCGGCAGCTTCGTGCTGCTCGGCACGGTGCTGATCGCCGAGGAGGTCGACACCTACGCCGAGCCGCTCTCTTTCAACCCCTGCCTCGAATGCAAGCTTTGCGTTGCGGCCTGCCCGGTCGGCGCGATCAAGCCCGACGGCGCCTTCGACTTCTCGGCCTGCCTCACCCACAATTATCAGCAGTTCATGGGCGGCTTCGTGAACTTCGTCGAGGACGTGGCGTCGAGTCGCTCGGTGGGCGATTTCCGCGCGAAGCAGAGCTACGCCGAAACGGTCGCGCGCTGGCAGAGCCTCGCTTATGGACCCAACTACAACGCGGGCTATTGCCTGGCCGTCTGCCCCGCCGGCGAGGATGTCGTCGGCCCCTATCGCGCCGACAAGCGCGCGCATCTGAAGACGATCGTGGATCCGCTAACGCAAAAGGAGGAGACGGTCTACGTCAGCCGAAACAGCGATGCACCTGACCATGTCGCCCGCCGCTTCCCGAATAAGCGCATTCGCTGGGTTCGCTCGGGCGCCCGCGCGACTTCGATCCGGAGCTTTCTCGCCGGAATGCCGCTCTCGTTTCAGTCCGGCAAGGCCGCGGGCCTCCAGGCGACTTATCACTTCAGTTTTACGGGCCGTGAGGCGGCCGAGGCGACGGTCGTCATCGCCGACCGCCGCCTGCGGGTGCTCGAGGGCCATCAGGGGGACGCCAACCTGTCCGTGACGGCGGACGGCGATGCCTGGATCCGCGTGCTCGCAAAGGAGATGTCGACGCTGCGGGCCTTGCTGACCCGCGCGGTCCGCGTCAAGGGACCGCCGCGTCTCCTCAAGGCGTTCGGGAAATGCTTTCCGGAGTAAACGCGCTGGGCGCACGCCGATTGCAGGCGCGTCGGAGAACGCGCTAAGGACGCCGCCATGTTCACCGGAATTATCAGCGACGTCGGCCAAGTGATCGAGATGACGCCGCTCGGGAAGCTTTGCCGGATGACGGTCGCGTGCGCCTACGATTCCGCTTCGATCGCCGTCGGCGCTTCGATCGCCAACGCCGGCGTCTGCCTGACTGCGGTGGCCGTCGAGCCGCGCGGCTCAGGTTCGGCAGTCTCCTTCGACGTCGGCGCGGAGACGCTCAAGGTCACGACGCTCGGCGGCTGGCGCGCCGGGACGCGCGTCAATCTTGAACGGGCCTTGAAGGTCGGCGACGAGCTTGGCGGCCATATGGTGAGCGGCCATGTGGACGGAGCGGCCGAAATCCTGTCGCGGCGCGACTTCGAGGGCATGGCGCATTTCCGCTTCCGCGCGCCGCGCGAATGCGCGCGCTTCGTCGCGGTGAAGGGGTCGGTCGCGCTCGACGGGACCTCGCTCACCGTGAACGCGGTCGAAGGCGACGAATTCGAGGTTCTGCTCATTCCGCACACGCTCGCCGTCACGACCTGGGGCGAGCGCAAGCCGGGCGAGAAGGTCAACATCGAGGTCGACCCGATGGCGCGCTACGCGGCGCGGCTGATGGAGGCTTAAGCGCCGGCTCGCCAGAGGATCGAATTCGCCAACGCCGGCAATGGCGACTTCCCCGATCCTGCCGATCCTGTTTAGATTTGCCCGGTAAGTGCTCAGGGGCGAATCCTCCATGATTGGCGCGCGAACTCTTCTGCTCATCAGCCTTGCCGGCATGGCCGTCTTCTCGGACCCCGCCGCGGCCGGCTCCCAGTTTCAGTTCCCCTTTGGCCTTTCTGGCACGATCCTGTCGCCCGAGGAAACGGCGAAATATCTGCCGCCCGATGCCGACCCGAACTATTCGACGCGCGGCGGCTTCGACAGAGACGTCGATATGAGCCGCACGACCCGCAAGGAGGTCAGCGATCCGACCGGGCAGCCGCCCGGCACGCTTACGATCAACACGAAGACCCGGAAGCTCTATCTCTCGCTCGGCGACGGGCGCGCGCTCGAATACGGAATCGGCGTCGGGCGACAGGGCTTTGCATGGAAGGGCGTCGCCGAGGTCGGCCGAAAGTCGTTCTGGCCGGGATGGACCCCGCCGCCGGAAATGCTGGCTCGCGATCATAGCCTGCCGGACCATATGGACGGCGGCATGGAAAACCCGCTCGGCGCGCGGGCGCTCTACCTGTTCCAGGGAAAGAAGGACACTTTGTTCCGCATCCACGGGACCAACGATCCCTCGTCGATTGGCAAGGCCGTGTCGTCAGGCTGCATCCGCATGCTCGACGCCGATGTGATCGACCTCTACGGGCGCGTCGCCAAGGGAACACGCGTCGTCGTGCTTTAGAGACCGGGGCTGCTCGGCGGGCATAAGGCCAGAGAAAGCGCCACATCGAGGTCGACCAGATGGCGCGCTACGCGGCGCGGCTCATGGAGGCGGGCAGGCGACAGGTGAGGTGGGGATGGACTTCGTCCCGTTTCGCCCAGCGTCGGCCGTTCAGCAACGGGCCCTTTGTGCTTCGGGCGGAGGCTTCCGCCGATCAGCTTGGGTGCGCTGCAATCAAAGACGGACAGCGAAGCAGCCGAAGCCATTCCGAACTCAGGCTTGGTCAGCTAGAGAATCAGGTCGGCGTCGAACGTCTCGGGCGGGATCGCGCGCGCGAACTCGACCGCCACTCCACAATCGAGATGGCGAACGACCTCGGCCGGCGTCGAACCGACCAGCACGCGCGCGCCCACGGCTGGCCGGAAGTCCACGGCGATCGCCGCGCCCGACATCGAGACGTCCATCAGCTTCGCCAAGAGCTCGCGTCCGTTCGCAAGTTTGAGCGTCGTGCGCGCATTGTGCAGCGAAATCCGTTCGTGCTTGCGGTCCTCCGCGAGCCCGAGCGCCCCGCGATTGGCAAGCCAGGTCAGCTGATCGGCCAGCCGGTCGAGCTTGGCCGGAGGAAGTTTCATCTGGATCGCGAAGCCGCCGGCGAAGGTGCGGGCGACCGTCCCCTCAAGACGGCCGACCTGATTGAGGTAGGCGACGATGCGCTCTCCCCGCTCGACTGCGACCGTGGACGCGAAGGCGATGCCGCCGGGGGACATGTCGATGGTGACGCAGTCGAATTCCTGGCGGTTGGATCGCATGAAGCGGCCGGGCAGCCGCACTTTCACCCGCTGATGGCGCCGGCGCTCGACGAGCCCGGACTCTGCCGAACCCCATGGCGCGCCCTCATTGAAGGCGCGCTCTTCAGCGCGAATCTGCGCGCCGGTCATGAATGCGGGCATGGATTGGCTTCGAGCAGAGTCAATGGACCCCGAATCTATCGGCCATCGCTTAAGGGCTTGTTACCCAGTCAGCATCGCGAGCGGGCTTCCTCTTCACGTTTGAGACACGAGACCCGGTCCCGGATGTAATGCGCCTCCGGGCGGCGCGGTCTCCCTTTGGACCGGCGCTGACCCCTAGCAGGATGGCGTCGGAAGCTTGTCGATCGAAATCAGACTCAGGGGGCCGATGCCGACTAGGCCGAGCTCCTCCGGCCATTCGTCGGCTGCGATTGAGCCGAGCAGGCGCGAATGCGCATGACCTTGACGCAGCGGCAGCAACGTCGCCTCGACCTCGAGCGAACTCAAGCCGGAGAGCCAGGATTCCCCCGCGAGGAAATAGGGTTTCGCTTGCTCGGCGGCGCTTTGAAGGACTGACGTCACCTTCTCCCGGTCGGCCTCCCGCCAGATCTCGAGAAACGACATGCCCCGCAGCTCCCGCGCGAACAACGCATTTGCCCGTGAGCCCGCGATGCGGAACGGAAAGGCGTTTCGCTCGTCGAGGTCGAGAAGAAAGGTGTCGGCGAGGATGGCGCCAAGCGCGCCAGGGTCGACGTCGCCGCGATCCGGAGCGGCGCGCGCCCCCCGGAGCGCGTTCCAGTAGCCATAGAGCTCGGCTGACGACATGAGTTTCATCGAAATCTCTCGCTCCGCCTGGAGCCCGTCCCATTGAGAGACAAAGCCGGCGTTGAAGCTTGCCCGTGTCTCTCGGGTGCAGGACCGATGCCGTCCCGCTGCGGGACAAGCCGACCTGGCCTCTCGCTTGCTGGGTCTGACGCCTCGGCTTGGCGCCGGCTGGACTTGCGCGTAAGCGAAATCTGCGCGGGCCGTTTCGTTGGAAGGATTCATGGCAGCCAAAGAGCCGGGCCCGCCGCCGCGGAAGGAACCGATCTTCAGTATCCCTCCGGTCGTGGTCGCCTTCGCGGCGCTGTTCATCGCCATCTATGCGGCGCTGAATTGGGCGAGCCCGGTGACGCAAGACCAGGTTATTCGAACCCTCGCCTTCGCGCCTGGGCGGCTGACGGTCTGGCTGTGGCCGGCGCAGGCGATCGAGCTTTTGATCCGCGCCAACAACGACCCTGCCGCACTCGAGCAGGCGCGCGCGATGCGCGACCTCCAAGCGCTCAGCGGCGGGCCCAAGCTATGGACCCTGCTGACCTACGCGCTTCTGCATGGCTCGTGGACGCACGTCCTCATCAACACGATCTGGCTCGTCGCGTTCGGCCCGCCGGTCGCGCGCCGTTTCGGCGGGTTGCGGTTTGTCCTCTTCATGGCGGCGGCTTCGGTCGCCGGGTCGCTCGCGCATTGGGCGAGCGGGCCCATGGACTTTTCGCCGCTCATCGGAGCGTCCGCGGCGGTGTCCGGGCTCATGGGCGCAGCGACGCGTTTCATGTTTCAACCTGGGGCGCCCCTCGGGCCAAGCGGGTTCGCCGGCGGGACGGAGGTCGAGGCCATCCGGCCGGCGACCCTGAAGCAGGTGTTCGTCGAACCCCGGGCGCGCATCTTCCTCATAATTTGGCTTGCGACCGATGTCGTCTTCGGCGCCTTCGCCCGGCAGCTTGGCGTATCGGACATGCCGGTGGCCTGGATCGCCCATCTCGGCGGCTTCGCCGCGGGCCTCGTCCTCTTTCCGCTGTTCGACTATGGGCGGGCCCGCGAGCGGCCCCGGTCGCCATCGGATATTGCAAATCGGTAATCTCGTGAACGAACTTCAGACCGATTGAGAGCGGAAATGGCGCTCCATGCCTTACGGCGACATGGAGATCCAGATGAAATTGCTACCCGTCCTTACCTTCGTCGCTCTCGCCGCCGCAGCGCCGTCGGTGGCGGCTGAAAAGTGCTCCACCGCGCCGAAAGCCCAGTGGCGGCCGAAGTCGACGCTCGAGTCCCAGCTCAAGGCGGGTGGCTACAAGGTGCGCCAAATCAAGGTCGAGAACGGCTGTTACGAGGTCTACGCTATCGACAGCGACGGCAAGCGCGCCAACATGGCCTACAACGCCGAAACGTTGCAGAAGCTCGACAACCCGGAGGCCGGCGAAAATTGACGCCAGTCAAGTCGCCGGAGCCTTCGCCGATGGTCCGAGTGTGGGATCCCTTGGTGCGCGTGTTTCATTGGACGCTCGCGCTGAGCTTCGCGGCCGCTTGGGCGACGGCGGAGGATTGGCGGCGTCTGCACGAATCCGTCGGCTATCTCGCCGGCGGTCTGGTGGCGGTTCGGGTCGCCTGGGGATTTCTCGGCCCGCGCTACGCCCGCTTCTCGCAGTTCGTGCGCCCGCCGCATGCGGTCCTTGCCTATCTGAAGGCCATGGCGGACGGATCGGAGCCCCGATTCATCGGACACAATCCGGCCGGCGGCGCAATGATCGTGGTTCTGCTCGCCGCCATGGGCGCGACGGCCGCCACCGGATGGCTCATGACCACCGACGCCTTCTGGGGCTCGGCCGCCATGCAGGCCGTGCACTCGGCCGCGGCTTACGGCGTCCTTATCCTCGTTTGTGTCCATCTGGGCGGGGTCGCTCTGGCGAGCCTGCGGCACCGGGAGAATCTCCCGCGGGCAATGGTTTTCGGCGACAAGCGCGCGCCGCGGGCGGGCGACGTCACTTAACTTCGTTGGTCACGAAGGAGAGAAAGTCTTGGACGAGGTTCACGCTGAAGGCGCGCCGTTCCTTTTTGCGACAGGAGCGCCGCCCTCCGCGGCCGCGCAGGACGACGACGTCTACCTGACGGTCACCGCGGCGACGCCCCCCGAAGCGGTTTCGACGATCGACATCATTCTGTCCGTCGAGTACGCCGAGCGCGCGATCGATCAGCTGCGGGTGGCGGTCGTCGCGGCGAAGGGAAGCGACCGCCGTTAGTTAGGATCTGAGGCTTGGCGCCCGACCGGGTCGGCTGTCAGAGGGCCGGAATCGACCCTGAGCACCCCTTGCCGTTCCGTCCCGGTACGGAAGGAATGCGCTAGAACCGGAGGATCGTCGCGGTGGGGGAATCTGCTCAGGACGTCGCCGCTGTGGCTCCTTCGTTCAGCTGCGTCGCCCGGCGCCGCAGGACCGGCATCGATCGGATGATAAGCTTCTCGAACTCGACGACGAGGAAGAACACGATCCCGCCGCCGATGAGGGGGGGCCAGGCCCACAACGGCAGAGACTCGTTGCCGAAGATCGCGTGGAACGGCGGCGCGTAGGTGAACAGGAGCTGCAGGACGATGACCGCGCCGACGCCGTACCAGAGATAGGGATTGCCGGCGTGGGCGCTTGGCGACAGCGACGAATCGAGCAGGTAGCGGCTGTTGAGCAGGTAGAAGATCTGGCCGAGCGTGATCGCGTTGACGGCGGCCGTGCGCGCCATCCCGTCTGACGCGCCGTAGTTCTTCATCCAGAAGAAAGCGGCAAGCGTGTAGACGACAAGCGCCGCGCCGACGAAGAGGATGCGCCACATCCCGAAGGGCGTGACGATCGGCCGGTCGATGGCGCGCGGCGGCCTTCGCATGACGTCGGTCTCATGAGGCTCGAACGAGATGACCAAGCCGAGCGCGACCGAGGTCACCATGTTGACCCACAGGACCTGCGGCGCGGTGA
>DATJXI010000163.1:0-2367 GCA_035500275.1 Roseiarcus sp. | reverse complement strand
CGGCGCCGGCTGGCAGCTCGCCGAGTGGATCGTCGAGGGCGAGCCGACCATCGACATGCTCGGCGTCGATCCGCGCCGCTTCGGCCCATACGCGCAGAAAGGCTACCTCATCGAGAAGAACGAGGAGGCCTACGCGAAGGTTTTCACGATCCACTATCCCGACGAGGAACGCATCGCCGCGCGGCCGCTCCGCCAGACACCCTGCTATTCGCGCATGAAGGAGCTCGGCGCCGTATTCGGCTCAACTTACGGCTGGGAGCGGCCGAACTTTTTCGCGCCGCAAGGCTATGCTCTCAGCGAAGCCAATCTCGCCAAGCCCGACGTGCTCCTCAACGAAAACCATCCGGTCGCGCCAGAAGGCGAACCGGTGCGGGAAAAATGGAGCTTCCGGCGCTCGAACTATTTCGACTTCGTCGGCGCCGAATGCATGAACGTGCATGAGAACGTCGGCCTCATGGACATGTCCGCCTTCGCCAAATTCGAGGTCAGCGGACCCGGCACGGAGCGCTGGCTCGATTCCATTCTGACGAACCGCATCCCGAAGACCCCCGGACGCGTCACGCTGACCTATCTGCTCACGCGGAAAGGGGGTGTCCGCGCGGAGTTCACCCTGACGCGGCTCGGGCGTGAGCGCTTCTATCTCGTCTCGGCCGGAGCGCTCGAGAGCCATGACTTCGATTCGCTCGATAAGCTTTTGCCGAGCGACGGCAGCGTGCGGCTCGACAAAGTCACGACCCAGCGCGGCGTGCTCGTGCTGGCGGGGCCGCGATCGCGGGAGGTGCTGGCCAAGGTCGCCGATATCGACGTTTCGGACAAGGCGTTCCCGTGGCTCACCGCCCGGAGCCTGTCGGTCCGCGCGGCGGGCCTTCTTGCGCTGAGAGTCAATTTCGTCGGCGAGCTCGGCTACGAGCTGCATCACCCGATCGAAATGCAGAACTATGTTTTCGACGCGTTGATCGAGGCGGGCGCGCCGTTCGGCATCAAGCCCTTTGGCATTCGGGCGATGGATTCGATGCGGCTCGAAAAATCCTACAAGCTGGTCGGGCGAGAGCTTTCGATCGAATACGCCGCTCTTGAGTCGGGCCTCGATCGGTTCGTCGACTTCAACAAAGGCAAGTTTTTGGGCCGCGAGGCGCTCGTCACATGGTGCGGCAAAGGGTTCGAGAACAAGCTCGTCACGCTCGAGCTTCAAGGCGTCACCGACGCCGACGCGCGCGGCTCCGAACCCGTGACGAAAGGCGGCAAGGCGATCGGACGGACCACATCCGGCGGCTACGGCTGGCGCACGAAAAAGTCGCTGGCGCTCGCCATGATCCGCCCCGAGTTCGCAGCGCCAGGCAACGAAGTCGAGGTCGCGGTGCTCAGCGAGAAGCGCCGCGCCGTCGTCATCCCGGACAGCCCCTACGATCCCAAGAACGCCGCGCTGCGCGCGTAAGTCGTCTGCGCCGACTGTCCAGGTCGAGCCGCCGCGCCCATCGAGGGATTCGGGATGTCCTCCATGTCGTACGGCGTCGCCTCGTAAACGGCCGTCACCCAGTTGGTGTAGATGTGGGCGGTGTGCCGCCAGCGGTTGAGGGGCGGCCGAGAGGGATCGTCGTCCGGGAAATAGTGCTTGGGCAAGGGCCAGGACGGGTCGGCGGCGCTGTCGCGCCGGTATTCGTTTCCCAGCGTCTCCGTCTCGTATTCGGGGTGGTTGAGAACATAGGCGCGCTTCGGGTACAGCATCCGCCCGTCGTCGTAGGGGACGGCCTCGACAAGCATGTTCGGGCCGGCCTCCTCCGAATCCGCGACGATCTCAAGCGCCGGGACCTTCAGGATGTCCTCCCGCTTCGGGCTCTTCCACCGCGAGACCGGGGCCGGGAAGACGTCGGGAAACCCGAACAGGAGCTGCGTTCGGTCGGAGACAAGCCGGTGATCGAAGAGGCCGAACAGCTTCTTTTCCCCCTTGTGGCTGTCGATGTCGTGAAAATATTTGAGCGCCGCCTTGGCGCCCCAGCAGAGAAAGAGCGATGAAAATGCGTGGGTCGTCGACCATTCCAGGACGTCGGCGACATCCGGCCAGAAATCCTCCTGCTCGACGCGCGGCTTCAACGCATTGACGCCCGTGACGATGAGGCCGTCGAATTTCTTGCCCCTCACTTCGCCAAATGGGCTGTAGAATTTGAGGATATGGTCGGCGGGCGTGTTTCGCGGCTCACGCCCGTTGGCGACTCCGTGCACGTATCTGTCGGTCGCCAAAAAGCTCAGATGGACCTGCAGCGTGGTGTTTCCGAGCCAGAGCGCCAGTTGCCGCTCGGTCGTGATCTTGTCGGCCATGAGATTGATGATGGCGATCTCGAGCGGGCGGATGTCCTGTTGCTCCGCGCG